>NZ_JBVVPV010000008.1:0-172960 GCF_055811735.1 Mesorhizobium sp. WSM4850 | reverse complement strand
TCCGGAAGAAGCGCTTGGCTGCCGGCAGGTCGCGGTGTTCGCTGAAGAAGAACTCGACCGTGTCGCCGACGCCGTCGGTGACGGCGCGCTTGCGCCGTTGAAGCGCTCCAGAAGCTGGGGCGAGAAGTGGACGACCCAGCGGTGCACAATCGAATGGTCGACGTTCAGGCCGCGTTCGGCCATCATCTCCTCCAGATCGCGCAGGCTGAGATTGTAGGCCAGATACCAGCGCACGCACAGCAAGATCACTGATCGGTCGAAATGACGGCCTTTGAACATAGCAAGCGAGCTCCCCGAAAAAGAGAGGCCTTCGTGCCAGATATGGGTTGCCATTCCGTTTGCGACAGAACCATCTGCCGGCTATGCGGCAGGCGCTATGCCGGACAGCGGCTGAAAACGCTTTTGGCCTAGCATGAACAATATGCCCCCGACGAGTGGGAAAAACATCGCAATGCGGCGATCTACGTTCTTCCAGGTAATCGCAATCCCCTGATCGATTTCCCCGAATGGGCCCCGCGCCTGCAGCTTGAAGGCTGACGAGATCGGTCGTGTCGGGAGGCACGCGCCTGGGCAGTGGCTGGGACAAGGCGCCAGGCTCGAACCGCCATAACCGCAATGGCGATGTTCGCCGCGATCCACACAAGGACAGGAAGCGCAAGCGGCCAGGAAAGCGTGGCAAGCAGGACGAGCGAACCTGTAAACTGCAACAGGAAATATGGTACGCCGTAAAGGCGACGACGATCTGCTGGTGCACGGCGGAGGCGACTTGCGAAATGCGCGACGCCACCTGGCCGGCGAAGAGATCGTGGAAGAGGGCTACCGCATAGCCCTCTGATTCTCTCTAGGTATGCTCTCGGCGATGTCCGCGGGGGGTGATGGAGAGCGGACATGCCGCTCCTGCTGACCAACGCAACGCAGCAAGGCGTCAAGAGCGAGCTTTCGTCCCTCATGCCGGCTCGATCGAACTCGGAACAGCGATCACTTGGATATCTTAAGCATCGCGGTCCCGATCAACGTAATGCCGATGGAGGCCAACCGCGCCAGGTCGAGGCGCTCCTTAAGGAAGAAGACACCAAACAGCACAGCGAACACCATGCTTGATTCCCGGACTGCGGATACCAAAGCCAAAGGCGCTTGTGTCATTGCCCAAGTGACAATCCAATATGCCAACAGAGAAATCATGCCCCCGAGCACTCCGACCTTCCAGCATTTCTGCAGCGAGACCCTAACCTGCCCCCTTCGCAGATACAATGCCAGCAAGGTTATCGGAATACCGTTGAAGAGGTGAGACCAGAAAGTGTAGCTTTCTGCGCTTTCGGCAAGACGGGCGCCTAAACCATCTACGACCGTATATCCGGCGATAAATACGCCCGTGCCCACCGCATACAGCATTGCTTTTGGTTCCCGGAAGCCTCCCGCGCCACGCGTCAGGGTTAGGCTCATGATACCCAGAGCGATAACAACAACCGAAAAGCCAGCCTGCATGGTCAGTGTTTCACCCACGATCGCGACGGAGATGAACGCTACGACCAGCGGTGAGCAACCCCGCGAAATAGGGTAAACGTGGCTCAGATCTCCATAACGATATGCATTGATCAGAAACACGCAGTAGGCAGTATTAAGCACACATGAAGCCCAAATATATGGCCAGCTTTCTGGCGTCGGGAACGCCACAAATGGGACAACCACCATACCGACGGCAACCTGGCTCATCATCATGACTGCTATCATGACGAGCCTGTCGGCATTCACCTTGACCAAGGCGTTCCATGCCGCATGCAAAACAGCCGCGCCAAACACCATCGCAAACACTCCCGTCGTCATATCAAACTCCGTGTTTGGTAGTGTCCACCCTGGTGTCCATCTCGGCTCGTCTCGGTTTTAGCAACTAACTCCTGCGACGTAGCGGGTTGTAGGAGGTTTGCGACAAAGCCTTATTCGACCTGGATTGCCGGCCATGACGACGCGGATCGCCACTGCAACGTCGGCGATCAGGGCGGCAACGCCGGCGGTCTCCGTTTTGGTCGGCCATCGAGCATGGACGACAAGTCCGCCGACGACGCCAAAGGCAGAGGCTTTCGAGCAGATTTCTCGACGTGCTGCAAGGACGGCAATGGTCGAACGTTGCCGTTTAGGCCGAGAGGCGGTCGCGCATCGTGGTTGATCCGAAAACCGCTCTACCGGAAAACGTTTTCTCTCCAGGTCACAGAAACAGCGAATGCCTGGGTACCTCTTGCAATGAAAACTATGTGGTGATCGATAACTTCCCGTTGTCGCCCCCGGGCCCGCTTGGGGGGGCCGCTTCGCCGACGAAGCCGAGGTATGCGCGATGTAATTTTTCCACTCCTTTGGCGAGATGATCGACAGACATGGATGCATAGCCAAAGATATATCCGGCTCGTTCATCGGTCGGGGATGAGAACAGGCGTGTGACGGGATAGATTCCGATGTCGTGGTTTCGAGCGGTATCTGCGAAACGCGCCTCTTGCCCGGCGCAAATCGTGTTGACCACACGACGACGTGAAGTCCCGCAGTCGTGCCGACGATCTCGATATCGTCCGCAATTGCGCGGATCATTGACGCCAGAAATACGGCGCGTCTTTCTGCGTTAAGTCTCCGCATCCTGCGGACATGCCGCTCGTAAGCACCAGTCTCGATCAGCGCCGCGAGAGCCTCTTGCTCGAACGTGGACGTGTGCCGATCGGCGATCCGCTTGCAGTCGATGAAGGCCTCGACAAGTGGATGCGGAAGTATGATGTATCCGAGCCTGAGCGTTGGTGACAGGATCTTTGAGACCGTTCCGACATAGATGACGCGGCCTTGCCCAGAGAGATAGAGAGGCGGAAATGGGGTCAACGTCGTACCGATATTCGCTGTCGTAATCGTCCTCGATGACATAAGCATTGGCCGACGCGGACCACTCCATCAAGGCTTGGCGACGCGCAGCAGGTAAAACTCCTCCCAGAGGAAACTGGTGGCTCGGAGTCAAGTACGCCACCGCAATATCGCCAGTCTCAGGAAGCTTCGTGGTGTCTATGCCATCAGCGCCACAGGGTACTGCAACGATGTTTGCTCCGACGGCGAGCATGACGTTCTTGGCCATTTCATAGCACGGGTCTTCGACCACGACCCGGTCACCGGGGTTGACAAGGACCCGAGCACAGAGGTCCAGTGCCTGCTGCGATCCGTTCACAACGATGATCTGGCCGAGATCGCAGCTGATGCCCCTTGACCGCCAGACGTAGCCCTGCAATGCCTCCCGCAAGGATCGGCTTCCTGCTGGGTCATCGTATCCCAATCTGTCGCGATGCCTGAGAAAGGCGGTGTTCAGCGCTTTTCGCCAGGGGGCCTTTGGAAAGTCTCCTGCTGCAACATCCCCGTAGCGGAAATCGAACTTGAGCGGCGGCCTGCCTGCGGTGCTGTTCGACGGCAGAGTCATCGCACGAGTTGCATAGGCTGAAAGCTGGCGAGCGGGCATCGCCGAACAGTCGGGCGGAGCGACCGGGCTCAGCCGCCCTGCTGAAGCAACCCACGCTTTCCGTCCCTGCTGTACCCGCACATAACCCTCCGAAATGAGTTGGTCGAATGCGGCGGTAACCGTCATCCTCGAAACACCCAGTTCTTCCGCAAGCGAGCGACTTGAAGGTAGAGCGTCACTGACACCGTACACTCCGGCCTGGATCTGCTTGAGCAGGGATTGATAAATTCGACGCGTCGCTCCTGTCCTGCGAGAACCCTCCTTTACTGGACCAGTGAAAATCTCCAAAAGTGGCAGTTTAATTTGGGCCAGTGAACTGCAATATTGGTCTGCAGTCAAGGACGCGATCGTCACTGGTCGCGCCGCTCATGGATTGCTTGCACTTGAATTGATGGAGTTGCCTGGATGTTTGAGGATCCCATCATCGATGGTCGAATTCAGAATATTGCATCGGGATTTAGAGCCGTGAGCGTCTACGTCGATGCGACTTCAGCTGGAGAAGGACATTTCGATCCTCGATTGCTTGCTGAAGCCTGCGATTGCGTGTTGGCGGGTGGCCCGGCTTGGGCAGAAGCTCATCTGGCGAGTTGGTCCGACGCCTACGTCCTCTTTGGCGCGAAGCCTAGCCGCACGCCGTGCTCAGCCCAGGCCCTCAGAAAGCGGGTTCTGAAAGACGGCACCCTTGCGACGATCAACCCAGTCGTCGATCTCTACAACGCCGTCAGCCTGAAATACGCAATCCCGGTGGGCGGAGAACCACGACGCCTATGTCGGGAGACCCCTTCCTGACGATCGCGGACGGGAGTGAGACGTTCGACACTCTGATGAACGGGGAGGCAGTCGACGATCCTCCCCTATTGGGAGAGGTCATCTGGCGCGACGACATTGGCGTCACTTGCAGACGCTGGAACTGGCGACAAGGAACTCGAACCCGCCTTGAGGCCGCAACAGGCCGGATGTGGTTCATATTGGAGGCGTTGGAAACCATGCCCGACAAAGCGCTGGCGGAGGCGACAGATGCCCTAGCCGAAGGGCTGAACGCGTTGATGCCGGGCTGCAGGATCGTCAGCCAAGCTATCGCCATCACCAAATGGCGTTTCCGGTCGAGCGGTCGCATTATTGATTTGAATGAGAATCTCAAGGGCTCAGAGAATGAATGTCGATCTCCATCAGTTGCTCATTGTCTTTGCTGCATATGTCATTGCCGCGGGAAGCCCCGGCCCCAGCAACATGCGCATCATGGGCGTGGCGATGGCTCGCGGCAGAGGTGCTGCGCTCATGCTCGCCTCGGGCGTCGTCAGCGGCTCGATTTTCTGGGGTCTGATGGCCTCGACCGGCATCTCCGCCCTGTTGGCCAGGTACGCACAGGCACTGCTCGTTCTGCAGATTTTCGGGGGCCTCTACCTGCTATTCCTCGCCTTCAGGGCGGGACGGTCGGCGCTTACGTCGAACGAGAAGCTGGCGGCGCGCGCGTCGGCCGACGAAGTCGCTCTTTCACGGGGTGAGCTCTATAGAAGGGGCCTCTTGATGCATTTGACGAACCCAAAATCCGTGCTGGCATGGATCGCGCTCGTCACGCTGGGCATCGGCCCGAATTCGTCGTGGCAGAGGATCGCAGCGATATTGGGTGGCTGTGCCGTCCTAAGTGTCATGATCTTCTGCGGCTACGCCATTGTCTTCTCCACACCGCCGATGGTGGCTCTGTATCGCCGCTGTCGCCGCTGGATCGAAAGTCTGCTGGCGATGTTCTTCGCGTTCGCCGGGCTGCGCATGCTGCTTTCCCGTATGTAGTTTCGAAAGGATAGATGATGACTATGTTTCGTGGCCTGTCGGCGTTCCCCCTCACGCCAACCGATGCGGAAGGGCATGTCGACACCGAGGCACTGGCTCGTTTTCTCGAGCGCATTCACCACGCGGGAGCAGATTCCATCGGGCTGCTCGGAAGCACGGGCGGCTATGCTTACCTCACGAGGGAGCGAAGGAAGCGTGCCGTCCAGGCTGCCGTGGAATGCATCGGCGGCAAAACGCCTCTTGTCGTGGGTGTGGGTGCATTGCGTACCGACGAAGCTCAGGCTCTGGCGCGCGATGCCAATCCGCTGGCGCTGACGGCCTGCTCCTGGCACCGATGTCCTACGTTCCCCTGAACGAGGACGAAGTCTTCCAGCACTTCGTCGCCGTGGCCGAGGCGGGGGAACTGCCTTTGTGCATATACAGCAATCCAAGCGCCACGCGCTTCACATTCAGCGACGCATCGATCGCCCGGCTGTCAGCGGTGTCCAACATCGTCGCCGTGAAAATGCCTCTGGCGGCGAATAACGATTACGCGGGGGAACTGGCACGCTTGCGGCCGATGACGCCTGACACTTTCACAATCGGATACAGCGGCGATTGGGGCGCGGCCGATGCCCTGCTTGCCGGATGTGACACCTGGTACAGCGTTGCGGCAGGTCTGCTGGCGGTTCCGGCGCTTGCGCTGACGCGTGCAGCGCAGTCCGGCGACGCTGTGGAGGTCGCTCGGTTGAACCACGCTTTCGAGCCGCTCTGGACCTTGTTCAAACGCTACGGCAGCTTTCGCGTCATGTTCGTCATCGCCGACCTCCTCGGTCTGGCGCACGTCCAGCCACCGCGCCCTGTTTTGCCGCTGCCGGAGGACGCTGGAGATGAGATTAGGCAGGCATTGGAGAAGCTTGAGGTCGCCGAGCACAGGGCATGCCCAGTGCAACTGCTAGACTAAGACTAGGCAGCCGGCGCGCGGTCATTCCGCGCGCAGTTCGAGATGGAAGTTTGGGGGCGCAGAATTGGATCGCTGCTCAACACGGCCTTTTAACGGTTAGGCGATGAACAGGCGCAATCTGGTTCCACACTGCCTTTTATGCGACTTTGAAAGCACAGAAGGCGAACAAGCGGGGGCTAAACGTCAGCCTTCTGGCGCGTTTAGCGGGGTTTCCAACCGTCCGACGCTCTTAAGCACCAAGTCGAAATGCGGCACCGGCCCAAGGTCATGGCGATCATGGCAACATAGTCCCGCCACAGAGCGTCAACCATTTCGTCATGCGGCAGCAGAGCGAAGTCGGAGGCTCGGCCGATGCAAGGTTGAAGTCCTCGCGGTTGAAAAAGCTGCGAGCGTGGGCCACGCGGTCGGCGCCGATCCCTGTTTGTGATCGCCCGGTGGCCGGTTTCAGACTCCACGAGCCGATGAATGTCATAGTAGTGACCCGAGAACCGTTCACCGCCACCATCGTCTACGCGAGCAAGCGACAGACATGGAGCCATTTCGTCCAAAGACTCTCATGTTGCTCTCCTTCGCGTTCGCACGCCGGTTGTCTTGCATCTGTCACAAAAAGGGGCGTAATGTAGATGTTGAGGGGATGCGGATATGCGGACACTTATGCTGACTGCATTGGGTGTGTTTGCTGCCACACATACTGTTTATGCTTGGGGGACATCTGGCCATTCAATTGTTGCGGAGATAGCGCAGCATCGCTTGAAGGAAGCGGCCACCGCCGGTGTGATATCCATACTCGGGCAAGGTACTTCACTCGCATCCGTGGGTAGTTGGGCCGACGACGAACGCGCCAGAGACAGGAAAACTACCCGCTGGCATTTCGTCGAAATACCATCCGCAGCTACAGCCTATGACGCGACTCGCCACTGCACACCTGACCCGGCGCAGGGTGATTGCATCATCGCAGCGACCGACCGGGAACTCGCGGTCATCGCTGCCAATGCACCGATGGAACAGCGGCAGCGGGCGTTGAAGTTCCTGGTTCACCTCATCGGAGATCTCCACCAACCGTTGCACGCAATCAAGGACGAACGCGGCGGAAACGACATCGATGTTACGATAACCACCCAAGCGGGGGTGAATGGAGACCTGCCCTTCAACACAAACCTGCACTCAGCTTGGGACGCGGCCCTGATCGACAAGACCGCCTGGTCATGGGGTAGCTATGTCGAGCGTCTTGAAACCGGTTGGCTCAGGACCGCTGATGCCACTGCCGTTTCTGCCGGTACCACGGCCGACTGGGCCAACGAGAGCCATCGCATCGCAGTCAGACTGATCGCCAGCGTGCCGAATAACATCGTGCTGGATGATGCTTATCGGAATGAAAATCTTCCTCTGATCGACCAGCAGCTGGGAACCGTAGGCCTTCGGTTGGCGGAACTTCTCAACAAGGCCTTCTCGACCAGCAGCTGCCTACCTAATGACTGAGTAGACGCCGTCACGAAGCGTTGTGAGGTGGCCGGAAGAGCTCCGGCGCGGGAGGTGAACATGCCAAGAGCTCCGCAGGAATTGTCGCTTTCGCCCGAGGCTCGAAGGCAGCTGTACGCGGCACGCCGATACGTCCAGCGGGACGTGCAGGCGGAACTGAACCTACGCATCCCGTTCGATGTCTATTTTCAGGACCCGGCCATCACCGCTTCGGACCAAAATTTCGATTTCGCGGATGGATTTCTGGTGCCCTGGGAGCCGGGGCTGGGTGATGGCCCAACCAGTGCACGATTCGTGGTGGTCGATTATGACGGCGGCACCGAGTCTCTCGCTGTGCCGGCGAAATGGGATCCTCAACGAAGCATTTTTCTCGACGGGGATGGCGATGAGGTAACCCGGAACAAGCTGAACACGCCTCAGTTTCACCAGGTCAATGTCTGGGCGACGTTGCAGAACGGACTCGACTACTTCGAGAACGGGTTTGGATTGGGACGGCCAATTCGCTGGGGTTTCGAGGGCAATCGGCTTATCGTGGTTCCCCACGCCGGATACGGGGAAAACGCCTACTACGATCGAGAAAGCAAGTCGCTCCAGTTTTACTACTTTGACCGACCGGCCGGCCGCGTCTTCACCTGCCTTTCGGCGGACATCATCAACCACGAGTTCGGCCACGCCGTGCTCGATGGCCTGCGTCCCTACTATAACGAGTCCGTGCTGCCCGAGACTGCGGGATTTCACGAGTTCATGGGCGACATGGCCGCAATCCTGATCGCCTTCCGCAATAACGACTTCCGGGCCCAACTCGTCGCTAAAACAGAGGGCGATCTCGACAGCGAGAGCGCGTTGTCGAGCATCGCCGACGAATTCGGCAGGCAAGTGAAAGACCGGCCTTACCTGCGTAGCGCTCTAAACCGTCAGACGTTCACTTCGGTTAAGGACAGCCAGTCCCAACACTTCATGTCGGAGGTGCTGACCGGAACGATATTCGACATCCTTCGGCGACTGTCGCGATATTATATCGACGCCAAGAAGTTCTCCGTCGCGGAGGCATTTTCATACACCGTGCGACGGATGCAAAACGTTGCGGTACAGCCTCTCGATTTGCTGCCGCCCGTAGACGTCACTTTCAGAGATTATGCGCTCGCCGTCCTTCGAGCCGAGGAGATCGCCAATCCGAGCGACCCGGACGGTCAGCGAGCGATGATGCTCGACGCGTTCACACAGCGAGGGTTGATCGACGAGGCTGAGCGGGAAGAACTAAGCCGAGCAAAGGTCACATTCCGGCGTCTTCCTGTCGACATATTTCACGATGTCGAAACCATCGCGAATTCGCGGGCGTACGCCTACCGGTTTCTCGACGACAACCGTAAGTCGCTGCTTATTCCGTATACGGCAGACATTGTTCTTCCTGAGGTCACGACCGCCCAGAAGTTTACCATCGACGGGCGCCGACAGCCAAAGCAGGTCCTCGTCCAATATATCTGGCGCGAGGATATCGAACTCAAAGGTCCTGAATTCGGCGCCTATGAGGGGCAAACCACCAGTCTGCTGTGCGGTGGCACGATCGCGCTCGACGAAAATGGCAACGTTCTTCACTGGGCTCGGAAGCCAGGCACAGGTCCACAGCTTGGTAAAGGTCAGGACGTCGATGATGAGCTTGATGAAGGGCGAAAGCGCAGGGCGACCTTCCTCTCGGCGTTGGCGCGTCGGGTTGCGGCGGGGAGAATCAACAACCCGATTGGCGGCGAGGCTGGGCTGCTCGAGAAGAGCATAGCCCCTCTCAGCTCGCGCGTGATCGATGGCACGGTGCGCTTCCACCTCGCCCCGCATATCGGCCTTCATGATGATCGCGACGATGAAATGGGAGATGTGCAGTGGCAGATAAGCTCCTAGTCCGTGCCTACGATGTCGAAGTCGGCGATTGCATCTATTGCCGCATTCCTGAGGCACGTCAGAAAGACGGCGCGGTCGACGATTTCCATATCCTCATAGACTGCGGCTCAAAGGGCAAGGCGGCGCTACTCAAGCACGCGATCGCAGATCTGAAAGAGATCCTGCCAGACGCCGGCGGTGGCCAGGTGCGGCTCGACCTTCTGGTCGTGACACATGAACATGCCGACCACATCAAAGGGTTCGACCCTGAGGATTTTGACGGCATCAAAGTCGAAAACATCTGGATGAGCGCGGCGATGAACGCGCAGCATCCTCAAGCCGAACACGCCTTTGCCCTCAACCAACTTGCGACGCGGGCTATGCGCAATCTAGCGGCAAGGAACTTGTCCCTGAGCCCCGAGCTCCAGGACCTCGTTGCCCTCTATGAGCTCGGCAACGACGACGCGATGGAGGCGTTGCGAACCACGCTTCCGACCCGAAACGCGATCCAGCCCAAATACGTCCATGCCGACATGACCAAAGACGAGTTGGCGATCGAGACGCTGCAGGGCGCAACTCTCAAGGTTCTCGGGCCCGAAGAGAATATCGACCGCTACTATCTCGGTGATGAGGGGGCGGAGATCGTTCACGCTTTCAATGAAACGACAGGTGCTCTGCGACCGCTCAGTGATGAGCCCCAGGCTCGGCCGGCCAGCATAAGCGGCTCCGATTTCCGGCGTCTGCGGTCGCGGATGATGTCAGGATTGTTCGCGTTCACGCAGGAAAATGACAAAGTCATCAACAACACCAGTGTTGTTCTGCTGATCGAATGGAAAGGACGGCGTCTCTTGTTCGTCGGCGACGCCGAATGGACCAATAAGTTCCGCGCCACGCAGGCAAACGGCTCCTGGAACACAATGTGGAACAAGCGGTCCGAACTCTTAGCCGCCCCGATCGATTTTCTCAAAATCGGCCATCATGGCAGCGAGAACGCTACGCCGTGGTCCAGCAGCGGGAACGACCAAAGCGAGCCTGCCAGGATCCTGAATGCGATCCTTCCCCTCCCCGGCGATGGAGAGCAGCCAACCGCGAAAGCGCTCGTATCAACGGCGCGCGGGAATTCGTATCCCAGCATCCCGCGCTCGGAGCTTCTCGTCGAGCTGGGCAAGCGCGTCGGCAACGCTCGAAAGTATCTGGATAGCCTCGGGGCGGCCGGCGCCGCCAACCTGCCGCATTACGCGGAACGGGAGGAGCGATGGCTCATGGAGGCGCAACCACTGCGAACGGACCTCGAGTGCATTCTCAGCGGCAAGACGTATGTGGATATCGAAATCGACGCGGCGTGACCGTTCGCGCATCGATTTCGAATACGCGGCGACGCCGCAATAGTGCGTTCGCAATTCCTCGCATGACACGAATCGTCGTTTAGCAAAGGGAGGGTCACATGAAACCAAGATACATACATATCGGCAGTTGGAATATCGAACATTTCGGCCGAGTGGATGATTCACCAAACAACCAATACGCCATCGCCGAGCACATCGAACTCTCCGGCGTCAGCATTCTAGCGCTACAGGAACTTTATATCACAGATGACTTCCCACCGGGCGGCCGGCTCGGAAACAAGTTCCTTAGATCGTCCTTGGATCTTGTCGAGGAACACACCGACAATCATTGGGAGTACGAAATCTTCCCGAATCGTGATCCGAGTGATCGAAGCCAGCTTTGCGGCATCGCCTGGAACACTGCCAGAGTGACAAAAGTCGGCGAAACGCTGCGAGTCAACGTGTCGAACCAGGCAGTGGACGACAATGGAGACAGACTCTCCCTTTGGGACAGGCATCCACATGCGGTGAAGTTTGCGGCGCGACCGGGTGAAGACGCAGCCATACAGCTGACAGACTTCGTTGTGATTCCTCTCCACATGAAGTCGAACGTCGGGCAACGCCACGTCGTGATGCGCACGCGATATCATGAGGCGCGCGAATTAATGGCTCAGCTCGGCGCTGTTAGCGAGGCGTTCGCCGAGCGCGATATTATTGTCCTCGGTGACACCAACTGTAAGAGGCGTGACGAAGGGGCGATCCAGGCTTTCATTGACAATGGCTATGAAGACTTGAACGAAGACGACATCCCGACATACGCGATCGGCAATGATGCGCCGTTCGACCGCATCTTTATCCCGCGCGGCGCCGAGCGGAAAACATTCCGGTTTAGCCACCAGTATATTCTGAGGTCGGCAAGCCCCTTGGCGCATGATAAGTATCTTTCCGACCACTATTTGGTGAAAACATCCATCGTGGTGCGTCGAGACGATGATTTTGGCGTCTCCGAGGTTGCGGCTGCCGTGAGCGGAACGCAGGCCTGAAGAGTTCGGCTCTCATCGCCTGCGGGAAGGCGATGCATGGTGGTTGATCGATGTGGAGGGGGCATGGGGCAGACACTCATTGCGATAGGCATCGCCATTCTCGCGGTAGGCCTCCTTGTCGCGTTCGCCCTGAGGCCGGAGGCGCTTCGCATCGTCGGCGATTTCACGCGAATCGGATCGGGTTTCGACAGCGCCCTCCCGCTGCCACCGGATGAAATCAACAAAGCCATCAGCGAAGCCAATGCCATCGCGACTAGCATTAACGAGGCGACCATTGAGACCAAGTCCTGGGCACAATGGCTGTTGATGCTGGTCGTCGTGTTCGGAGCCGCAACGACGATTCTCGCTGGCCTGCAGAAGGCAATTCAATGGGGACCGCGGGCCAGCACCCTCCTGACCCTTGCTATCGGTTTGCTCGGCGCAGGTGCTGCCGTCTCGACATCCGGTGCAACTTATCTGAATGGCGCCGCCGACAGCCGTTTCGCCTGCGTAGACAACATTGAACAGCAGGCCGCGAAAACGCTCAGTTCGGTCAGAGATGAAACCGACGCGCAGGCGGCGCGCCAATACCTTGTTGATTTGCTCCGGTTCGCGAACCGGTGCAAGGCATGAAATGCCTGTACGACTGCTGTCATTCGCCTCGTTGGCGCTAATTCTGAGCGTCGCGAACGCCGTCGCCGCCTGTGATTTTGCCCTGCGGAGCACGAAGCTGACAGATGCCCAGATCGAAAGGGCGATCGACATTGTTAACGCGGCCGTGCGCGATCCAGAACTCGTACTCTTTTTCTCAAACACGATAGAAGGTAACGCGGACAGCGACGGCATTCCCGTCCATCACATCAGGCTGGACCAAGCCAGGCCAGTCGTCGCAGAAGTACCCGCAGGCTGCAGGGCAATTGTGATCAGCGGCGTACATTTCGAGCGCAACTTCGCGGTTCTGTCAAAGGACAATGAGCTCATGCAGGACAAGCAGATTTCGATGCTCGTGTTCCTGCTCCTGCATGAGCTGGGGCATATCGTGAACAAGCACTACGGTGCGTTCCTTCCGGCCACAGCCGATGCCGTGCCAAACAACGACGAGACCGAGGCGAAAGCGCGGGAGCGCCAAGCCGACGACTACGTTGCGACAATCCTGAAACGGGAATTTGGCCGGCTCGGAAATGGCAACCCGCCGATCGATAACTACGACCTCTATTTCGGCACCACCGAGGCGATTATGTTCCTGAGCAGCCTCTCCTTCGTGGTCTCAAGCGAGGCGACACTCGACTGTTTCGGATGCCGGTCCCTTGGAGATCCCCGAATATTCTGGGATCATGGGCAGTCTCACCCTAATCTGGAGTATCGCCTGCTGCTCATTAATCACGCAATCAGCGCTACTGCGGAATCGCAGGCGTTGTTAGACAGCTATGAGAAAGCGCGCGACGAGTTAAGTGCTCGCTAGCCTTTGTAACAGATGGACGTGAGAGCGTTGAGCGATCAGATCCGATGACCGCCGAACTGCCGAACCTTTCGCGGATTGAGCTCGCGCTCGGCGAGCAGGTGGGAAAAGTGGCTGCGCCCCTGCTTAACCAGGGCATGGCGCTTGAAGAAGCCCTGGCGACTGCCTACCCGATCGCGGCGCGGCAGCTCATCGAGGCCGGTGAAAATGCGCAGGAAGTCGAGACGGCTCTGACCCGTCAGCTCACCTCTCGCGGAATCCTGCCCGAGCATGAGACTTTGCCCTCGCCGACGTGCTGCACGCCGCGCTCATGGAGAGCTTCGATCAGGCGCTGAGTACGCTGCCCGAAGGGCCGGTCCGTCTCGACGAGGTGACGGTCAAGGCGAACACCGGCTTCAAAATGGTCCTCTACCCCAACGAGTCCCAGCACGCCGGTTTCCCCCACGTGAAGGTCCAGCTGCAGGATGGCGACGTCAACATCTCGATCGATGATGAGCCACGTGTCGTGGCCGGGAAGCGCAGCCTTCGCGGCGAGGCGGCCGCCCTCCGCGCGGTGAAAGATCACAAGCAAAGCTTGCTCGCCGAGTGGCACGCGACCCGGCCCGACGACCAGAAGACCAGAAGCTTCCGAACGCGGCGAACTCCGCGCCGGCAAACCAGCCCTGATCTAGCCTAGGGGGTGAACCCTCGAACGGGCGGCTATTACGTCCTATGGGTTTCCCTGTAGTCGGTCTGCCCTATGCGTCCCGATTACGGTATGTCCTTCCTTGGGTGCCGCCACGGCCACCCGGACTCCCGTCCTTGCATTCAGGGGCAGGCGAACTTGCGTACGCCCCAGGGCGTACCAGCGGTCGCCCCGTCAACTGCCTCAACGGCTTGATTTCCGGTTGGTTTGGACAGATGTATTGGAGCAACGGACGCTGTCCTATACGTCCTCTCACTATGCGACAATGGCAAGCGCTGTGCGAGCGAGGCGGACGTCAGGGTTTAGTCCGACCACATCACCGGTGCTGGCGTCATAGGCGCGCATGTGGGCGAATTGCTCATTCTTCCAATCGGAGCACCAGAACAGGAAATCGCCATGCGGTGCGGCACCGCACAGCTCATCTGAAGTGGGCAGCCTTGTCCTTGAATGCAGGGCGAACGCGACCGCGTCGTACCAGGAGAGTCGACAAGCCACTGATTGAGAACCGTCGCCATGACGCCGGCCCTTGTGAAGGGCGCCTGATCGGTGCTGATCATAGGGGAAGGTTGCTGATTCCACTCCATCGGAGCTACGCGCAATGCTCGGATGAAGCCCATAGCCCGTGCTTCGGCGCCACCCGCTCTTTTTGAGAAACTCCCGATACTCTCCAGGAACAATCGGGCGCACCCGTTCCGTACCCGTTTTGGCTTGGCGGCGGAGCTCTCTGTTAAGCATCGGCACCAGCAAGCGATTGATGTTGTAGCCGTTGACGAGATCGATGTGCGCGATGGTGTCCGACGAGCACTTACAAATTTCCTCGTACATCAGCGTCGCGAAAAAATATTCCCAAAGGGTGTAATGCGCCCAGCCTATGTTGTTTTGGTCACGTGTCAGCAGGCCGGCCTTCAATCCTGCCTCTATCTCCTGTTCCGCTATTTGCCGGTTCAAGATGTTGGAAAAGCGTCGCAGCCCGGAGATGGCCTTTGTGATTCCCGATTCCCTTATGTGGGGGATGTTCCGGATGAGGGCATGCCGAACATAGAGGGCGTAGATCTTGTCTAGTGCAGGCGCGCCCGCTTCGACCAGAGACGGGAGCACCGTCTTGAGAAGCAGCAAGAGGATCGGCGATGCGAGGAACGGGTCCCAGCGGCGATCGCCACCAAATGCCGCTTCGAGCATGCTTGGGTTGTTTGCCGAGGCAAGGAAGGCGATTGCCTCTTGTCGCGGCACGGCGCCGATCTCGAGAATCTCGAGCGGATCGGCGTTGCCGATAACCTTTCCGATGATCGACTGGTGAAGGAAATCTCGTTCCGCTGCATTGTCGGGAAGAGCGTCGCGCAGCAACCGATCGATGCTGCCATAGGCGACCTTCCGGCAGGTCGCGATTACAGGGCTCCCCGCCGGTAGGCACGCCGCCAGCTCAACCAGTGCGTCTGACGCCACCGCCTCGCCGCCCAGATCGGCACCGACGAGTTCGTCCAACCCGTCGAGGAGCAATACGAGCTTGTGCGACGCCGTGATCTCCGCCGCGAGCTCGGGCGCCAATGGCGGCTGCGCCTTGGCGAACAGGAATGGCAAATCGATCGTTTGTGCAGAGCGGAGTCGCGCTGCCGGGACCAGCAATGTGACGACATCTTCCCGTCTCTGAAGTTCGCTCTCCGCCCAGATCACGAGCCCCGATTTTCCGGAGCCCGCTTCCCCGATGATAGCAAGATGACTCGTTAGATTGGACGCGCACCACTCGGAGATATACTCTCTCGCATCGCGCACTCCTGCGGCCGTCAGGACCACCAACGAGATGGGCCGATTCCACCAGTCGAGCTGCTCGATCCGGCGTAGAATTGCTTTCCGATGGTCCGCCAGATCGACCTGCGGAGCGTGCTGGCCAGGCCTAGCACTGGGTGTTGGCGAGCCGGTCAGGCGCTGAAATGCTGCGGCCTCGGCTTCAGCTTTCCATCTGTGAAGTTCAGTGGGAGGGTAAAGAAGCGGGTCGCTGTCGATCAACTTGGCGCAATTCTGACAAAGCCAGATCGCATTTTCGATGCTGCTGCGCTCTTCCGCCGACGGCTGCGGGTCGTATCGCGGACCACCGGGAGCGGCCGCAGTGATGTGTGCGGCAACGCCGATGTTAATCGCTTTGCTTACATTTATTTGGGGACCGGAGGTCGCGCGCTCGCAGCCTGGACGCGAGCAGATCAAGCCCACCCGTCTGGCCAGCATGTCCTTTACATTGGCGGAGAAGTCGTCGCGCACGGCCATGATTGGAGATTCACTTGACCACTATTGAATATCACGCAAGTCGTCATTTCGTATTGGTCAGTCGGCATAGAGAGGGCTACGGCGCGCTTCTTCGCATAACGACCGCCGTGATCCCAGCAAAAACCGTGTGCGCTCTCAGCAACGTGGCGGCACTTGCCACAACCTGGTCCGCGTTATTGCACCGGTGATCATGTAAAAACCACGTCTATAAAGCCATTTCCTCCCCTGATTCGCTCGAAGTCCGTGCGCAGGGGCTGGGCTTTGCCGAGCCATTCCCGCTCATACGCTTCAAAATCGGCAGGGTCTTTCGGTTTGAAATCTTTGAGATCGGCCTTGTAGATCCGCGTATCGCCGATGCGCCGCGCGATTTCGGTCATCAGCAGCCCGCGTGGAATCGTGCGATACTTCCCACGTTCGGTTGACACGACTGCTATTGCTTGTGATCGATGACCGGCTGCGGGCAGCGGCAGGATTGCATCCAGGATCGCAGTCGCTTCGCTGGGTTTTCCCTTGCCCATATCCCAAGGTGTGCTGTTTTCACTGCCATGATGGCCGATCTTGAGGAAGTCGACTGCCTTGCCGAGCAGATCTCGGCGCTCCTTCCACATCACGTTCCATGAGCCATTCATCTTGCCCTCTTTGAAGTCGCCATGCCATTCGGCGTCGCCGACAAACAGCAAGCGCTTCTTGTTCCATTCGACCAACAGGACAATGCTGGAGTTGTTTTTTAGCGTGCCATCCAGTTCTGCAAATGCCAGAGCGTTCGACTGCATGCGGGCGCGAAGGGCGCGAAAAGAGGCCGGGCTGATATTGCGGGGCAAAGGCGGCTCTTGCGCTTTTGCCGTGGCATCAAACTCTTTTTCCGCGTCGAACGCGGCCGCTCCCAGCACATCCTTCAATGTTCGCTGAGCGGTCGCGCTGAGATAATAACGATCGAAATCAGCCTCCGGGCCAAGGATGTTGATTTTCGCTTTATGGAGTTCAATGCCATGTGTTTCGTTGGTTTCGCCGGCATGCACATAGGTCGGCTCTCCGCCATCGAGCAGCGTCTTGCGCAAGGTCTGCATGGCGCCTTTGTTGTCAATCTGGAAAACTGACAAGAGCTCGCTTGCGCGAGGGCTCAGACTCGGCCCAAGCCCGGCAAGCCCCCGCATGGCTTGCTCAGCGACCCCTCTAATCTTTCGGGTCTTTCTCGCCTGCGGATGTTTGGGATCCATGGCGCAGTTCATCCAAACCGCGCCGACCTTCATGTTCTCGAATTGCTTGGGATCGAAGCCCGCTATGTGATCCTTGTGCTCGTGCGTGACAACGACAAGATCGAGCCGCTTTTTTCCGTTCTGTGCGTCTGGCAACTCGCTCTCGAGCTGTTTCATCGCCGCGACAAGATACTTCTCTTCGCTCCAGGTGCCGCAGTCGATCAGCATATGGAATGCGTCTTCCTTTTTGTCGGTCTTGCCGGGGATGCGGACATAAACGCAGTCGCCCAGACCAACATCGTAGAGGCGTATCAGGAGCTCATTTGCCATCTAAGGGCTCCCAGGCTGGAACCATCGTCATCGTAAACATGAAAGTGTGGCGAGAGCTCAAACCGAACTGAGCCGTCAACTTCGCGCGCAATCAGCGGCGGTGTAAGGCTTCCAACGAGACCTTCGGGACCGGCGAGTTCCTCACCAACCATCCCCTCCTCGATGCGCCTAGCAAGCGCGTCGAGATACTCCCGCCTGCGCTGCTTGCCAGCCTCCAGTTCAGCCAAGGCTGCCTTCTCAGTACCAAAGAGCTTTTTCCGTGCTTTCACCTTCTCCCTCGCCACGCTTGCCGTCGCAAAGGGTTCGCTACCTGCCTTGCGCGCCCAATAGAGCAGACTGCCATTGACGTCGAAGACCATCGTCCCGCCACAGAGCAGGCTGGTCGTCTTGCCATTAAAGGAGCCAAATCGCGTGCCCAGCAACACCAAGTCCTCGCGCCACAGATATTGGAGGATGATCTGTTTGGGCTGAAAGAGGCCCGGACCGACCATTTTCTCGGAGGTGAAGACCTCATCAACGATGATGTCGACGTTGTCGGGAATGAAAAGCTTATCGCGGTTGTCGTCGAGATACCGGTAGGCCGCTGCACGCGAACTCCCGATGAGCTCTGGATCGTGCGAAATTGTTCCTGGCATCCGATCGTACAAGGGCGCACGCACCAGCAGGTCCGTTCTCTCCTCTGCGGTTATGATCTGCCGATTGACGAAAATGTCCGCGATCATCTTGCGATAGTTGTTGGGGTCGGTTGGATTTGCGATCGCGAGGTTGCGTAAGACAGCGCGCGCATAGTCGTTGAACGTAACCTCGACTGGCGGCAAAAGATCGAGCGCCTGGATGGCAATTATCTGCATCTGGGCGACCGCATATTGTAGCGACTGAGCCGGAGTGTGGGTTTCGCCGTCACTGCGCTCTCGCTTGAGATATTGCTCGGTCAGCGCAACGAAGATGTCGAACATCGCTCCTGTCATCACCTCCGAGAGCGTGTGCGGTTCGATCTCATCCTTGTATTCGCCAAGCAAATGCTCGTTTGCCGCGCTACGAAGGTATGGTTGTCCTGCCACGGCGTTGCCGAACTCCGTGGCGACCGACGCTATGAGTTCGTCGCCGGATTTCGTCTTCAAGTGCCCCTTCGTCCGGGCCGCAAGTTCCTTGCGGAATGAACTGTTCCGCAGTGTCATCAAGATTGCAGTCAGGTCACCAAGGAATTCGTGAAAGGCACCCGTCTGCGGCGAAACCGCCTCCAGGTAGTATGGGCGAATCCCATCCAGCAATGCATGACCGAACTCGTGATTGACGATGTCGCTGGACAGGCAGGTGTGAATACGCTGACCGCTGTCGTCGTCAAAATAGTAGAACTGGAGCGACTTGCTCTGGCGATCATAATAGGCATTTGCGCCGTAGCCGGCATTTGGCGTGACCAGAAGCCGATTGCCTTCGAACGCCCAGGAGATGCGCCGGCCGAGGCCGCTTGGGCTCTCGAAGAAATCAAGTGTGCTTTGCAGGATCGCCCAGGTGCTGACCTGGCGGAAGTGAGCCGTTTCTTTCAGCGCTCGATCGACCCTGCGCCCCTTCGGATCGAGAAAAACCTTCTCGCCGACGCTCCATTTGGCCGGTTCTTCCAACCTATTTGTGGTGCTGTCGTAATCGACAATAGCGAACCTGGAACTTGTCGGGCCATCGCCAATGCGTGGCTCCCAAGGCACATAAAAATCGTCATCGATTTGCAGGCCGGGATTCTTCTTCGCGACAAGGGGATCCTTGTAATATGTGTCGAAGCGGACCTTGAGGCCGAGCTTCTTCTGCGTCACCCCATCCAGGAACCGTCGAGAAGCGTAGACGTCTCGCGTCTCTGCAGGTGACAGGGCCACCGCCACAGTCTTTTCACCCTTCTTAACGGGACTGCTTTTTTTCGCCATCTGCATCCCCCTCGGATGACTGAGAATTGGCCCTGCAATCGTGAACTTCGAGATATCAGGCTGTCTGCGCTAGCTGGCAGCTTCTTTAGCCAGGCGATCTTTCATGAGGTCACCATAAGGCTCAACATCGAATGCCGTTGGAAAATTCTCAGGCTTATATGCCGACATGGCCGCCTTCCGATCCAGAACCGACTGATGAACAAACGGCCGCGGCTCCTGTCGCTCGATCGTGCGAGGCTCGGCCTGCGGAATATAGAAACCGAGCGCCGATTTTCGCTTCCATTCACGCCATTTGGCCGATTTTGGAATCCATTCGAGCGCCTTCCAGCCCCAGGTCATTGAATCGTGCACCGTCCCAAGTGGATTGGGGCTGACGAAATTCATCTTCCCCTCACCCTCTCCTGTTCCGAAGACGAGGCGCTCCCGCAGCCGAGAATTGATCTGCAATCCAAATGCCGTGGCTTCATCAATCATCCAGTCGAGCGGAAATTTAGAGATCGCGCTGTCCTCTTCAGGATAGCCACCACCGACATCCGAATGACATCCGGCAAACCAGACTTGCCTGATATCCTGCTCTTGTGCCGGCGCGGTTTTGTCGAAAGGATTTTCGACAAATATCTGCGGATCGAGCCACCGGTTCAGCCGGAACATGCGACGATGCTCATCGATCGCAATTGCATGTCGAAAGACCTCGACGCTCGGGTTGGTCCTTGTATGCGGCAGTGTCAGAAGCTGTGGTAGAAGTCGGTCTCCTCGCGGCACGATGACCGACGCCACCGTATCCCATACGCCAAGAAATTTGACGCGAGCATCTCGGGCACCGGAGACTTTGGAGAAGTGCCACGCGATGCTTAGGTCGTGTTCATCGCTGGCCTGCTTATAGGAGCTTACAGCATATCGGACGATATTGAGCTGGTCCGGTTGCAGCAGACCGATCATG
Source organism: Mesorhizobium sp. WSM4850 (assembly GCF_055811735.1). NCBI lineage: Bacteria > Pseudomonadati > Pseudomonadota > Alphaproteobacteria > Hyphomicrobiales > Phyllobacteriaceae > Mesorhizobium > Mesorhizobium sp. WSM4850. The sequence goes on along the minus strand of NZ_JBVVPV010000008.1, from coordinate 152,265 downwards.
TGGATCAGGCCCGCGACGGCTCTAACTGTGTAGGCACCGCGGCTGAAGCCAAAGAGGAAAATTGCGTCCCCTTCCGAATAGTGCCGGGAGATGAATGCGTAGGCGCCTGCGATTTCAGCGTCGAGTCCATAGCCGGTCGCAAGCTCAAACACTGATTTGGTGTTTTGTCGCCAGCGGGCCCAGGCGTCACTGGCGCCGATCGTGCCTATGCCAGCATCGTAATACACACACTGTTCGTCGTTCTTCCTCAGGATGCGAAAAATCTTCAAGACATTCGAGAGATTGCGCTCGATCTGATTTCCCGTACCGTCGCAGCAGACAACGATGTTTTTCCCCATCAACGCTCCCCACTGATGCACTAAGATTAACCCGGACAACTTCGAACTTCTATTGCCTAGCACGTTTTTCGTATAGGCGTTCGCTGGAGCACTTCGTTCGCCCCGCTATTTTCGCGCCGACCTCGTTCCGAGTGGCTGCTTCCGCCAAAAGCGGATGTTAGCAGTGTTAGAAGTTCCCCGGTCGCGCTTGTATTTTTCAATGTCGGTCAATGAAACTGCCGTCGCCATATCGATCGCTTCCGGAAATCTGCCCAGCTCTTCAAGGCACAGGGAAATAAGGTTGCGATAGCTGGATGTTCGGCTTCGCGCGTTCGGGTCATTACATCTACGCTCGCCGACTTGCGAACGCACTCAGAAGCTGCAATATCCAGACAGGCCTAAGGCGGGGAATCTAATAAATGTCGGAGCTTACGGGCGCAGAACTCGACGCCATATTGTCGGGTGACCCTGACGCATTGGATATACATCTACGTCTCGTTGAACGAGATCTTGCAATTGATGGGCACAAGGTGACAGTGCACTGCCATTGCCTAACAACGGATGCAAATGGAAGAGTAAAGGTCAAGCGTCTCGTAGAGTTCATGCGCAACGCAGTGGCTGACTACGCCATTCCGCGCAAACGGATTGAAGAGGCAAGACAGCGCGACGCGAAATTTCGCTCAACCTCCGCTGTTTCCGCCCTTCATCAGGAGGCGCGAGCGGTCTTCACGGACCTTGCAACCACGGGAGAGGGAGGCGAGATGCTGTTGTTCCTCCTGGCAGAGCGCTATCTTGGGCTGCCGCACGTCCTATGCAAGATGGATCTGAAAACCGACACTCGGATGCATTACCATGGCGCCGACGGTGTCTACGCGGCCGTCACGGATGATGGCCGCTTAAAATTGTATTGGGGCGAGTCGAAGGTTTACGGCAATCCGACCGACGCCATTCGAGACTGTCTCGCATCGCTGGCCCCATTTCTTCTTGAAGAGGATCATGAACAATCCTCGCGCGAGCGTGATCTCGTGCTCCTCAGTGATAAAGCTGATCTAGGCGACCCACGCCTGTCCGAGGCGTTCAAACGCTATTTCGATAGGACGTCGATCCTATCAAACCGCGTCGAGTATTGTGGTGTTGCCTTGGTTGGCTTCGACGCTGATTTTTATCCATCAAGAGAAACAAGGGGCGCGTTGGATGACATGATTTCCGCAGCGAAGGCCGATCTGGAAAACTGGAAGATTGCTGTCGGACGCAGGCTGACCGCGGAAAAGCTCGAACATTTCGAGATTCACTTTCTGTGCATGCCCTTGCCTTCGGTTGAAAAATTCAGAGAGGCGTTCCTTGCGACTATGGGACGTTCATGACCGAAAGTGAACTTCAAGACTGGCTCTTCGAGACGTCGCTGCATCGCGAGCTTCAGCAACTGGGCGTCCTCACAGCATTCCTCGAGCTCGACAACGTCACAAAAGATCAATCGCTCGAAACCGTCTCGTTCGACTGGCGCCGCTTGCTTTTCGCAGCAAGCATTCTCGCCAGATCGGAGACGAGAGCGCACAAAGAAGCGAGCTTGCGAATCGCAACCGGCGCGATGCTGCTTCCCACTTCGGAACCAGTTAGGGATACTGCGGCGGTGCTGTTCGACAAACTGTCAAACCACCGGTCCGCTGCACTAGCCGAACAACGTGGGCGATTGCGCCCCAATCTGGTATCCAGGCTGGGAATTGCCTTGCGCATCGAGGATCAGCGAAGGCAGCTGGAACGCTCAGTTCTCCTTGAGGCGAGCGGCGAGCGCCTGGCTGTCAACGATTTCCAATTGAAGTTCTGGTCGGCCGCCGCCGATGACAAGGCTTGGTTGTCCGCTTCTGCTCCGACAGCATCCGGCAAGACGTTCCTCGTGTTGAAGTGGCTTGTCGACTCCCTGGGCACAGGTAAGGTCCAACGAGCCGTGTATCTTGCGCCAACTCGCGCTCTGGTATCGGAAATCGAAGCCTCCCTGACGCAGATCATATCGCAGTCCGATCTGGATGCTGAGGTCACCTCCCTGCCATCGGCCCAGAAATACAGCGCCGCAACGAAGGGCTCCAAGAAGTGCGTCTTCGTGTTCACGCAGGAGCGGCTTCATCTCCTTGCGAACCTTATGAAGGAGGAACTCGATATTGACTTGGTGGTCGTCGACGAGGCCCATAAAATCGGCGATCCTCAACGAGGCGTCATTCTTCAGGACGCGATTGAGCGACTCTTGCGTTCGAGCCCAAACATGCGTGTTGCCTTTGTTAGTCCGGCAACGCAGAATCCAGAAGTCCTCCTGGACGACGCGCCGGAGACCACGCCGAAGATCGCCGTGGACAGCGACATAGCCACAGTTTTGCAAAATATCATTGTCGCTCACCAGGTGCCCGCAAAGCCAACCAAATGGGCGCTGCAATTCCGCCACGGAGAGGAATACCTGCCCGTCGGTACGTTGACCCTGTCAAGCAAGCCGAACACGATGAAAAAACGCCTCGCATTCATCGCGGCGTCTGTCGGCCAGCGCGGTGGCACTCTTGTCTACGCCAATGGCGCAGCTGAGGCAGAAGAGGTGGCCCTGCTTATCAGCCAGTTCACCGAGAAAACGGAGTCAGTTGATCAAGAGCTCTTCGATCTGGCCGACCTTGCCCGAAAGTGCGTGCACAAGAACTATATGCTTGCGCCATTGGTCGAGCGGGGGGTGGCCTTCCACTACGGCAACATGCCATCTCTTGTCAGGTTGGAAATCGAGCGTCTGTTCCGGACCGGAAAGCTGAAATTCCTCGTTTGCACATCCACTCTGATTGAAGGCGTTAATCTGTCGTGCCGAACCATCGTCGTTCGTGGGCCAAAGAAGGGCAAGAAAACCCCGATGGCGCCTCAGGATTTCTGGAATTTGGCCGGACGCGCGGGGCGCTGGGGCGATGAGTTCCAAGGCAACATCATCTGTATCGACGCTTTAAACGAGGACGTCTGGCCATCGGGTGTGCCACAGCGGACACGCTACCCGATCCGTCGTGAGACGGATGCTGCCATGTCGAAACTCAACGCCCTCACGACATACATTGTAGACCGGTCGACCGTGGGTGCGTTGGATGCCAACCAAGTTAGAACATTCGAACAGGTCAGTGCCTATCTGACCGCCAGCTACATGCGTGATCGATCTCTGGCCGCGGCGCCGTGGGCAAAGCGTACGTCTGAGGAGGATCTTCGCAAGCTTGAAGACATCCTGGCGCAGGCGACAGCCGGAATGGACGTCAGCCCGGAGACCGGCTCGCGAAATCCAGGTGTCAGCCTGTTCGGCCTACAGCGTCTTATAACCTATTTCCGAAGCTATACCGGGCCGCCGGAGGACCTGTTGTTGGCGCCATCCGAGAGTGACGACGCATACGATCGCTTCACCGAGGTCATGGAGCGGCTGAACGAACATGTTCTTGCTGTCTTCCTTCCTGGCACGTTAATTCCGCTTCATGCGCTGATCGTTCTGGAGTGGATGAAAGGTTTCTCGCTGCCGACGATTATCCGCAAGCGCATAGAGTATCTTCAGCGCCGAGACACCGCTTTCGACACCGCACAGGTGATTCGCAACACCCTCGAACTTATCGAGGGTACAGCCCGCTTCTTGGCGCCTCGCTATTTCTCCGCATATGTCGATGTCTTAAATCAGCATCTGCGGGAAATCGGAAGGGAAGACCTCATTGATGATGACCTTGATATCGGTGTAGCGCTCGAATTCGGGGTGACCTCGATCACTATGCGCTCACTCATGGAGCTCGGAATGTCACGCATGAGCGCCGTGGCCCTTTACGAAATCATTGCTCTCGATGGCTTGGATGAGGAGGGCTGCATTCAGTGGGTAGCAGAACGTCGGGACCAACTCGATAGCATCGGTCTCCCGGCTATTGTTGCCCGAGAGGTGCGCGAAAGAGTGCTCACGAAAGTTCCATTGGAGGAGGATTGATGCCCAAGCCGGTGGAATTGTCGAATGGTCGGATCTGGAAAACTAAAACCTCGGCAAAACAGCATTTCAAAGAGATGTTGGCGCGCTACAAAGATGGAGATGTAGTCATCGATTACGACGACCATATGGACCTCTCCGCCCTATTGGAGCGGTTCGATGTGCTGGTGGCCGATGGTGCGTCAAAGATTGGCGCGGGGATCGAACGGTTTGAGCGGCGACTGAATAAAGGCGACGGCTGGTCCAGCCCAGGCTTCTGGGTCGTTCGAACCGACAAGACGTCGACTGATTTTAGTTATGTAAAAGCGGTGGAAGGCAATCCTAAATCTCAATCGCAAGAATTCTACGATGCCTGCCACAATGCCGTCTCGCGAGACCTTTTGCATATGAAGCAGCGGCAGTTTGATCACTTTGCGAACGCCGACGGCGAAATCGAATGCGACATCACGGGCAAGCTTGTCGTTTATGCAGACGCCAATCTTAGCCACGCCAACCCGCCTTTCGGCACGATTGTAAGCGATTTTCGGAAGTCCAAGGGATGGGAGCTTGCATTTCCTTCGGGTACGCTCACGTTTTCCCAAGATGCACAGCTATCGACACATTTTGCCGACGAGGCATTAACTCGCGAGTTCAGAAACTATCATCACAAAATCGCCCTGTTGCGCATCGTGGCCAAGTCGAGGCCACCTGGAAGCACGACCATGTCCTTATCGGTGAACCGACCGTTGCACTTCAAATAGGGGGCAGAATAAGAACGGTTCCCCCAGATCTGGGAAGGGGTCGGTTGTTGTTCGATTGGCAGAATTTGGACCAAAATCCCGCAACGATCAGGGTGAGACTTGCGGTATCAGAGGGAGCGCAGGGTGGGCGTCAGGCGGCTTAGGTGGGGCAACAAAGCTGAGGGCCATAGCGACTGCAAAGAAAATGATGCCGTTTCGGATAAGGTCGATTGCAGCAGACGCTTCGTTTGCTCGTATCATATTGAGAACTTCGAAGCTGGCGGCAGCCTCATTTAATGTCTTTCGAGCGTCCTCCCCGCCCGCTTCGACAGCATTCATAAATTTCACGCCATAACCGAATCGAGGCTTGGGTCGTAGGCCTCTGAATCCAAGAATGGCTCCGTATAGGAAGAACACCATCGACAGGAATAAAATCGTAAGCACGGCGATCTTGATTAGCGATGCAGCCAAGCCGTCGACAATCGTTTTCGCCACTGCTCCACCCACAGTCAGCGCAATAGACAACGATGCTGTAAGTTTCGATAGTTTGTCATCCAGTTCTTTTGCGCGCGTCCATTCGGAATCAATATACTTCTTAATATCACCGTCACTGAGCGACCTAATATCACTGAACTCGTGTGAATCGAGTGATTGAAGTCGCTTCGCTATACGACGATTGACCAAAGGCGTCCGAAACGCATCGAAGAGAAACGACCACAGTGCCTTGATCACGTTCGGACCTCCGAAGCCAGTTCCTGTGCTATGACCTCCGAGATTCCGCGACCATCGCGATCAAGCCAGCCCCACTCACCTGTCGGGTTGATTTCTATAAACCAATATCGCCCTGCGGAGAGAGCCAAATCGATCGCACCATATCTTAGCCCCAATACGCTCATCAACGCCCGACAACGTCGTTCGACTTCGGCTGGAAGTTGGTGCTCTTTGTAAACGAGTTCTGTCTTTGGCCGTAGACGCCAGTCCCCCTCAACTCCACCTTCATCGGTTTCTACCGTGCTGCACCAAAGGCGTTCACCGATCAATGTGACCCGGAGATCCAACTTCGGTGACAAGAGCGCCTGGCAGGCAACAGGAACCGTGTGAAAGTCCACGTCGATACAATCGGACCAATCGGTAAGGATGGTATATCCGAAATGTTGACTGCTCCCCTCCGATAGAAGAACCGTATCAACGCTCTTGATCGCCAATTTCTGCCCCAAGAGACCAGGAACGTCGGCGGTCTTGTCATTTGTAACAAGCGTTTCAGGCACATCGAAACCGAGCTTGTAGGCCACCCGTAACTGATACGGTTTTGATTCTGCGCGATACGTCGCAGCAGGATCATTGAACCAACGGGCTTCATCAAAAAGCATCAGCCCACGCATCGCTGCAGACCATTGAGAGCGATCGAGTTGTTCCTCGACGGTCAGCGCTCTCCCTGGCGTGTTTCTGAGAAACGTTGGCTGCCGCCACCACACCGACTTAAGATTGGACGCTATGTTCCATACATGGTCGGCATAACTGCAGGTCAGGCGTGCTCTCAAAGGGTCTATTTGGAGTCCAAGGTCCGGCAATTGTTCTCTGTTCAAGCGTAAAAATTGAACACCCATCGCCGAAAGATGATAGCAGACGCGATCGGTGGAGAGATCAGCTAAGCTCGATAAGAGCAGTACATCCACCTCAATTTGCAAGTTATTCCCCTTTTTGGTCCTCTCCGGTTTCAAGGTCATTTTTCTTGGTAACGGGGTCGTTCCCATCCTGGAAAGCTACTAATCCATGCTGATTGCGCCAAACCCCGGCCACAAAATCATAAATAGCGTCCTTGGGCTGTCCGTCTCCGTTTGCTTGGTATTTCTTCGCTTTGGTTTGCAAAAAATGCACCAGGATTGTCCCTATTCTGGAGAGTGATTATGAACGCGGCAGACGATCAGGTACCGTATACGATAAAGTAAAACAGTGAACACACAAACTCTTGGGCCGGTCATTTAAGGGCGCTGATCCCGAGCTTTCAATCTGTCCAAGTGGGCGGCCGACAAAGCCGAATCAAGGCATTTCCCATCGAGCCTCCCCACGACCCATTCTGAATATACGGCAGCTTTGTCTGTCAGGCGCGTATTCAACCTGCAACAAACTCGGAGCTAGTTGCAGGATGCGATGCTGGATGCCGGTGACGCGCTTGAAATCCGGAGTCGTCACTGAGACCGCGCCATTGGCCGGATCGATGCTGATCCGACCAGGAAACGCAGGGCTCGCGAATGCAGGAACAGCGCCCTGCATCGTCCATTCTTGCACGATCCACTTCAATATTGGCCCTGATAGCGCCTCGTTTCGAAACTGTTTCCAGATCGCAGCGGTATCGACCGTCGGCCAGTCCGCCTGGTCGCTAAGCGCCGTGACCTCATTCGAGCCCAACCATTGATTCATCTCACCGCGAGTCACGAAATTTGGTTGCGTCTCACGGATCACCGTCATGGCCGCGACACGCGAAGGCAGCCCTGCTCGCACAAGCGTCGCCATCATCGTCTGCGGAACGCCGGCCTCAATCGTAGCGGCGGCGCTTCCTTCGATAACCTCAGACTCGCCGCCGCTAGCGCGGCGACGCATCCGGACGGCTTCGATCGCCCAGACGAGCCGATAGACAAAGGCGTCCTCAACAACTCGCATGTTGTCGAGTCCAAGGACGACGACATCGGTGCCCGCCAACCATGCACTGAGCAGATCGCGCCAGTTGCCCGGTAGCTCGACATCCGGGATGAACGGCCGGATCGCGAACAGCCGTTCAGCCATGCCAATGAGCGCGCCGCTGAGGCCAGGATGGTCTCCGGCCGAAGCGGCAGCATCTGCCTGGTCGAGCAAGGCGGTGAGGTCTTCTGCTATCGCGTCGATTGCTAAACCCGCCTCCAGCCCGACACCCATGGCGAATGTCGCGCGACGCTGCATCGCGCTCGACTTGTTCCAAATCAGGGTCGCACGCGCCCTAAGTACCCAGAGCTGATTCGACCGGGCCTGATCGCCAAGGCGCCCGATCTGCCGTGCCCAAAGGGAGCCGGTCAGCGCCTCGTCCAGCAGACGAGGCAATTCCGCGCTATCGGCGTCGAGCGCTTCGATCAGCCCGAAGACAGTCGCATCCAAACGTTCGATCAAGCTTTCAATTGTGTCCGCGTCACCAGCCTGATCTTGCGGAAACCACGCTTCCTGCGCGTTGGCGAGGTATTCCATGGCATCCGCCCGCAGGAAGACGTTTGTCCGCGCGAGACGCGCCATGACTTCAGCAACGACCGATATGATCCCGCTGGTTAGAGATCGCGCCTTTGCGGACCCAACGAGGTCGCGCCAAGCTCGGAGGCGCCAGTTTTCGGGTTGGTACATCACGTGGAGAACGAGGCCCTCCAGATCGACGAAGGCGCGGCCGGCGCGGCCCGCCACGTTGGCGAACTCTTCGCCCGAAAGTGGCACGCCCGCTCGATAGAGCGTCGGAATAAGCAGCACCGCAGCGTTCAGATTGAGCCCCTGCGCGAGAGTGGGCGAGGCGACGGTTACGCGAAGGATCCCGGCAGTGAGCAACGCCTCGACCTCACGGAGGAAGGGGCCTGGCAGACGACCATGGTGTATTGCGACGCCGATGGGCAGGCATCGCACCGCCGGATGGTCCTGACCCAGCCATTCGTGACCAACAGCCAAAGCGCGTTCGACTTGCGCAGCGTCCTCGAGTAGAGACGGCAAATAACCGCGCCTGTGCAGATCGACAATCGTCTCTGCGTAGCCCTCGACGTGATCACGTTGCGTGCAGAAAATCAGCGCCCGTTTCCCTGTGCCGAAAACGTCCATGCCGCAGCGAGCGTGAGCTCCTTGTTGTCCCTCGGAAACGGTGTTCTCCGTGGTCGGATTGCAGGCTGCTCAGGAATGAAGTGCCTGATATAGGGGCCGCCTGCTTCAAGGTCGAAACTCAGCCGGCCAGAATTGCCCTGCCAAGCGAGCGTTCCAAATCGTTGCCGAGTCGGGCGCCAGCCCGACTGTATTGGGGTGCCGGCCGCGTCACTGCGTACCCAGGCGGTGAGATCGTTGAGTTGGTCTCCCTCGGGGAGAATCGCAGAGAGGCATACGATGCGGCGGCCCGCATTGTCCGGGCGGCGGAGCAGTCGTTGCACCAAACTCTCATAGCGAATCTCGCGTTCGCTTGGTCCGATAAGATGGCCTTCATCGAGAACGACAAGCCCAACATCGCCGATAATGGTTGGATCGTTGCGTAGCGCAAAGTCGAGTTTCTCGGGTGTCGCAATCACGATGTCCTGCGATCGCAGGGCGTCCTCATCGCCGATTGCCACACCGCTTGCGCCATATAGCGATGATACCGTGAAGCCGAGACTGGAGAACGTCTTCCGAAAGGAGCGCTCCGTCTGCGCAGAAAGGGCGCGCAACGGTGTCACGATCAGAACGCGGCGACCCGATGCGAGCGCCATCAGCGCAGCAATCTCGGCTATGCGCGTTTTGCCGGCGCTCGTCGGGAGAGCAACCACAAGATCATCGCTGAGGTCTGTTGCTCTGTGGGCCGCCTCGAGCTGCGACGGCCATAGCTCGACCTCGGCAACACGCCGGGAATAGAGTTCTCCTACGAAGAGTTTCCGCAGGGCCTGATATCCCTCGGCACCAGCCGGACCGTCGACAGGAAGGACCTGATGCAGGCTGCTGGCCCACAAGTCATCGATCAGGTTCAGCGCGATCCGTGCAGTCCACCACAGGCTCACCGCGTTGGCATGCTTTGCCAAGGAAATTGCCCTGCGCAGCAACAATCTCGCCTCGTCGGCAAGGGCTACGACTCCAGTTTGAAGTGCGAACTCAAAAAACGCGAACGCGCGGAAGATCGTCGTCGTGACAATGACCGTCGCCACATCATCCGGGTCGAGCTCGCCATCGGCGGCTGAACGCGCGATGCCATCGTCTCCGTGTGCGGGGTCGAGAAGCCAAGCCCTTGCTCGCGTACCGAGTGTGTCCAGATCGCGCAGGATAAGAAACGCCAGGGCCTCCTCCGCCGGTGCAAAGTTCGGTCGGTCAGACCGCTGTGCGATCAGCGAGAAGGCCAATGCGGAATAGCTTGCAAGGTGATAGGAAGCAGCGCCCGCTATTCGATAGAAGCCACGATTGACGTCTTCTGGCGCGCCATTTTGGACCAGCGCCTCAAACGCGTTCCCCGCGCGTGCAAAGCCTTTCCGCCAAACATCGGCGTCGCCTTGCGACTCGCGAAGAGCCATCGATGCACGCAGCAGCGATAACGCGTATTCCGCGAGATCCGTGTCGATGGTGTTGCCAAAGGCGGGCGCGTCGTCGGGAAGCACCCCCTCCCGGCGAATAATTGCACGCGCTTCGCCGCGTGCCTGCAGTCGGCCCCTGGCGCCGTCCGCTGCCGTCTGGGTCAGAAAGACGGTCAGCTCCTCAATCGTTTCCAAGGGCGAGCGCTCCTTCGTAGGACAGCCTTATAAACTCCTGATGGTCAGCGATCCGAAGATGAACGACGGTGTGGGTCCGCTCCGTACCGGCTGCCTGAAGATCATCCAGCAGAGCCTGTGGCGCGGCGTTTCCCGACATTGTGAAGAGGGCGTGGTCAATGCGCGCGGCCGGCACTGCACGATTGGCCACTTCATTGCGGATCGCGCGGCCCAGGACTGCGCCATCATCCTCGTGCTCCATCAACCGGTCGGCGATAAAAAGCAGTGACGTCGCGGTCGGACGCCCGTTGTCGCGGGACAGAGCCGCTCGGGCTTCGGATATCGTTGCGCCGGCAAGATTGGCTCGACTCTTGGCCTCCCCCCTTTAGCAGGAAGAGTTCCCCTGCGGCATCGACACGCACGCCGATGAAGTCGTCGCCTCGCAAGGCCATCTCTCGACCGTCCTTGTAGCGAAGTCGCCGAACCGGAACGGAGAAACCGAGTTGCTCCTCGACGAGTTCCGTTGCAAAGATTTCACCCAACTCGCCCGATCGCGCACGCGATGATCGCGGAAGGCGCTCCGCCAGCACCGCAGCGGCGCCAGGAAAGCCCAACTCGCGAATATCGTCCGCGATGCGCGCCATGTCATCGTAGTGCGAGCGAACAAGATCCGGCAGTCGGTCCGCGATGGCAGCCCGGCCATCGGCGCGTTCTGTGAGACGGCGAAGATGCTTGCGGCCATCCTCCTGATGATCACAGTCGCACCAATCATCGAACAGCGGCATCGTGCCTCCCTATTTCAGTCGCGACTCGTCTGGTCACGTTCGGACCTTATCGGCCGTAGATAGAAACTCCTCTAACCTTCTCGAGAAAGCGCTCGACGAGATCGGGATCGTCAACCCGCTCGACCCGTGCGGGACGGGACATTGCGGCAGAGTTTGTGTTTGGAAAACCCCACACCAGCTTTGGGTTGCGCTTCAAATTCTTCATCGCAAGCAAGACACTGAACGATCCGCGAAGTTCGGAATCGTCTAGAAGCAACTGAATGTCACGGAGGTGGCGACCTAAGGCTTCGTGGAACTCATGAATCGTGATCCGCCCGTTGGCATCCGCAGTGATGGGATGGGCGACATAAGAGTGGATCAACCAATCGTCACTGATGAAGAACCGCGATGTCGCGCGGTTTTCTACCAACGTGACGTCGCGGACCTCGACGCCGTCATCGCATCCCTTGAACACGCCACTCCCGCCATGTTCGTGGTAGTGACGGATGGACTTGAGAACACCTCGCCCTGGGTCGAAAGGGGCTCTTCCGCGTTCATAGTGCTCCTGAGGCACGATTGCGATGTGCAGCGTCGCGCCGTTGTTCTGCATTATGTCTCTGGCTTCGACCGAAGCGTTCTCCCGCTCCATGAGTTTTACCGCGTCCGCCTCGAACTGCTCAATGGACGTGAACAGCGAATGGACCTGATCTCGTGGAATGGGAGTGTTCTGCGCCCCGGTGCGCAGGTAGAAACCGCCTGTAATCTTGTTTTGGTACGGTCTCAGCCGATGGGCCGGCAGCACGATGTCAATGATGTAGTTTTCGCCATCGATGTCGAGAAACTCCACCGACACCTTCATCGGCTTTGGATCGATGCTGTCCTGAATGATGGAAGTCAAACGCCGGCGAAGGACATCCTGGTCCCCTTGCAGCGGCTGGAATCGCTCAAACACCCCTCTTTTCTCACCGACACCAACAATGAGATGCCCTGCCCCGGCATTGAGGAAGGCCACAACATCATCAATAAGGTTCGACTTTCCGCGCGGATCATCCAGATTGACGAGTTTCTTGAACTCGTACGCCTGACCCTCTTGGATCATACCATCGCGGATACGCTCCATTGTGAGCGCTGTAGATTTTCCGGTAATCAATAGACTCCCCAACCCACTTTATGTTCATCGACTCTCTTATCGCGCTTTTCTTCATCGATGGATACTCTGCCAAGTCGGCGCAATGGAGGAGAGTGACCCTCAGCCTCAGTTTACTCGATGCCCTCCTGGTCGTTTGTGGTCGATTCTTCACCGGGACCAAACGTTCCGAGCAAATCCCCAGCCAGCAGCTTCTCCTTGCTCAGCAGTCCCGCATCCTTGAGCGCCTCGAAATCCGGCAAATCGCGCAGCGTATCGAGCCCGAACTCCAGCAGGAATTCTTTTGTCGTCACGTAGGTGTAGGGCGCGCCCGGCGTCGGGCTACGCGGACCGGAAGCGATCAGACCCGCACCGCGCAGATGACCAATAAAATCGCGACTGATCTCCTTGCCGAAGAAAGATGACAACTCCGCGCGGGTGATCGGCTGGAAGTAGCCGATGCACATCAGCACGAGCACCTCTGACTGCGTGAGGTCTGCCGCGCGCTCGTTACCGCCGACTGCATTGCGGATGGCGTCTGCATAGGCCGGCCGGGTCAGGTGCTTCCAGCCACCTGCAACGGCTACCAGATCGTAAGGGCGGCCACGCAGCTCCTCGCGAATGTCATCGATCAAAAGGTCAACGCTGCAGCTTTTCGCGACGATCCGCGCCAGCGTCTCGCGGCCGACCGGCTCGCTGGCGGCGAAGATCGTTGCCTCGACCCGGTGCATCCATTCACGCCAACGCGCTTCCGGCGGCAGATGATCCAGTTCCCGGTCAAACAGCTGGTCAGCTGATCGACGGTCAGCTGACCGCTCCCTCCTCTCCTGCGCGCTGCCTCCGCCATAATCGTCACAGCCCGTAGATGCGGAACGCGGGGCGGCCGGACAGCTCGCGGACGGCGCCGAGCTCGACCAGCCGGTCGAACAGGCGGCGCAGGCCGCGGTCGCTCATTCCAGCGATCTTTTCCGAGGCAACGATCGCGTCGTCGGACAGGAGCTTTTCGACAACAGCATCCGCCGCCCTGGCCCTGAGTTTCGGGGCAACAGCAAGCAGCCGGCTCGCGCGGCGCTCGAGCTCGGTGGACAGATCGATGGCGCGCAACGCAGCGCGCGCCTGCGCGGCAAGTAGGCTTTTCGCACGCTCAGGATCTGTCGCAATGCTTGTCGCCAAAGAGCTCGCTGCCGATCGACGCGTGCGGGCGCTTGTACCCAAGGTCGCTTCGGCGCCCAGCAGCGGCACCGCGTGTGCCCAACCCAGCCGTTGCGCCAGCAGGGCGTCCGTCACAATGCCGACCATTCCGATGCCCGCGGAAAGCTGTCGAAGATCGCCCGCCAAGTCGCTGACTGCGTCGTCGTCGCGGCGGAGACCGAGGTCATCCAGCACCGCGCCGATGGCCGCCTCGGTCAGCAGATTCTCGGCAGGCGTGCCGGCCAGCCGGCGCCAAGCCAGCAGCATCGATCCGGCGGGGCCGACGGATAAAAAATCGCCCGGGCGTGTGAGCAGCACGGCGTCGCGCAGCGCGCTTTCGTCCTCGACGCGGCCAGCCTGCCTCGCTGTTGCCGCAGCCGCCGAAAGCGCCAGACGCTGCCGCCAGGCGCCAGCCCATCGCTCCTGCCGGCGGACCACCGCATCGAGCGCGCCGATGGTGGCGCCTGCGGTGAGCGCGACGTCCTCAACATCTTTTCCCGCAAGGCTTTGCGCATCCGGGACGGCGCGGCGCAGCCAGGCGGGCACCGTTGCCATCAGCGCGATCGAAGGGGTACCGGAAAGCGTGGCGTGGTGGCGCGGAGAGCGTTTGGGACGCAGAACCATCGAGAGCACGATGAATCATGGCGGCGCTTTTGGCAACGGAAATGAACAAAAAGCGCTGCGCCTGTCTTGTATTAAAAACGAACGATAATGTTGCATTATCAGTGGCTTACTATTTTGTGATTTGCGGGCATCAGCTTCTCAACGCTCGGCTCAAACCACCCCCCACGCCCGAAACCTTCCCCTCCCCGTCATCTCGCGAAGGCCGAGCTCGCCGATAAGATTGAGCGCGCCCTGCTTCGAGACTTTTAGCACCTCCTGGATCATGCCGGTCGAGACGATCGGCCGCGAGAGTACGAATTCGACCAGGTCGGCCAGTTTCGAGCTGGTGCGCCGTTGTTTGAGCCGCCGTTCCATCTGGCATTTCGCCATCACCAGCCGGTCGTGCTCCTTCAGCCCCACGAGTGCGGCCTCATGGATCGCATCGAGGGAGGCCAGCAACCGGTCACTGCGATTGCGTGCTCGCCGACGCTCTCGTGGAATGTTTTTCGCGCCAAGATGAAGGCAGGCGAGATGGTGGGCGGCAAGGCCTTCCTGCCGCAACAGCGCGGCCACCAGCAGCGGTCCGAGCCAGATGCCATGCTGCAGCACTTCGATGTCCGACCAGGCTTCGAGCAGGATCGCCGCGCGCAACACCGCCGGCAACTCCCGCGTTTCCGCAAGGACGGCCTGCCATTCGGCCAGCCGTTCTTCTTCATTCCAGTCGAGATCGTAGATCAGGTCGGGCCGGTCACGTCGTGACGTTTCCACTTTTCGAGCAGACACGTCGGCGCCGCTCAGAATCTTCGACGAGCGCGCCAGGACAGCATCGATCTCGGCAAATTCTTCGGCCAGAAGATCGTCCTCAGCATAATTCTCACCGTCGGATTCAACGGCGCTGCTCCTAGCCCCCTCCCCATCCCGGCTTTTTTGTCCCGCCGCCGGCATGGTGCCGCCCCGACCGGTCAAGGTCAAAAAACCGTCGCGGCTGAGCGCCCAGTCCGGCTTCTGAGACAAAATTCGACAGCGGGTTCGCAGGACTGCATGTGCGCGGGTGAGTTCGTGGGTCGGGGTACGGATGTCCATGTGAGCATCGTGCAGGACGAGGTCCTTGAGATGCACGAGCTCGCCCTCCAACCAGAGTGCTGCGGCCGCATCGACAAAATGCTGACGCTCGACAAAACCGTCGCGGACCGGCGAACGGGCCAGCCGTTCGTCGAACCGCGCCAGAGTCTCGCTCGCGAGCGTCACGGGCCCGATCAGGGTTTTCAGGGACAAAAGACCGATGTCGTAAGCCATTGTTTTCATGATGGCTGATTCGCGTTAGTCAAGCTATCTCGATGTTAAGTTGACTTGCAGGGGATTTTGTCTGGCGTCTTTCTCACTATCGATAATGACCTCTTATCGATATTGATCTAATAGTTCGCTGAGTTTAACTATTAACCGATAATATCAAGCGATTACTTCCATGTATCTGCTGCGCTATCCCAGTCCTGACGTTGGAGTGTCGCTCCTCACCTCCTCCACCACTCACCAGCCCGACGGGAATATCGCCCGCCAGCAGCTTCTCCTTGCTGAGCGCGCGGCAACCTCAAGCGCCTCGAAATCGGGCAAGTCCCACAGTGTGTCGAGGCCGAAGTGCAACAGGAAGGTCTTGGTCGTGACGTAGGTGTAAGGCGTGCCAAATTGCGGGCTGCGCGGCCCGGAGTCGATAAGATCCTGCGACCGAGCGCCCTGATCGGGTCGCGGCTGAACGCCTTCAGGGTCTCCCTACGGTCCTTGGAGTTTGGCCTGATCTCTGATGTTGAAATGATTGATGAGGACTGTGGTGCCCGGGTAAATATAGGCGTCACTCATCAAGCGGCACGGGCACGCCCAGCTGATCGCAGTCCGCTCGCTCAACGGCCCGGCCTCTTCGCACAGGACGAGTAACTGTTCGAACAGGTTCGGCTTGTCTCGCAAACGGCCATTGCCGAAAGCGCAGCCTTGTGACCATCCGCCAGCATCGCTGCGACGATCGGCTCAAGCGGTTTCTGGTCGAGGGCTCTGATGACCTGTTTGGCAAGCCGCAACGCATGCGCTCGATCCCCCGTAGAGCTCGCCGTTTGCCCTTTCGAAGATGCGCACGTAGCGCGGCCGCTTGCCGCGACCGGTCCAGCGCTCGCAAGAACCCAGCACCAACAGGCTTTGCGTCCGATCACCCTAACCCTTGATGGAGTATGCGAACTCCATTGTCGGTGGCGCGATTTCGGGATATTGCGCGACCGGAAGCTGCGTGTAGGCGATGCCGCCGACGAGCACGAGCACGATCGACAGCACCACCGCGAAGATCGGGCGGTTGACGAAGAAATGGGCGAAGTTCATTGCGTCTGCCCTTCGGCTTCAACCTTGGGCGGCAATGTGGTCATCTCGGACTTGACGGTGACGCCTGGCCGCACTCGCACCAGCCCGTTGATTACCACGGTCTCTTCGCCGGTGAGGCCCTCGCGGATAACGCGATAGCCGTCGATGCGCGGGCCGGTGCGGACCGGCTTGGCCGAGATCAGGCCTGCCTGGTCGACAACGAAGACGATGCGACGGTTCTGGTCGGCGCCGATCGCCTCGTCAGGCAGAAGCACGCCCGGATGCGGCAGCGAGCCGGGCACGTTGATGCGGCCGAACATGCCCGGCTGCAGCACGCCGTCCTTGTTGTCGAAGCGCGCCCTGGCCCGCATCGTGCCGGTAGCTTGGTCCAGACGATACTGCGAATCATCGATGAGCGTTTCCAGTTTGCTGCGGGCTGGTCTGGCTAACCTTCAAATTGGCCAGCGCGTAGTCCGCTAGGCTGGGATCGTCGTCACGGTTTCTGATAGCTCAGTTCCTGCCCGTCTGATGCGCGACAGATTTTCGATGCAACGCTCAAGCGCGGCGATCGTCTTGGAAAGCGCCTCGTCGCCAATCCCGGTGGCGTGAAGGCGTTCCCAGTGGGCCTTGATGTTGTGATCGCGCTTCCTGTCACCGCGGACAATTTGCGCGGCGACCAGCCGATCGGTCGCGCATTTCAGCGCCAGCTCGATGGCATGGCGCGCGTTGTAAAGGATGGGCAGGACAAGCGTGTCGCGTTTGTCAAACATTTGCTTCTCGATGCCGCGTCAGCAAGCTCCATCGCTGCCTCGATTATAGCCCTCGACATAGTTTGCCTCCTCGCCCTGCCTGCCAATGCAGGCACTCCATTCAGAATCGTCCACCATCTTGAAGAAAAGGTCGTGTGCATAGGGGTCCGGTTCAACCATCGCTCACTAAACTCAAACGCGAGTATGTCCGATACGGTATCAGAAGTGATTGTGGCCATGGCTCAATCAGGCGCATTGCTGCTGCGTGCCGTTGCGCAACCATCATGTCCTATGCGGGCGATGATAGGGGCAATCTGCACAATCTGACGATGCTCTTCACGCCCGCACCGTCACACCCCCAACCTCGCTTTCACCTCAGATGAGGCTTCCGACCAGGACAAAAGGGGACTTTTCCGCCGTACCGTTCCGGATCTGTGTGATATAAACATCAAAGTTATGGACGAGGCGTATCCTGAACTGCCTCTTTGCTCCGCCATCTTCAATTGGTGGAGCGATGAGAGGTCGGGAAATCGGAGGCAGCGGACCTGCGATTTGCTCACGCACCATGCAATGCGATCGACAGGACTTATCTGGACCAAACTCGAGTAACGATAGCAATGGGCTTTTGAGATAAGGTCGGGACGCGATGGCATTGAGCGGATAGAGCGATATCCGGGAACCGAACCAATCCACAGAAATATTTCGTTGGTATTTTTGTTGGCTAGCCCTGATATAGCGTGAGTCCTAACCGTTTGGAAACAGAGAGAGTTTTCCATCGTTTGGATTCCGCCTCTGGGCACCATTTTTCCAAGGCAATTTCAGCAAGTTGCGCATGACGCCCGCTTGGCTGAAATCGGTTGGGGGAATTCAGGTCGCCGTGTTGCGGGAGGTTGCGTAGCGGTTCTCGGCGACCTCCAATCATTTTTCCCGCGCCCGACAGGGCCGGCACTGGCGAAACTGTTTGCTCGCATTGGGCGAATGACGGATTTGATTTGCTTGGTGATCCCCTATCCTTAGGGCAAACTGCCCGCTGGGGCTCCAGGAGGCGAAATGAGAGCACGCGCAGCAACGGTTGGAGATCTGGAAAGTGTTTTCCGTGATCTGTCCAAGCGAATATCGGACGAGTACGTCGCGGCCGGCAAGGACAGCAAGATCGCCTACGACAATCTGATGATGAACTTGAAGGAAGGCCGTGCTCATGCGCTCGTGCAGGGCGAAAAAACCGTAGCGCTCATCGCCTGGCACGAGAATAGCGACGCTGCCGATACGCTGTTCGCCGCGCAGGAAGATTTCTTCAGCGCCGCGACCGTTCGCTTCTGCAAGCGGCACATTCGCCATATCCAGGCGCTTGCCGGCAACCTCCCCATTCACTCGCGCAGCTGGCTCCAGAGACCGGACGTCGCAAAATGGTTCCGGATAATCGGCTATGTCGAGCGGGGCCAGAAGAATGGCGCCCATCTGTTCGAACTGCCGCCGGCTCCCGCCGCCTGACAAATCTCGGCGGACTGCGAAACGCTGCCGCAACCGGTAGCCACGTTCGGGGCCGATGCTCTAGCCAAAAAGGCCCGCCGCTCCATTTGCGAAGCGGCGAGGCTCGATATTCGGGAACGACTTCCGGGCCGTTGCCCCGGCATTGCTTACTGTGCAATTCAGGTGCCAGACGGGTTGACCGATAATGGGACACCGCACCGGGAAAGCGCGAACCATCTTCCGCGATCACACCACTGCCATACCGCACCATTCCTTGCTATGTTTGCTCGCGGCGGACCTGATTTCCGCTTGGCCGGCGCCCATCAGGCAATCTACCCCAACGCCCCCCCAAAGTGGCGCCGGCCACTCTTCACCACCTCTTCGCCGCCGGCCCAATCTTGGCCAACGGCCCAATCTTCGCCACCGGCAACTTCAGGCGCGGTCAAGCCGAAGCCAGGACAGCGGTTCTTAATCCGCCTCCAGAGCGGCGGCCCTTCACGACAAAACGCCCTGACTGGCGATTCCAGTGCGACAGATCGCCTGGAACGGCAGCACGATCCGACCTGAAGCGCGTCGCGTTTGACCGGCGACGCGCTTCAGGTTGTTGTTTTTTTGCATGTCGTTACCGCAAAACCGCTGCACACTTTTGCGCGACATGCATTAAATCCAAAAAGACGGTAGCAAGCCGCGGCCAGAAAGTGTTGAAGACCGTGCCGATGGCATTGAACGCGTCGCGATCCGGTTGCACTCGGCAAGGCTTGATGATTTGTTGCCGCTTCAAGGAGAATGAATGATGCACGAGCCTGCCGGTCAAGACGAATATGGGTCGGCCAGCCCCTTCGACCCGGACGACCTGACGACGTTGAACGTGATGGGTCCGGGTGTGGCCAGCAACGATTTCGAGAAATACGCGGTCGCCGTGATCATCGTGTTCGGCGCCCTCATCATTGGCGGCTTGATGGCCGCAAACCTTGCCCTGGGGCACCGTAACGGCTTCCTGTACGCGCTTGGCGGCGCCACCGCGGCGTGGATATCGGGAAATGCGCTGCTGCTCGATCGGCCGCGTATCTATGCCTTGTTCGTCGGCATCGCGGCGGTGATGCTGATTGCGTCCACCATAACGCTGGTCATCTGACCGAAAGAAATTAATATCCGATCGCCTCGCCGGACGCGGCGCGGCTGTCGATGGCGCCATTGTAGCGGGCGCCGCCGCCCTTTTCGATCTCGGCCAGGCTCTTGCCGCCGACCAGGATACCGGCCGCCTGACCCCAGGTCGCATCGGTGACGTCGATGCGATAGCCCATCCCGGCAAGCAGTTTTTCGGTATCGGGCGACAGGCCGAACGGTTCGACATAGACCGTGTCGGGCAGCCATTGGTGATGGATGCGCGGCGCGTCGATCGCCTCCTGGATGTTCATGCCGTGATCGACGACATTGACGATCGCTGCCAGCGTGATGGTGATGATGCGCGAGCCGCCTGGGCTGCCGATGACCATGAACGGCTTGCCGTCCTTGGCGACGATGGTCGGGCTCATCGACGACAGTGGCGTCTTCCTCGGGGCGATCGCATTCGCCTCGCCCTGGACGAGGCCGTAGAGATTGGGCACGCCCGGTTTCTGGGTGAAATCGTCCATCTCGTTGTTGAGCAGGATGCCGGTGCCGTCGGCGACGACGGCGGCGCCGAACGAGCCGTTCAGCGTGTAGGTCACCGCGACGGCGTTGCCGTCATTGTCGACGATCGAATAATGCGTCGTCTCATGGCTCTCGCCAAAACCCTTCGGCATCAGATCCTGCGACACGCCGGCCCGGAACGGATCGATCTTTTCGCGGATTTCTTTCGCATAGTTCTTGTCGAGCAGCTTTTCGACCGGATTGTCGACGAAGTCGGGATCGCCGAGCGCCGAATTGCGGTCGACATAGGCGTGACGCATCGCCTCGACCATGACTTTGATGGTTTCGGCAGAACCCGCGCCGAGATAGGACAGCGGGTAGAATTCCAGCACGTTGAGTATCTCGCAAATGATGACGCCGCCCGAGCTCGGCGGCGGCGAGGAGGTGATCTCATAGCCGCGGTAATTGCAGGTCACCGGCTCGAGCTCGCGGACCGCGTAGGTCTCGAAATCCGCCTTGGCCAGAATGCCGCCCTTCTGCGCGCTCGCCTTGACGATGCCGTCGGCGATCGGTCCTTTGTAGAAGGCATCACGACCTCGTTCTGAGATGGCCGAGAGCGAGGCGGCGAGATCGGCCTGGACAAGGCGCTCGCCGACGGCATAGGGCTTGCCGTCAGGCTTCAGGAAGATGGCGGCCGCGGCCGGGTCCTTGGCCAGCCGCGCGGCGCCGCCTTCGAGGGAGGCGACATCGCCCTGCTCCAGCACAAAACCATCCCTGGCATAGCGGATGGCCGGCACCATCAAGTCCTGCCGCGTCAGCGTGCCGTATTTTTCCCGTGCGGTCTCGAAGCCTGCCACCGAGCCCGGCACGCCGACAGCGAGATAGCCGTCGAGGCTGGCGCCTTTCACCGGCTTGCCGTCCTTGTCGAGATACATGGTTTTCGTCGAGGCGAGCGGCGCGCGCTCGCGGAAATCGAGAAACGTCGAGCGGCCGTCCTTGAAGCGGATGGTCATGAAGCCGCCACCGCCGATATTGCCGGCGTTTGGATAGACCACAGCCAGTGCGTAGCCGACGGCGACTGCGGCATCGACGGCGTTGCCGCCCTTCTTCAGCACCTCGACGCCGACTTCAGACGCCAGATGCTGGGCGGTCACCACCATGCCATGCTCGCCCTTCGCCGGCTGCGGCGAGGCGGCCAATGCGGCCGCCAGCGGCGCAAAGGTCAAGGTGAGGGAAAGACTGAGTGCGATTAGGGTGCGGCGGTGCATGGCCGTTCTCCGGGGCGTGGGATGCGCCTAGAAAAGCCGTTTGGAGAGGTTGAGTCTACTGACAATAAAGAAGATTTCGGCGGGCTTGCACGCCTGCGCCGGTTCGGTTCGTAACCACCGTTGCGATCTTCGGCTGATGTAACGGCATGGATCCTAGGGTCTCCGCTACGTCGCTTCGCTCCTGCTCCGCCCTAGGATGACGAAGGCGTGTTGGCTTGTAGCTAATCGCAGATGGCGGAGATTTGGCAGTTGCGTCGCAGCGTAGGTAGGCTGATGACAAGCGAAGGCTTTCGAAATTAGCCGACGCGTCTCTCGCATCGCGCCGCAACCCGCCTCAGGCGGGTTTTTTTGTTTCAGGCCGACATCAAACAATCCCACCGCCGCCGCCGGCAACCGCCGGCCGTTCCGCCGCGACCTTGGCTCGGTAGCCGGCGGCGCGATAGGTGGCGACCGGATCGATGGCGCCGCCCGTGTTCAGCCGCGCCATGGCGAGGATCGGCTCGACATCGGTGCGATAGGCGGACTTCAGCGTCTGCGTCGCCATCAGCGCGTCGTTGGCATCCTGATAGCCTTCCAGCGCCTGGCGATCGACCAGCAGCGCCTGCGCATAGGCGCGCTGCACCTCGACCGCTGACAACATCAGGCTTTCGATCGGGTCGGTGACATTGTGGCTCTGGTCGAGCATGTGAGCCGGATCAAAACCTTCGGCACCGGCAAGCTCGGCATCGACCAGCTCGTTAAAGACGAGGAACAGCCGGTAGGGATCGATCGAGCCGGCGTCGAGATCGTCGTCGCCATATTTCGAATCGTTGAAATGGAAGCCGCCGAGTTTCTTGAACTGGATCAGCCGCGACACGATCATCTCGATGTTGACGTTGGGCGCATGATGGCCGAGGTCGACCAGGCAGAACGCCTTGTCGCCGAGCTCTTTGGCGATGATGTAGTTGGTGCCCCAATCCTGCACGACCGTCGAATAGAAGGCCGGCTCGTACATTTTGTGCTCGGTGAACAGCTTCCAGTCGTCCGGCAGCTTGGCGTAGATCTCCTTCATTGCGTCGAGATAGCGCTCGAACGCCTTTGCGAATTTGACCTGGCCGGGGAAATTCGAGCCGTCGCCGATCCACACCGTCAGTGCCTTGGAGCCCAGCGTCTTGCCGATCTCGATGCATTCGAGATTGTGCTCGACGGCCTGCCGGCGGGTGCCGGCGTCGGCATGCGACAGCGAGCCGAACTTGTAGGACAGTTTTTGATCACTGGCGTCGGAGAAGGTATTGGAGTTCATGGCGTCGAAGCCGAGGCCGAAGCGCGAGGCCGCCTGCTTCAGCCGGTCCGGGTCGGCCTTGTCCCACGGAATGTGCAGCGAGACGGTGGGTGTCGCCCGCGTCAACTGCCGGATCACGGCGCAATCCTCGATCTTGTCGAAGATATCGCGCGGCTCGCCGGCGCCGGGAAAGCGGGCAAAGCGGGTGCCACCGGTGCCGACGCCCCAGGACGGGATCGCCACGGCGAATTTTTCGACCTTGTCGCGGATGGCGTCGACGGCGATGCCGCGGCGGTCGAGGCGTTCGCCGAGCGCATCGTAATCGCGCTTGAGCTCGGCCGCGCGCGCGAGATTGTCCTTGTCGACGATGTCGGCTGAGATGATGGTTTCGGACATGGTGCTTCCTCCCAAATGCGTTCGGTTGGCGCTGCCCCTCATCCGCCTGCCGGCACCTTCTCCCCGTATAGCGACGGGGAGAAGGACAAGCGTGTCCGGCATTGGCGACCCCCTCTCCCCGTTGTTCGCGGGGAGAGGGTAAAGGGTGACGGGCAGCGCCACCCTCAAAAAATGATCGCCTAGCGCGTAAAACTCTGGGCGTTGCCGGCGTCGACATTGACGATGTTGCCGGTCGACTTGGCCGACATGTCGGAGGCGAAGAAATAGATCGCCTCGGCGATGTCTTCGGGGAACACCGAACGCTTCAGCATCGAGCGTGAGCGGTAGTGTTCCTCAAGGTCGTCAGTCGACATCTTGTAGGCGGCAGCGCGCTGTTCCTTCCATTCGCCGGTCCAGATCTTCGAGCCGCGCAGCACGGCGTCGGGATTGACGACATTGACCCTGATCTGGGCCTCGGCGCCTTCCAGCGCCAGGCAGCGCGCCAGATGGATTTCGGCGGCCTTGGCCGTGCAATAGGCGGCGGCATTGGGCGATGCGGCAAGCCCGTTCTTGGAGGCGACGAAGACGACATTGCCGCCGATCTTCTGCGCCCGAAACAGCCTGAATGCTTCGCGCGACGCGAGGAAATAGCCGGTCGACAAGATGTCCATGTTCTTGTTCCACAGCGCCAGCGTCGTCTCCTCGATCGGCGCCGAGGTTGCCAGGCCGGCATTCGACACCAGGATGTCGATGCCGCCGAACTCGACCGCCGTCTCGGCGAAACCGGAGATCACCTGGTCCTCTGACGTGACGTCGATCACCACCGGCCGCACGAAATCCTTGCCATGGGCCTTGGCCAATTCGTCATTGGCGCTGGCAAGGGCGGTCTCGTCGATGTCGGCCAGCACGACGCAGGCGCCCTCGCGCAGCAGCCGGTTGGCCGTCGCCCGGCCGATGCCGCCGGCGCCGCCGGTGACCAGCGCGATCTGGCCGGCAAGCGCTTTCGGCTTGGGCAGGCGCTGCAGCTTCGCCTCTTCGAGCAGCCAGTATTCGATGTCGAAGGCTTCCTGCTCGGGCAGGCCGACATAGGTCGACACTGTCGAGGCACCGCGCATGACATTGATGGCATTGACGTAGAATTCGCCCGAAATGCGCGCCGTCGCCTTGTCGCCGGCGAAGGTGAACATGCCGACGCCGGGCATCAGATAGACCACGGCGTTCGGATCACGCACCGGCGGCGAATCCGCATGCTCGCACCTGTCATAATAGGCCTGGTAGCCAACGCGATACTCCGCCAAATCGTCGGCGAGGCGGGCGATAAGGGCGTCGACATCGGGATTTTTGGGATCGAATTCGATGACCAGCGGCCGGATCTTGGTGCGCAGGAAATGATCCGGGCAGGAGGTGCCGAGCGCCGCCAGCCGGCGCAAATCCTTCGAATTGACGAATTCGAGCACGGCCGGCGAATCGTCGAAATGGCCGAGCTTGTGACTGTTCTCCGAAATCAGGCCGCGGATCCTCGGCATCAGCCTTGCCGCCACGGCGCGACGCGCCGGCGCGTCGAGCGATTTGACGACTTCGCCGCCGAAGATCGGCTTGCCTTCAGACTTGCGCTCGAACCAGTCGATCGCCTGGTTGATCACCGAGATCGTCGTCTCGTAGCATTCCTTTGGAGTGTCGCCCCAGGTGAACAGGCCATGGCTTGCCAGCACAACGCCCTTGGCCTCGGGGTTTTCGGAGCAGAATTTTTCCAGCCACAGGCCGAGCTCGAAGCCCGGACGCTTCCATGGCAGCCAGCCGATCGCGTCGCCGAAGATCTCCCTGGTCAGCGCCTGCGAATCCTTGGCGGCGGCAATCGCGATGATGGCGTCGGGATGCATGTGGTCGACATGCGGCTTCGGCACGAAGGCGTGCAGCGGCGTGTCGATCGAGGCCGCGCGTGGGTTAAGATTGAAGGTGCAATGGGGCAGATAGCCGACCATCTCGTCCTCATGCTCGAGGCCGCGATAGAGACCCTTCAGCGCGCGCAACTTGTCCATGTAGAGGGTGGCGAAACCGTCGAGCTTGATCGAGGCGCTGTCGCCGCCCGAGCCCTTCACCCACAGCACTTCCACGCTTTCGCCGGTGAGTGGATCCTTTTGCCATATCTTGGAAGAGGTGTTGCCGCCGCCATAGTTGGTGACGCGCTTGTCGAAGCCAAGAACATTCGAGCGATAGACGAGACGTTCCGGCTCGCTCATTCCCAGGGCTGTCGCCTCATCCCAAAGATTGGTGAGGCGCGTGCCGGAGCGCTTGTCAAGCATAGGTAATCCTCCCGTGACGTGAGACGCGCAAACGGTGCGGTCAATTGCGACCGCATAGCGGGTCAGCTTCGGTCGAATGTCCACGGAAGCAGCGGCATTGTCAATCACAAACGATCAAGATTGATCATATTGCACTGCACAATGGAATAATATGATCGGAAATGATTGACACTGCGCGTTTTGGGTGCCTAGATGTTGAGGCAGGGAGGAACCATGCACGAGAAAGAGCGCCACAGGATCATTTTGTCCGCCGTCCAGGAAAAGCCTGTGGTGACGGTGCAGGAGATGGTCGACCTGACGGATTCATCCGAGGCGACGATCCGGCGCGACATCGCCGCACTGCATGTGCAAAAGCGCCTGCGCCGGGTGCGTGGCGGCGCCGAGGCGATCACCCCGCCGCAATTCATCGGCCTTGCCGGCCGGCCTTTTTCCGTCAACGAGACGATCAACGCTGTGCAGAAGCGGGCGATCGCGCGGGACGCCGTGGAACTGTGCAATGACGGCGAGCCGATCATCATCAATGGCGGCACCACCACCTTCCAGATGGTGCATTTCCTGACCGGCCGCCGCATGCCGATCTTCACCAATTCCTTTCCGATCGCCGAGCACCTGCTCAAGCACTCCAAGAACACGGTGATGCTGTCGGGCGGCACCATCTACCGCGAGCAGAACATCATCCTGTCGCCCTTCGACAATGACGTGACGCGCAATTTCTATGCGCGCCGCATGTTCATGGGCGCGCAAGGGCTCGGGCCACTCGGCCTGATGGAAGGCGATCCGCTGCTGATCCAGGCCGAGCAGAAACTGATCGATCAGGCCGACGAACTGGTGGTGCTGGTCGACTCGTCAAAATTCCGCAAACGCTCGAGCCTGATCCTGTGCGGCCTGTCGCGCATTGCCACGGTCATCACCGACGACGGCATCGAGGATCGCGAGGCCAAGATGTTGGAGGCCGCCGGTGTGACGCTGGTCGTCGTCCGCACAACGGCAGGCAATAGGGAAGAATCTTCGCTGCAGGCCTGAGGGTTCGCAGCGGCGATGGAATGCAACGCTCAAGGGAGGATATTCGATGAGCTTTCTGAAGAAATTGATGGTTACGGCGGCGTTCTCCGCCGCCATCTTCGTGAATGCGGCCTATGCCGAGAACGTCAAGATCGCGCTGGTGGTGAAGTCGCTCGGCAACGGCTTCTTCGATGCCGCCAACAAGGGCGCCGAAGAGGCGGCCAAGGAACTCGGCGACGTCGATATCATCTACACCGGCCCGACCAAGGCGACCGCCGAAGCGCAGATCGAGGTGATCAATTCGCTGATCGCCCAAAAGGTCAACGCGATCGCCATTTCGGCCAATGACGCCGACGCGCTGGTGCCGGCGCTGAAGAAGGCGATGGATCGCGGCATCACCGTCATCTCGTGGGATTCCGGCGTCGCTCCGGAAGGCCGCCAGCTCCACCTCAACCCCTCGGACACAAACCTGATCGGCGAGACCATCATCAAGCTTGCCGCCGACTATCTGCCGGAAGGCGGCGATGTCGCCATACTGTCGGCTTCGTCGACCGCGACCAACCAGAACGCCTGGATCGAAGCGGCCAAGAAGGTGCTGCCGGAGAAATTCCCCAAGATCAATCTCGTCGCCACCGTCTATGGCGACGACGACTCGGCCAAGAGCACGGACGAGGCCAAGGGCCTGCTGAAATCCTATCCGAACCTCAAGGCGATCATCGCACCGACCACCGTCGGCGTCGTGGCCGCTGCCCAGGTGGTGACCGACCAGGGCCTGATCGGCAAGGTCAATGTCACCGGCCTGGCGCTGCCGTCGGAGTTCAAGAAGTTCATCGACAACGGCGCCAGCCAGGCTGTCGCACTGTGGAACCCGATCGATCTCGGCTACTCGGCCGTCTACCTCGCCCATGATCTGGCGGTGAAGAAGGAAGAAGCCAAGCCGGGTGCGACGCTGTCGATCGGCCGTGTCGGCAAGGTCACCCTCGACGACACCAACTCGGCCGCGATGGCTCCGCCCTTCAAGTTCGACAAGTCGAACATCGAAGAGTTCTCCAAGATCTATTGATCCTGGAGCCCTTCAAGCCGGCGCGGCGGAGCTCAAGTTCCGCCGCGTCCTCAAACGGACCTGCTTAAGGGCTTGATACGACTATGGACACGACAGCCCAACTCGACCCGACCACTGAGCAGCCTTTGGCTGCGGCTCCGCGCCTGACCCTGGCCGGCATCTCGAAGAGTTTTCCCGGCGTGCGCGCGCTGCACGACGTCAGCCTGTCGCTCTACCCAGGCCAGGTGACCGCGCTGATCGGCGAGAACGGCGCCGGCAAGTCGACGCTGGTCAAGATCATGACAGGCATCTACCAGCCTGACACAGGCACGATCAGTATCGATGGCCAGGCCGTGACCTTGCCCAGCGCGCATGCCGCCTTCGGGCACGGCATCACCGCCATCCACCAGGAAACCGTGCTGTTCGACGACCTGACGGTGGCCGAGAACATCTTTCTCGGCCATGCGCCGCGATCGCGCCTCGGCACCATCGACTGGCGCACCATGCGCAAGAATGCTCGTGAAGTACTGAACACCATGGGCGCCGGCCACATCGACGCCGATGCGCGGCTGAAGGATCTCGGCATCGCCAACAAGCACCTCGTCGCAGTCGCCCGCGCCATGTCGATCGACGCCCAGATCGTCATTATGGACGAGCCGACCGCAGCGCTGTCGCTGAAGGAGATCGAGGAGCTGTTTTTGCTGGTCGAGTTCCTGAAGAGCGAAGGCAAGGCGATCCTGTTCATCAGCCACAAGTTCGACGAGATCTATCGCATCGCCGACCGTTACACGGTGTTCCGCGACGGCGAGATGGTCGGCGAAGGCCTGATCAGGGATGCCGGCCAGAGCCAGATCGTGCGCATGATGGTCGGCCGCGCCGTCGATCACATCTTTCCGCAACGCAAGGCCGAGATCGGCGCGCCGGTGCTTGCCGTCTCCGGCCTGTCGCACCCGACCGAGTTCGACGACATCGGCTTCGAGCTGCACAGAGGCGAGATCCTCGGCTTCTACGGCCTTGTCGGCGCCGGGCGCAGCGAGGTGATGCAGGCGATATCAGGCATCACCCGCACCAGCAGCGGCACCATCACGCTGGAAGGCAAGGCGATCATGCCGAAATCGGCGGCGGATTCGATCGACGCCGGCATCGTCTACGTGCCGGAAGAACGCGGTAAGCAAGGCGTGGTGATCGGCCTGCCGATCTTCCAGAATATCTCGCTGCCCTCGCTCAAGCGCACATCCAAGTCAGGTGTGTTGCAGCTGGCCGAAGAGTTCGCGCTAGCCCGTTCCTATACCGAGCGGCTCGATCTGCGCGCCGCCTCGCTCAGCCAGGACGTCGGCACTTTGTCGGGCGGCAACCAGCAGAAGATCGTCATCGCCAAATGGCTGGCGACCGCGCCCAAGGTGATCATCCTCGACGAGCCGACCAAAGGCATCGACATCGGCTCGAAAGCCGCCGTGCACGGCTTCATGGCCGAACTGGTAGCTCAAGGGTTGTCGGTGATCATGGTGTCGTCCGAACTGCCCGAGATCCTCGGCATGTCCGACCGGGTCATCGTCATGCGCGAGGGCCGCATCGCCTCGATCTATGACAACAAGGGGCTCGACGCCGAAACGCTGGTCAAGACGGCAGCAGGGATTGTGGCATGAAGGTTTTGCTCAAATATCGCGAAGTCTGGCTGCTCGCGGCAATCGTCGTGGTGATCGGGCTGATCTCGATGCGCTTTCCGGGCTTTGCTGCCTTCGGCAATCTGCGCCAGGTGTTCAACGACACCTCGATCCTGATGATCCTGGCGCTGGGGCAGATGGTGGTGATCCTGACCCGCTCGATCGACCTGTCGATGGCGTCGAACCTGTGCTTCACCGGCATGGTGGTGGCGATGCTGAACGCCGCGGATCCGGCAATCCCGATCCCGCTGCTGATCGTCATCGCACTTCTGGTCGGCCTGGTGCTCGGCGCTATCAACGGCCTGCTGGTATGGCGGCTGAACATTCCCTCGATCGTGGTGACGCTCGGCACGCTCACCATCTATCGCGGCGCCACCTTCGTCATTTCAGGCGGCGCCTGGGTCAATGCCGATCAGATGAGCCCTGATTTCATCGGCCTGCAGCGCGCGGCCTTTCTCGGCATTCCAGTGCTGTCGTGGATCGCCATACTGGTCATCGCCTTGTTCTTCCTGTTGATGACGCGCACCGCGCTCGGCCGCTCGATCTATGCCATCGGCGTCAATCCGACAGCATCGATCTACGCCGGCATCGATGTCGGCCGCACCAAGTTCATTGTCTTCTGCATCTCGGGGATGGCCGCCGGTCTGTGCGGCTATCTCTGGATCTCACGCTATGTCATCGCCTCGGTCGAGGTCGCCAATGGCTACGAGCTCAACATCATCGCCGCCTGCGTCATCGGCGGCATCTCGATCGCCGGCGGCATCGGCTCGGTCGGCGGCGCAGTGCTTGGTGCGCTGTTCCTCGGCATCATCTCCAACGCGCTGCCGGTCATCAACATCTCGCCGTTCTGGCAGATGGCGATTTCGGGCAGCGCCATCATCCTGGCCGTGGTGCTCAACGCGCGCGGCGAACGCCGGCAAGGCCGCATTATTCTCAAGAAGGCGGAAGCGGCATGACCGACACCCCAGCCCCGCGCCACATTCCCGACCGGCTCGACACGCCGCTCAACTCGGCGATCTTCTCGTGGGAGGCGCTGCTGGTCGCGGTGGCGGTCGCCATCTTTGCCGTCAACAGCTTCGCCTCGCCCTATTTCCTCGACGCGTGGTCGCTGTCGGACCTGACCTTCAACTTCACCGAGAAGGCGCTGATCGCGCTCGCCATGGCGCTGCTGATCATTTCCGGAGAGATCGACCTGTCGGTCGCCGCCATCATTGCGCTGGCCTCGACGATGATGGGCATGGCGGTGCAGGCCGGCGCCGGCACGCCGGTGCTGGTGGCGATCGGCATCCTGGTCGGGCTCGGCTGCGGCGCCTTCAACGGGCTGCTCGTCACCAGGCTCGGCCTGCCGTCGATCGTCGTCACCATCGGCACGATGAGCCTGTTTCGCGGCATCGCCTTCATCGTCCTCGGCGACCAGGCCTACAAAGGCTATCCCTCCAGCTTCGCCTTCTTCGGCCAGGGTTATGTCTGGTGGGTGGTGTCGTTCGAGCTGACGCTGTTCCTCGTCGCGGCGGTCATCTACTGGTTCCTTCTGCACCGGACCAGCTTCGGCCGCCGCGTCTTCGCCATCGGCAACAACCCGGTCGCGGCACAGTTTTCCGGCGTGCGTGTCGGCCGCATCAAGTTCATCCTGTTCTGCCTGACCGGGCTGATGGCGGGCATCGCCTCGGTGCTGATCACCTCGCGGCTCGGCTCGACCCGGCCATCGATCGCGCAAGGCTATGAATTGGAGGTTATCACCATGGTGGTGCTGGGTGGCGTCAGCATCCTGGGCGGCGCCGGCAGCATTTTGGGCGTGGTGCTCGCCGCCTTCATCATGGGGCTGGTGACTTTCGGCCTGGGGCTGCTCAATGTGCCCGGCATAGTCATGTCGATCTTCATCGGCCTGCTGCTGATCATCGTCATCGCGCTGCCCATCGTCTGGCGGCGGGTGCGGCGGGAGCGTTTTACCTGATGGCCGAGAAATACGCGTTCAAGATGAAGCTCAATCCCGGCATGAAGGCCGAATACAAAAGGCGTCATGACGACATCTGGCCGTCGCTGGTCGCACTGCTGAAACAGGCCGGCGTTTCCGACTATTCGATCCATCTCGACGATGAGACCAACACCTTGTTCGGCGTGCTGTGGCGGCGCGACGGCCACGGCATGGACGAATTGCCGAAGCACAAGGTGATGCAGCGCTGGTGGGCTGAAATGGCCAACATCATGGAGACCGGGCCTGATAACGAGCCGGTGGCGGTGCCGCTGGAAACAATGTTCCATATGGAATGACCCGCCACGTCGCCGTCATCGATATCGGCAAGACCAACGCCAAGGTGGCGCTGGTCGATCTCGCCGATCTGCGCGAAGTTGCGCTGCGCCGCATGGCGAACGCGCCTGTCCTTGACGGTCCCTACCCGCACCACGATGTTGAGCTTCTGTGGTCGTTCATCCTCGACAGCCTCGCCGAGATCAATCGCGAACAGCGCATCGACGCGATATCGATCACCACCCACGGCGCGACGGGCGTGCTGGTGGACACTGCCGGCGAGTTGGCGCTGCCGGTGCTCGACTATGAATTTGCCGGGCCCGACACCCTTGCCGAGGACTATGACACGAAGCGTCCGGCCTTCGCCGAGACGGGCACGCCGCGCCTGCCGGTCGGCCTCAATCTCGGCGCGCAGCTGTTCTGGCAGCAGAAGCGCTTCCCGGCGGAGTTCGCCAAGGCCGCCGCGATGCTGATGTACCCGCAATACTGGGCCTTGCGCCTGACCACCGTCGCCGCCAACGAAGTGACTTCGCTTGGCTGCCACACCGATCTGTGGAACCCGTGGAAGGCCGATTTTTCGTCGCTGGTCGACAAGATGCAATGGCGTCATCTGATGGCGCCGGTGCGGCCGGCGAAAGATCGCCTTGGCCCGATCCTGCCCGCGCTTGCGATACGGACCGGGCTTGATCCGCAAACGCCGGTGTTTTGCGGCTTGCACGATTCCAACGCCTCGCTGCTGCCGCATCTCCTGTCCGATACGCCGCCGTTCTCGGTCGTCTCGACCGGCACCTGGGTGGTGTCGATGGCGGTTGGCGGCAACAAGATCGCGCTCGACCCGGCCCGCGACACGCTCGTCAACGTCAACGCGCTCGGTGATCCGGTGCCGTCGGCGCGTTTCATGGGCGGCCGTGAGTTTTCGCTGCTGACGGAAGGCCAATCGGAAGACTGGACCAAAGAGGATATCGCCACAGCGCTCGCGCGGAAGACGTCCCTGCTGCCTTCGACCCAACAGGGTTCGGGGCCGTTCCCGCATCACAGGGCAGCATGGCTCGACGCAGACGGCATCAACGGCGGCCAGCGCTTTGCCGCCATCTCTTTCTACCTGGCGCTGATGACCGCGACCTGCCTCGACCTGATCGACGCCGGCGGCCCGACGACCGTCGAGGGGCCGTTCGCCCGCAACCGGCTTTTCACGCGCATGCTCGCTGCAGCCACCGCACGTGCCGTCATCGCGTCGGAGGCCGCAACCGGCACCAGCATCGGCGCCGCCCTGTTGCCGTCGGACCAAGGAACGGTACAAGGCGCCGGCGAAAGGTTCGAACCGCCGGTCGACCCGGCCTGGGCGGATTACGCACGTTCATGGCGCGCGGCGGTCGACGCACAGGGCTGATCACAAAATCCGCTTGCCAAACGCCGACATGACGAAATTGACCGTTTCCGCCGCCAATCGCGGTTCCAGAGCTGATGTCAGGCCGGAAACGTCCATCGACAACAGCCCGCCGGACAACGCGATCGCCTCCATGGCCTGATGCGTTTCGCGCACCGTGATGCCGGAGCCTGCCGCCCAGCCGGCGAATTCGGTCACCTCAGGCGTATAGCTGACATGAAAGCCTTGCGTGCCGGAGCTGGCGATGCGGATCGCCTCGTGCATCACGTCGCGCATGCCCATGGCGTCGATGTCGGTCATGGTGAAAGCGCAGACGCGCGAATCCTTCAGCACCCGGGCCTCGGCCGGATCTGCATGGCGCAAACCGACAATGACGACGTTTTCCGGCGACAGTTGTGGCTGCAGCGCGCCGGGCTTGTGATCGAGGCCGAGCGCCCGCGCCAGCACCGAAGCTTCCGGCAGGTCGATGCCGTCTTCGTCCTCGGGCATCAGCGCGGCGATGGAATCGATCCAGATCAGGCCAAACGAGTGCGTCGCCCGCGCGGTCGCCGTCAGCGCCGTGTGGGCGATGCGCCGGTCGCTGCCGGCGGTGAGCCGGACCAGGCCGGACGGCGGCCGCTCGATATCGGCCAGTTCGACGACATCGAAATTCATCGCCTCCAGCCGGGCGCCGGTCGCCTCCCTGGCCAGGATGCCGGCCGCCGCCGGTTCGGCAGATATCGACACCATCTTGCGGCCGGAGAAATCCTCGACATCGTGCATTGGCGCCTTTTCGACATATTCCGAGGTCATTGCCAGCAGCATGGCGCCATAGCTCATGCGGAAGGCGACACGATCGCCGACGGCGGGTGGCGGCTCGGCATCGGTCACGTCGAGAAGCAGATGGTCGCTGGAGGCGCCAAGCACCCGCACGCCCTTGGCAATCGGCGTCAAACCTTCGATCAAGACATCCTCGCGGCCGATATTGGCGATGGCGCGCAACCGGTCGCCATCGTCGGCAAACACCGGCTGGTTGCCGAAAGCGTCGTAGCCGGATTGGCCGATCGGCCGCGACGGCTTCAGCTTGACCTCGATGATGTCGCTGGTCAGCCGGCAGGCATCGGGTTCGAGTTCGGCCCACGGCGTCTCGCGGAAGGTTTCGACGCCACCCTGAAGGATCGCCTCGCCGACCCGCAGATTGTTGATGCCGGCGGGCAGCCTGCCTTCGAGCAGCAGCGTCAGCGACGATGACGCGCCGCCCGAGATCCAGTCGAGCCTTGCGCCGGACAGGCGCTCGGTCTTGTAGGCATGGGCGACGAGCTGTCCGAGATTTTCCTGCGTCGGCATGATGGCGCCGAAGCAGCCGAGATTGGTGCCGATGCCGGCGATGCGCACGCCGCTGAGCGCCAGTATCTGTTCGACCGTCGGAATGAGGTCGTTCGGCCAGATGCCTTCCCTGAGGTCGCCAAGATCGATCATCAGCATGATGTCGTGGACGCGGTCCATACGCTCGGCGATGCGCGATAGTTCGCGGATGGTGGCGAGTTCGGATTGCAGGCTGATGTCGACGGTGCGCACAACCTCCTCGATGCGTGCCATCGGCGGACTGCGCAGCAGCATGATCGGGGCGGTGATGCCGCTGTCGCGCAGCCGGCGGATGTTTTCGAAGCGCGATTCGGCGATGCCGGCGACGCCGCCGCGCAGCATGGCGCGCGCCACCTGCGGCATGCCGCAGGTGCCCTTGGTAACGCCGAATACCCTGATACCGGACAGGGCGCAGCGGTCGACGATGGTGCGCGCATTGCGCTCGATGCGGCCAAGGTCGATGGCGACTTGCGGTCCCGACATTTTTCTACTCAGAATTTGTGCACGGTATTAGACGCATTTATCTTCCCGGTGCCGACACGACGATTAATTCTCCCTCAATTGACATAGACCAGCCCTTGCGGGTCGATCTCCGGCTTGCGGCCGGCGACCACATCGGCAAGGAATTTTCCCGAGCCGCAGGCCATGGTCCAGCCGACATGGCCGTGGCCGGTGTCGAGGTAGAGATTTCTGTAGCGCGCCCGGCCGATGACCGGCACCGAGTTCGGCATCATCGGCCGCAAGCCGGCCCAGAGCTCGGCCTTGTTCTCGTCGAAGGCGCCTGGGAAAAGCTCCTTGCCGGTCCTGAACATGGCGGCGAAATCGCTCGGCTTGTGGCTGCGATCGAAGCCGGTGAACTCGGCGGTCGAAGCAAGCCGCAGCCGGTTGCCGAGCCTGGAATAGCCGATAAGCTGATCCTCGTCGGCGCCGCCCATGGTCGGCCCTTTGCCCTCGTCCTCCAGCGGCACGGTCGCGGTGTAGCCCTTGACCGGATAGACAGGCAGGTCGATGCCGTAGCGGCGGCCGAGCAGGCCACTCTCCGGCCCCATCGAGATGACCACGGCGTCGGCTGTTATCGGGCCGGCCGAGGTCATCACCGCGCGCACCCGATCGCCTTCGATGTCGAGGCCTTCGACCGTCGTGCCGTAGAGGAACTGGACGCCGAGTTTCTCGGCGGCATAGGCAGCGAGGTTTCGGGTGAATTGGCTGGAGTCGCCGGTCTGGTCGATCGGCGAATAGACGCCGCCGGCTATTCTGTCCCTGGCCCCGGCAAGGCCGGGCTCGATCTCGACCAGCCGGTCGCGGCCGACGATCTCGATCGGCAGACCGTGCTCGGCGAGATAGCGGTAATTGTCGGTGCCGGTATCAAAACTCTGCTGCGAGCGGAAGAAATAGAGAATGCCCTTCTTGCGCTCGTCATAGTGAATGCCGGTGTCGGCCGAGATGGCGTTGATGCAGTCGCGCGAATAAAGCGCCAGGCGCAGCTTGATGTCGGTGTTGGCGCGCAGTCGCGCATGCGTGCATTGGCGCAGGAAGCGCAGACTCCAGGCGAAGAAATAAGGATCGAAGCGCAGCCTCACCTTGATGCCGAGATCGTGGTTGTAGAGCGCGCGCAAAAACGTCCTCAGCGCAGCGGGCGAGGCCCAGGCGGTGGCGTCGCCTGGCGACACCAGGCCCGCATTCGATTGGCTGGTGCCTCGCGCCGCCATCGGATGGCGTTCGATCACGGTCACCTCGTGGCCGTCGCTCGCCAGATAGTAGGCCGCCGCCGTGCCGACGACGCCAGCGCCAAGGACCAATATCTTCATGCCGCCCCCAAAGGATCAGACGCGGCCGAAACGCCTCCACGTTTCAGCCGCGCAGCTCCTTCAATAGCGCTTCCACGCTCGATCTACGAGCCCACGGAGGAAAAACCGGGACTTCAGCTCCGCGCCGAATTCTTGCCGGTCAGGATACGCTCCCAAGCCAGCGCGTCGGCGACGATCCGGTCGAGGTCATCGCGTTGCGGGGTCCAACCGAGCTCGCGGCGCGCCAGCTCCGAATTGGCGACCACCGCCGCCGCGTCGCCCGCACGGCGCTCGCCGATCCGCACGTCGAAATCATGGCCAAAGACGCGGCGCACGCTGTCGATAACTTCGAGCACCGAATAGCCGTGGCTGTAGCCGCAATTGGCGACGAGGCTTGGTCCCCCGGCGCGCAGCCGTTCCAGCGCCAGCCGATGCGCCGCCGCCAGATCGCTGACATGGATGTAGTCGCGCATGCAAGTGCCGTCGGGCGTCGGATAGTCGGTGCCGAACACCTCCATGAAGGGCCGCTTGCCGAGCGCCGTCTCGCAGGCGACCTTGATCAGATGCGTGGCGCCCGGCGTCGACTGGCCGGTGCGGCCCCTCGGATCGGCGCCGGCGACGTTGAAGTAGCGCAACGCCGTATAGCGCAAGCCGTGGGCGATTGCGGCGTCGCGCAGCATCCATTCGCTCATCAGCTTGGACAGGCCATAGGGCGATTCCGGTGCAAGGCGCGCATCCTCGCGCACCGGCTCCAGCCCGGCGCCGCCATAGACGGCGGCGGTCGAGGAAAAGATGAAATTGGGCACGCCTTCGCGCACCGCGGTCTCGATCAGCGTGCGCGTCTTGCAGGTGTTGTTCTCGTAATAGCCGAGCGGGTCGGCGACCGATTCGGGAACCACGATGGAGCCGGCAAAATGGATGATCGCATCGACATGATTGTCGCGGATGACCCCGCCGACCAGCTCCTTGTCGGCGACATCGCCGACGACAAGCTTTGCCTCCGGCGCCACCGCCCATTCGAAGCCGGTCGAAAGCCGGTCGAGGACGACAACGCTCTCGCCCGCGTCCAGCAGTTCCCAGACCATATGGCTGCCGATATAGCCAGCGCCGCCTGTCACCAAAACCGTCATCCGTGTCCTCGCTGCTCAAGATTAATCGGAAGCTGTCTCCACACCCGCCTTACTGGAAAGCCTGCCACTGGGCCATTAGTCCATTTCCATCAGTGCCTGCGGTAACCAGTCTCATCGGCGCATGGCATCGTCCTGAAACAAAATTGATCCACATCAAGGGAATAGGCCATGATCCGTGGCCGTTAGGAACAGGCTTGGGGCGTGGCATTTTGACCAAAAAGGCCAAGTAGACGGCGAATAGGGCAATGATTATGATCCCACGCAAAAATTGGGAAGCCGAAATGAACTATCAGCGGTTCTTCGAAGACGCGATCGACCAGCTCCACGCCGAGCGTCGCTATCGCATCTTCGCCGACCTCGAGCGCATCGTGGGGAACTTCCCACGCGCCATCTGGCGCGCCAACGGCCGCGCCCAGGAAATCACCGTCTGGTGCTCCAACGACTATCTCGGCATGGGCCAGCATCCCGACGTCATCGCCGCGATGCAGAACGCCGCCGGCAAGATGGGATCCGGCGCCGGTGGCACCCGCAACATCTCCGGCACCAGCAATCCGCTGGTCGAGCTCGAACTGGAACTGGCCGACCTGCACGACAAGGAAGCTGCGCTCGTCTTTACCTCCGGCTTCGTCTCCAACGAAGCTTCGATCTCGACCATTGCGCGGCTGCTGCCCAACTGCCTGATCGTCTCGGACGAGTTGAACCACGCCTCGATGATCGAGGGCGTGCGGCGTTCGGGCGCCGAGAAGAAGATCTTCCGCCACAACGACGTTGCGCATCTCGAAAGCCTGCTGCAGGCGGCGGGCCGCGAGCGCGCCAAGTTGATCGTCTTCGAGAGCGTCTATTCGATGGATGGCGATATCGCGCCGATCAAACAGATCGTCGAACTTGCCGAGCGCTACAACGCCATGACCTATATCGACGAGGTGCATGCCGTCGGCATGTACGGACCGCGCGGCGGCGGCATCACCGAGCGCGAAGGGCTGGCCGACCGTATCGACATCATCGAAGGCACGCTGGCCAAGGCGTTCGGCACGCTCGGCGGCTATATCACCGGCACAAGTGCGGTGATCGATGCCGTGCGCTCCTATGCGCCGGGCTTCATCTTCACCACGGCGCTGCCGCCGGCCATTGCCGCCGCGGCGACCACGTCGATCCGCCATCTCAAGCGCTCACAGGCCGAACGCGCCGCGCAGCAGCGCCAGGCGACGCGGACGAAGCAGGTTCTTACCGCCGCGGGCCTGCCGGTGATGGACTCCGCTACCCACATCGTGCCGCTGCTCGTCGGCGATCCCGAACTGTGCAAGATGGCCAGCGACCGCCTGCTCGGCGTCCACGGCATCTACATCCAGCCGATCAACTACCCGACCGTGCCGCGCGGCACCGAACGGCTGCGCATCACCCCGACGCCATTCCATTCGGATCAGCTGATCGCGGCGCTTCAGGACGCGCTGGTCGAGACCTGGGATGCCTTGGGCATCTCTTACGGTTCTGCGGGCCGGCCGGCGGTGAGGGAAAGCGACCGCGTCATTCCGCTGCTGGTGCCGAAGTCCGGCGGCTGAGCTTCCGCTACCTTCGTCTTCCTAGGGCGTAGCAAGGAGCGAAGCGACGCGGCGCAGACCCTAGGATTACGTTGGCCAAGGAGTGCAACGGTTCGCAGCTGTCCGGCTTGGCGCGGACCTCAACCTCACACACTTTTCATCCACTTCGCCAGCCGGTGCGCGGCCTCCTCGAGCTGGTCGAGGCGGCGGTGGAAGCATAGCCTGAGGAAGGCTTCGCCGCCGGGACCGAATGCGGTTCCGGGCGCCAGGCCGACATTGGCGCGGTCGACGATGTCGAAGGCGGCGGCGCGTGAATCGGTGATGCCGTCGACTGCGAAGAACAGATAGAACGCGCCCTGCGGCACGGTAAAGCGTGCCCTGCCGGTCGCAGCTAGGATGCCGCAGACCAGGTCACGCGCCGCCCTCGCCCGCTCCACCTGCTCGACGATGAAGGCGTCGCCTTCGTCGAGCGCGACGACGGCGCCGCGCTGCATGAACTGGGCAACGCCGGAGGTCGAATACTGGACCAGGTTCTCGAACACCTGCTGCAGGCAGGGATGGACCTTGATCCAGCCGACCCGCCAGCCGGTCATCGACCAGTTCTTGGAAAAACTGTTGACGAACAGGATGCGATCCTCGTCGGCCATGATGTCGATGAAGGACGGCGCGCGGCTGTCGCCGTAGTGGAACAGCGAATAGATCTCGTCGGCGATGATCCACAGCCCCCGTTCGCGGGCAAGGTCGAGGATCGCCTGCAGCGTCTGCCTGTCGGCGGTCCAACCGGTCGGGTTGGACGGTGTGTTGACGAACAGCGCCTTTGCCCTTGGCGTGATCGCCGCCTCGATCTTGCCGATGTCACAGGACCAGCCATTGCCGGACTGGTCGAGCGTGACCGCGACCGGGACGGCGCCCGCCACGCCGGCGGCTGCGGCGAAGTTCGGCCAGGCCGGCGACAGATAGACGACCTCGTCGCCATTGCCGGCGATAGCGTCGAGCGCCAGCTGGATGGCATGCATGCCAGAGCCGGTGACGATGAATTCTTGCTCGGCGAAGCTCTTGCCGAAATGCCTGATGTAATAGCGGGCGAGCGCCTGCCGCAGTTCGGGGATGCCTTTCTGCCAGGTATAAAAGGTTTCGCCGCCGGCCAGCGCCCGGGCAGCGGCATCGGTGATGAAGGCGGGCGTCGGCAGGTCGCCCTCGCCGGCCCAGAGCGGGATCATGCCGTCGCGGTCGCGGCCGCGGTTCATGACGGCGACAATGCCGCTTTCGGGCGCGGCCCGGGCCTCGGCGCGCAAATTCTCGATCAGGGTCATGGATGGATCCGTTTTTCGCCTTCCGGACAGCTAGCGTGTTTTGCGACAGGCGAAAATAGAAAACCCCGGCCGAAATCGACCGGGGTTTTGGTCCAGAGATCTTGCCCCTGCGCTATTTCCTGGCGAGGAGATCGCGAATTTCGGTGAGCAGCGCGACATCGGCCGGCGGAGCGGCAGCAGGCGCAACGGGCTTCTCACGCTCCAGCCGCCTGCGCAGATCGTTCACCGCTTTGATCATCAGGAAGATGATGAAGGCGAGGATGATGAAGTTCAGCGCCACGGTGATGAAACTGCCATAGGCGAAGACTGCGCCCTGCCTCTTGGCTTCCGCCAGCGATGTGGCGTTGACCGCTGAGGACAAGGGCAGGAAATAATTGTTGAAGTCGAGTCCGCCGAAAATCGCCCCGATTATCGGCATGATGATGTCGTTGACTAGGGAATCGACGATCTTGCCGAAGGCGGCGCCGATGATGACGCCGACGGCCAGGTCCATGACATTGCCCCTGGAAATGAATTCCTGGAATTCTTTCAGCATCCGACCCTCCTTGTCCTGACGGGCCAGGCCGCCTCCTCTGCCCGCTTCGTTCGGCCCCGCTTCGTTCCCCCCACTGGCACAATAGCAAAAACCTACGGTTGCAGCATCGGCAAAAGACCGGTTCCGGCCAAAATTTCCCGAAGCCGCAGCCATCCTGCGCCGAAAGCCGCGATGGACTTGATCGCCAAGCTGTGATTGCGTCTCAGCAGGCCGGATGCAAAAACCGGCAAAGGAGGATTTTTGGGCCGTGCAGGGCTGGTTCATCGTCATCATCGCGATCGCCTATGTGACGTTGCTGTTCGTCATCGCCAGCCTCGGCGACCAACGCTCGACGACATCCGGGCCTGACCGAGCCCGGCCCTTCATCTATGCGCTCAGCCTGGCGATCTACTGCACCTCCTGGACCTTCTTCGGTTCGGTCGGCCTTTCCTCCGAGCGCGGCCTCGAATTCCTCGGCATCTATATCGGCCCGGTGCTGGTGTTCGTGTTCGGCTTTCCGCTGCTTCGGCGCATCGTCAGGCTGGCCAAGACAGAGAAGATCACTTCGATCGCCGACTTCCTCGGCGCCCGCTACGGCAAGAGTTTTGCCGTGGCAGCGATCGCCACGCTGATCGCGACGATCGGCGCGGTGCCTTACATGGCACTGCAGTTGAAGGCGATTTCCGGCTCGGTCAGCCTGATGGTCGAGCATTATACCGGCTCGCCGCCTTCGTTCGATCCATTCGTCAGCGACATCTCGCTGGTCGTCGCCATGCTGCTTGCGCTATTTGCGGTGCTGTTCGGCACGCGCCACGCCGACGCCACCGAACACCAGGACGGGCTGGTGCTGGCGGTAGCGGTCGAAACTGTGGTCAAGCTCGCCGCCTTCCTGGCGATCGGCCTGATGGTGACCTTCCTGATCTTCGGCGGCCCGGGCGATATGGTCGACAAGCTCGCCGAGAATTCGCAAGTTCAGCAAGCGATGAGCTACAGCACCTCGCTCGCAACCTGGCTGGTGCTGACGTGTTTGAGCGGTTTCGCCATCATCATGCTGCCGCGCCAGTTCTATGTCACCATCGTCGAGAACCGCAGCGAGGCCGAACTGCGCACCGCGACATGGGTGTTTCCGCTCTATCTGGTGGCGATCAACCTTTTCGTGCTGCCGATCGCGCTCGCCGGCCTGGCGCTGGTCGGCACCAGGACCAGCAGCGACCTCTATGTCCTGTCGCTGCCGCTGCTCAGCGGTCACGATGTGTTGGCTATGGCGGCGTTCATCGGCGGCCTGTCGGCGGCGACCGCGATGGTGATCGTCGAAAGCGTCGCGCTGTCGATCATGATCTCCAACGACCTCGTCATTCCACTGTTTGTGCGTCGCCTGCTCAAGACCACGACATCCGAGAACGAGGACTGGTCAGCGCTCATCCTCAACGTGCGACGGGCGGCGATCTTCATCATGCTGTTCGTCGCCTTCCTCTATTATCGCGAGAGCACCAACAGCGCGCGGCTCTCCTCGATCGGCCTGATGTCGTTCGCCGCGATCGCGCAGTTCGCGCCGGCCTTGATCGGCGGGCTGATCTGGCGCGGCGCCAACGGCAGGGGGGCGGCGCTCGGCATGGTCGCCGGCATCGTCGTCTGGAGCTATACGCTGCTGCTTCCTTCGCTCGCCGCGTCCGATACCGGCATCGTCGTCCACGGCCTGTTCGGTTTCGAAGCGTTGCGGCCGCAAGCGCTGTTCGGCACCGTCGCCGAGCCGCTGAACCACGGTGTCCTGTGGAGCCTGTCGGTCAACACGCTGTTCTTCGTGCTAGGCTCGCTGTCGCGCGCGTCGGTGCCGCTGGAGCGCATCCAGGCGTCGATTTTCGTGCCGCGCGAGGCGAGCCCGATGCCGAGCCTGCGCCGCTTCCGCACCACCGTCACCGTCAACGACCTCAAGGACACCATCGCGCGCTATCTCGGCGTCGAACGCACTGAACGGTCGTTTCAGTCGTTCGAAAAGAGCAACGGCGCTTCGCTGCACGGCAACGAGCAGGCCAGCATGGACGTCATCCGTTTCTCCGAGCAGCTTCTGGCAAGTGCCGTCGGCTCCTCTTCGGCGCGGCTCATCCTGTCGCTGCTGCTGCGCCGCAATGATCGAGAGGCGAAGGACGCCTTTCGCCTGCTCGACGACGCCACCGAAGCGCTGCAGCACAACCGCGACCTGCTGCAGATCGCGCTCGACCAGATGGAACAGGGCATCACCGTCTTCGACAGGGATTTCCGGCTGATCTGCTGGAACCGCCAATATCGGGCGCTGTTCGACCTGCCCGACGAGATGGGCCAGGTCGGCGTCTCGCTCGACCGCATCCTGCGCCACCTTGCCGAGCGCGGCGACATTCCGGCCGACCAGCGGGTGGTGATGCTCAACCGCCTCACCAGCTTCGTCAGCCCTTGGCAGATGGAGCTGAAGACCAGCGGCCGCATCCTGGAATTGCGCTCCAACCCGATGCCGGATGGCGGCATCGTTGCCACCTATGCCGACATTTCCGGGCGCGTCGAGCAGGACCTGGCGCTGAAGCGCGCCAATGAAACGCTC
Source organism: Mesorhizobium sp. WSM4850 (assembly GCF_055811735.1). Taxonomy (NCBI): domain Bacteria; kingdom Pseudomonadati; phylum Pseudomonadota; class Alphaproteobacteria; order Hyphomicrobiales; family Phyllobacteriaceae; genus Mesorhizobium; species Mesorhizobium sp. WSM4850. Next base: position 109,243 of record NZ_JBVVPV010000008.1, on the reverse strand, counting down.
GAACAGCGCGTCAAGAACCGCACCGTCGAACTGACCCGCGTCAACGAGGAGCTGGCACAGGCGCAGATGCTGGCGGAGGAGGCCAATCTCGGCAAGACCCGCTTCCTCGCTGCCGCCGGCCATGACATCCTGCAACCGCTGAACGCTGCTCGTCTCTATTGCTCGTCGCTGATCGAAAAGGCCGGCAAGGGACCTGCGGGCAAGGCCGCGATCAACATCGAATCCTCGCTGGAATCGGTCGAGACCATTCTCGGCGCAGTCCTCGACATTTCCCGTCTCGACGCCGGCGCGATGAAACCGGACGACACGGCCTTCAGCCTGGACGGACTGCTGCGCCAGATCGGCAACGACTTTCAGCCGCTTGCCGCCGAGAAGAAACTCAGCCTGACGATCATGCCATCGTCGCTCAGCGTGACGACTGACCGCAATCTGTTGCGCCGCCTGATCCAGAACCTCGTATCCAATGCCATCAAATACACCCGCCATGGCCGCATCCTGGTCGGCGTGCGGCGGCGCGGCGAACTGGCCGAGATACAGGTGATCGACACCGGCATCGGCATTGCCGCCGACAAGCTGAACACGGTCTTTCACGAATTCACCCGGCTCGATGAGGGCGCCCGCGAAGCCGAAGGCCTGGGGCTCGGCCTTTCGATCGTCGACCGCATCGCTCGCGTCTTGCGCCTCGAACTCCAGATATTTTCAAGCCCGAGCAAGGGCACACGCTTTTCCGTCGTCCTGCCGGTCGCGGCAGTGCAGGAGCCGCGGCGCGAGATCGAGGCCAAGGCGCCGGTCCGCACGGCTGCTTCGCTTGCCGGGCTCCGCGTGCTCTGCATCGACAACGACGCCCGCATCCTCGACGGCATGCGGCTGCTGCTCGAAGGCTGGGGCTGCAGCGTCGACACGTTTGCCGGCTCGGGGGACCTCGAGGGGGCCGGCATGCGTCGACCCGACATCGTGCTTGCCGACTATCATCTCGACGGCGAGACCGGCCTTGACGCGATCGCCAAACTGCGCGCTATCCATGGCCATGACATGCCGGCGGTGCTGGTCACCGCCGACCGCTCGAGCGAGGTGCGCGCCAGCGCCGGCAGGCTCGACGTGCCGGTGATCAACAAGCCGCTCAAACCAGCGGTGCTGCGCTCGATGATGGCGAGGGTCAGACCGCTGGCGTCGGCAGCCGAGTAAAGCCGGAGGGTCAGCCGGCCGCCGCCAGCGGGTCGCTGCCGATCTTGGACAGCAGGATCACCGCCTGGGTGCGGCTGTCGACGCCAAGCTTCTGCAGAATGGCCGAGACATGCGCCTTGATCGTCGCTTCGGAGACACCGAGCTCGTAGGCGATCTGCTTGTTGAGCAGACCTTCCGCCAGCATGCCGAGCACGCGCGTCTGCTGCGGCGTCAGCGTCTGCAGCCGCTTGATCAGATCGGATATCTCGGGATCGCGCTCGACGCCGAGATCGATGCCGGTGGGCGCAGCGATGTCGCCGGCAAGCACCGACTGCACAGCGCTGCGGATCTCCTCCATGCTGGCCGATTTGGAGATGAAACCCGAAGCGCCGAGGTCGAGCGCGCGCCGGATGGTCACCGGGTCGTCATGTGCCGACACCACCACCAGCGGCACCGTCGGATGGATGCCGCGCAGCGAGATCAGACCGGAAAGGCCGCTAGCGCCTGGCATCGACAGGTCGAGCAGCACCAGATCGACGTCCTCATTGGCCACGACCAGCGCCTTGGCGCTTTCGAAATCGCCGGCCTCGTGAATGCCGGCGACGTCGCCGATGCCGGCAAGCGCCTCTCTCAGCGCACCGCGAAAAAGCGGATGATCGTCAGCGATGACGAAAGTATAGCCTGACGGCACATGGCCCTCCCCGAATCCCATTGATGATTGTCTGCTTCTTGCGGGATCAGTCGAACGATTATGCGGCGATATCAGCCGTTTTCAAGCGGCAAGCCGGTGCGCCGGGCTTCCCCGGTGAACGGTGCTCAGGTTTTTTGCGAATTGGGCTTGAGGCCATCCTCGCCGCTGTCCTTTTCCATGTCCTTGACGATGCCCATGAAGCCGCGCAGGAAGCGCTCCATGTAGCTCATCGTCTTGTTGAAATCCTCCTCGCTGGGCAATGTCGACTCAAAGCGGGCGGCAAGCGAGTTCTCGAGCTTGACGACGCGCTGGTCGAGCGCCTTCACCGAACTTTGCAGCCGGTCGATCTCGTCCTGGAAGGCGGCGCGTTCATCGGCCGCCATCTTGCAGACGAGCTGGCCGGAACGCTCCTCGCAGATCGACATCGCACCGGTCTGCGTGTCCATGCGGACATAGCCGGTGGCCGACTTTTCCAACCGGTAGCGGTCGGCTTCCTCGGAAAAGGCTGATGCCGCGACGAGCGAGACGAGGGCTGCAGGGATCAAGACGTGCTGCGGACGCATATTGTTTGTCCTCCATAGGCCAGTAAGCGCAATCTTATCGCATGTTTGCGCCGGAAATGGGGAAGAACCCTGGCCTTTACCTTGACGCAGGTTCCGTCGGAAAACCGTGTGACACTTTTCCGGAACCTGCTTGCCTCTTCCCCGTACGATTGGTTCGGACTATAGCGCAACCATGTCTCAGCTTATCTACAAGATAGTGCCTGAACCGCTGTGGCGCGAGGCCGAAAGAAATCGTCGCTTCACCGGCGCGCCGATCGATGTCGCCGACGGCTTCATTCATTTTTCCACCGCCGGCCAGGCCAAGGAAACCGCGGCAAAACACTTTGCCGGCCAGACCGGGCTGCTGCTGGTCGCCGTCGATGACGCCAGACTGGGTGATGCGCTGAAATACGAGGTCTCGCGCGGTGGTGCGCTGTTCCCGCATCTTTACGGCCCTCTCGACCTCAACGCCGTCGTCTGGGTGCAACCATTGCCGCTCGGCACCGATGGCCTGCACCAATTCCCGACGCTGGAGGCCGAATGAGCGTGCTCGACCGGCTCGGCCAGAGGTTCCTGTTCGCATTCGATCCGGAAGCCGCCCACGGCCTGTCGATCGCGACGCTGAAATGCGGGCTGCCGATAGGCGGGAGACCCGTGCGCGACGACAGGCTGAAAGTCAGCGTCTGCGGCATCGATTTCCCCAATCCGCTCGGCATGGCCGCCGGCTACGACAAGAACGCCGAGGTTCCCGATGCGCTGCTTGGCCTCGGCTTCGGCTTTGCCGAGGTCGGCACGATCACGCCGCTGCCGCAGGCCGGCAACCCGAAGCCGCGCATTTTCCGGCTGACATCCGACGAAGCGGTGATCAACCGGCTGGGCTTCAACAACGAGGGTCACGCGGCCGCCGAACAACGGCTTGCCGCCCGCAAGGGCCGCGCCGGCATCGTCGGCGTCAATATCGGCGCCAACAAGGACAGCACAGACCGCGTCGGTGACTATGAACGCGGCGTTGCCAGGTTTGCGCCCTACGCCAACTATCTGACGGTCAACATCTCCTCGCCGAATACGCCGGGCCTGCGCAACATGCAGGCGCGTGAACAGCTTGGCGAGCTGCTGTCGCGCGTCATGGCCGCACGTGCGGCAGCGGCCGCGCAGCCGGCCATCTTTCTGAAGATCGCGCCGGACCTGGTCGAGGCCGAACTGGAGGATATCGCCGCCGAGGTCACCGAGAAAGCAATAGACGGCGTCATCGTCTCCAACACCACCATCGCGCGGCCGCGGCTGCGCAGCGCCGATCTTGCCGGCGAGACCGGCGGGCTTTCGGGAAAACCGCTATTCGAGCGCTCGACGATCGTGCTGGCAAAGATGCGCAAACTGCTTGGCCCGGACCCCGCCATCATCGGCGTCGGCGGCGTCGATTCCGCGGAGACGGCACTTGAAAAGATCCGCGCCGGCGCCGATCTCGTCCAACTCTACACCGGCATGATCTATGCCGGGCCGGCACTTCCGGGCCGCATTCTTGCCGGTATGGCCCGGTTCGCGGACATGCAAAGGCTCAAATCACTGCACGAGTTGCGCGATACCAGCCTCGATCAATGGGCATCCAAGCCGCTCTGACCCGAAGTCGCTCTAAAAAGCACCTGCCGCTCATGCCCCTGCAGATCGTTCATCATCCCGACTACGACGCCGGTTTTGCCGTCAATCATCGCTTCCCGATGAGCAAATACAAGCTGCTGATGGAAGCCTTGGGCGCGCGCGGACTGGCCGGCCACGCCGCGCTCAACATGCCCGAGCCGGCCCCGGCATCATGGCTGAAGCTTGCCCATGCCGCCGGCTATGTCGACCAGGTGCTGGGCTGCGAAGTGCCAGAAAAAATCGAGCGCGAGATCGGCTTTCCGGTAGGCCCGCGCGTCTCGCTCAGGGCGCAGCTCGCAACGGGTGGCACCGTGCTGGCAGCGCGGCTGGCGTTGCTGAACGGCATCGCCTGCAATACCGCCGGCGGCAGCCATCATGCGCGGCGCGCGCAAGGCGCCGGCTTCTGCACCTTCAACGATGTTGCGGTGGCTTCACTGGTGCTGCTTGCCGAAGCCGTCGCCGGCAATATCCTGATCGTCGATCTCGACGTGCATCAGGGTGACGGCACGGCCGACATTTTGGGCGCTGAACGGCGCGTTTTCACCTTTTCCATGCATGGCGATCGTAACTATCCGACGCGCAAGATCGCTTCCGACCTCGATATCGCCCTGCCCGACGGCATCGGCGATGCAGCCTATCTCGAAAGGTTGGGCGGCATGCTGCCGGAACTCACCGCCAGGGCGCGCTGGGACATCGTTTTCTACAATGCCGGGGTCGACGTTCATGCCGAGGACCGGCTCGGCAGGTTGTCGCTGTCGAACGACGGGCTGCGTGCGCGCGACGACATGGTGATCCGTCATTTCCGCGCGCTCGGCATCCCGGTCTGCGGCGTTATCGGCGGCGGCTATTCGACTGACGTGGCGGCTCTGGCCGCGCGCCACGCCCTCCTGTTCGAAACGGCCTCAGGCTTCGCCTGACGCACGCTGACCTTCGGTTCGGCGTCTGCTCTATTTCCGGTAGTTGGCGATCCTGAGCAGGATGAAGGCTGGAATGACGATCGCCGCACCGAGCAGGATGTAGCCGAGGAAACGGTCAATAGCGCGGAAGCCCAGGTTCCAGAGATCGACGAAGACATTGCGGATGCCGTAGAGCACATCCATCGGCGACCAGCCGAAAGCGTTCATGACAAGGCCGACGAGGAACGACAGCACCAGCAGCTTCAGGAGCACCCGGAGCGGCGTGTCGCCGAGAAAGCGCGTCAGTGCGGACAAGGCGTGTCTCCAGATTCGGTTGCCCCGATTCGGGCACAGCTCCAGAAATACGCACTTGCCGCGCTGGCATCAAGGCGGGGCTCTAATTCGGACAACTCTGGCGATTGCCCAATCCACGGCTTGCATGTTATCGAGGCAGTTGCGCGGAGTGCAATGTCAGCCTCAGCGCGTTAGCGGCGATTGGTAGAGGTGCGCCACCAATGCAGCCAACATCCCACAATGTTTGAAGCGATCGCCACAGTTTGTCGACCATCTACATCTCAGGACTAAATGGAAACGGTCGAGCACAATCCTTTGGAAACAGATACTTACGATATTCTTAAGGAGCGCAACGCTGAGGCCTACAAACTTTTTTTTGACATTGAAGTGTTACTTCGTGAAGTGATTCAAGATCGCCTTTTGAAGCTACATGGTCCAAAGTGGCTCCGCGTGGGTCTTCCTGGGGACATACAGGAAAAGGTCAAAAATGGCGTTTCACATGACAAGCGAACATCATGGAGCAATCAATTTCCGCATCCTCCGCTTTACTTTATTGACTTCCCCGACCTTAAGAAGCTTATCTTGAGCGGAACTAATTGGCCTTCTGCCTTTTCCGACATATTTTTCCACAAGTCTACGCCCGAGTCTGCATTGTCTGACATTGAAATCGTGAGGAATAAGGTCGCGCACAATCGTATAGCGTCAAAGCAGGACCTAACCGTCCTGCAGGCCGCTTGGACCAAGTTGATTGAAAGCCTGAACGCCTCAACCATCAATGACGCGAAAGCTACGGTTGCAGGTCGAGTATCTGTCAAGAGGGATGCTTATTTTCTGCACGCCGCCCTTGTTTCTGCCTGTCATTCTGTAAATATTGGCGAGAAAATTCACGAAATCCCCGCTTCTGCTTTCAAAATTGTCAACAACTGGTGGTTCGATGAGATATACCTCACCTATGACTTGTCGCCGATTATCCAGGCGATAGAGCTATGTGAACAATACATCATGATACCTTCAGGTCTTGGTCAGGCGGTGGTTAGGCGGCAATGGGCAGAGAATAATAATGCAGAATCGCTTTTTAATAACGCTTTGTCGCTATTCACCTTAATACTGAAAGAAATAGACATTCACTATGACTAAAGATATGCGAGAGCTACCAAATCCGTATGACTTCGCTAACCCAGTGAGTGAAGATCGGTTTTTCTTTGGCCGTACAGCAGAAAGTTCTGATCTTACCTACTACCTCAATCACGCGTTGGCGACCCGTAAACCCATCCATTTAGCTCTGGTTGGCGCCAGAGCCTCGGGAAAGACGAGTTTCCTAAATGTTGCCCAGAACGATGCGCGTAGACGTGGATTTTGCACAGTGCGCATAAATCTAAATGAGGGAGATGTTAAGACCGACCTCGATTTTTTTCGAAAATTACTTCACAGCGTTCTGATGGCTGCGTTCGATGCTGGAGCATATGGCGGAAAGCGTGGCGCAGCCTATTTTGCATATCTTGAATTGACAGCCACTTTTGTGGTGAAGGACTTAGAGAATTTGCCGTTCGTGTCTCCGATACAGATGGCCTTTGCGTTGAAATCCGGAAATAGGGAATTCTCTATTCCTGATGATATCATTTCAGACGACCTCCGCCTAATATATGAAAATATCGGAATGCCTATCTGCATACTTGTCGATGAGTGCAACGTTCTTCGAGAAAATCGAATAATCCTCGAGAAGTTGAGAAACGTATTTATGAATATGAACGGCTATATGCTCATACTTGCCGCGACCGAGGATTTCTTCCCTATGATGGATGAGGTATTCTCACCGATCATGCGTCAATTTAAGCGTATCGATATCGGCCCGTTCAAACTGGAAAGCGACGTGAAGGAATGCATCACCAACCCTTTGGCAAATGTTGGGATCAGCCGTCCCGAAATCCGGAAGTTGGTATCGAACATTTTTATCCGAGATATCGACGTACTGTCTGGTCGACGGCCTTATGAAATTCAATTGATCTGCCATACCCTTTTCCGCAGGTGTCAGGAAGGTGTCTCAAAACGCTTTAGCTTAGATCTTAAAACCATTGAGGCGATACAACGCGAAATCGCATCGGGCCAGAAGGTAGACGAAAGACCAATCATTCGCTCGGCTAAGCTAACTAAGCGAAAGACTTTTTCGGTGCTGAACTCGGTTTCGGGGAGCATCGAAAGACTAAGTCGACATGATTGGTGGCGTCTTGAATGGTTTTTGAATGGCAACAGCCAGTGGTCTGAGGCAAGTTTTTCTAATGCGATCGACGAACTGGTCGCTGCTGGCTTACTCACTGAGACTGGCGCCGGAGTTGAGTTTGCGGGTGACGCGTTTGATCGACTCTATATCAAATACATAGCGAGACAGAAAGGCGCTTATATAAACTCGACGGGGAGCCAATTTGAATATATACTGTTTCGCTATTTGATGGATGCCTTCTCCGAATTTGACCAGTTAGAACCACTTGGCGCTATTCAGGCACCCGATTACGTCGACATTTTATCTATGCTGATACCTTTTCTTGACGGCAGTAGACCGATCGAGCAGGGGGAGAGGCTTGAATTTGCCCCACTGGCGGAGGATTTTCTTTCTCGAGTTTTGGGGATGGAAGAAAGCAAGCATGTAGTCATCTTGGAGTTGTATTTTAATTCTGACCTGGGCGCTTGTCAGGGGTGGTTCGTCTGGGACGACCCGGATCATCAGGTTAGCCTTCGAAAGCTTGAGAAGAAAATAGCGGAGATGCAGAGTAGAGCTAACGATATTGGCTTTACGTTTGTATCTACAAAATATGCGTTCGTTGTTCCACCGCATGACTCTCTAGTGTCGAGAATCCATCTGCTCGGCAACGAGCAGTTGGCCACACGCTTGAGTGGCAGTCTAATGGCTGAATTGCCTACCGTCTATCTTGATGGCCGAAATATTGAAAAAGCAAGGCGCTTGGTAGAGATCGCTTTTGCAATCTCAGAAAGCCGGATGACACGTGATGCCAATAACGTAGGTTACTTATACATGGCGTGCGGGGATTATAGAGAAGCTAGACTATGGTTCCAGGCGGCTCAACAATACGCGATCGATGATGACAGGCAGTTGCTTGAATACAACATGGGAGTTCTCTCTGCAATGATCGGTGACTTCGCGGAGGCCCGAACTCATCTTTTGACGGCAAAGTCCGCAGAGGCATTTAACGAAGTCTCTGTCGTTTATCGCCTTTTTGTGGAAGATAACGCTCTAAAGAACGAAGAAGTTTACGATCCTAGCTCCATGTCAGACCTTATTGATCAAGCGATAGCGGCTGTTGATACGTTCAGTTTACATTAAGCCATGAGCTACAGACTTCGAATACAATACTAGATCTTTCGTCGAGAAGTCAGTGCGGACAAGGCGTGTCTCCAGATTCGGTTGCCCCGATTCGGGCACAGCTCCAGAAATACGCACTTGGCCGCCCGGCATCAAGGCGATCGCTCAGTTGCGGCGGTCGGCGCTTTGCCGAATTGTGCTCTTGACACTTATGTTGCAGTGCAGCAAAATTGGGCGACAGAGGGTAACCAGTTGATATCGAACTGCCAGACTCATCGCCCGGTGATGGACGGACTGCGCCGTCTTACCCTGGCTCGCCAACACAGGGCTTCTTGAATGAAGTACAGGCGCGATATCGATGGCCTTCGGGCCGTTGCGGTCCTGCCGGTCGTACTCTTCCATTTCGGCATCTCGGCAATTCCAGGCGGCTTTACCGGCGTTGATATCTTCCTCGTCATATCTGGCTATCTGATCACCGGAAGCCTGCTGGACGACCTTGAACGCGGCCAGTTTTCGATCGTCAGCTTCTACTGGCGCCGCGCCCGGCGCATTCTGCCGGCGCTGATCTTTGTCACGCTTCTCACCTGCGTTGCGGCCCTGTTCATTCTTCTGCCGTCGGATATGCATGAATTCAGTCTCAGCGTCATAGCGGCTTCGACTTTCTGGTCGAACATCTATTTCTGGAAAACGTCAAATTACTTCTCGATCGATGCCGAGCTCCGACCGCTGTTGCACACCTGGTCGCTTTCGGTCGAGGAGCAGTACTATATCTTTGCCCCGATCCTGATGTTCCTGATCTACCGCTTTTTTGCCAAACGCTGGCTGACGATACTCCTGCCGATCATCCTCGGCAGTTTCGTGCTGGCGGTCATGGCGACGTGGCTGGCGCCAAACGCGGGATTCTACCTGCTGCCGACACGGATCTGGGAACTCATGCTGGGCTCCGTGCTCATGCTGAAACGCCCCCCGCCCCTGAGCAGCCGGTTTCTTATGGAACTGCTCGGGTTGGCCGGATTTGGCCTTCTCGCCATGGGGTTCTTTGCGATCTCGGAGAGCGATCCGTTCCCGGGCTACAACGCCTTGTATCCCTGCGTCGGAACGGTCCTGCTTATCTATGTTGGCCAAAACAGCCCCTCGACGATCGCCAGCCGCATACTAGAAGTCCGGCCGCTGGTCTGGATCGGCCTCATCTCCTATTCGCTGTATCTTGTTCACTGGCCGATCAATGCGTTCGCGCACTATCTCTCACTAGAAGAATTCGACCCGTCGATGACCGTTGCGTTGACGGTAGCAAGCCTCGCGCTGGCTGCGTTTTCCTGGAAGTACGTCGAGCAGCCGTTTCGGCAGAAAAGGAGCTTCACCGCCCCGGCGCCCATCTTCGCCTTTTCAGCGGGCGCAATCGCTGTTCTTTGCCTTGGCGGGGCGGCGGGGGCGCTCGGCAACGGCTTTCCGCAACGCTTTCCAGACTATGTCCAACAGCGGATTCCTGTCGGGGACTGGGGCAATGGCACCTGTTTCAACGAGGGCTTCAGCCGGATCGAAAACTGGAATATCGAGGATTGCACGCGCACACGCGGCTTCCCTACAACCGTTTTGTTGTGGGGTGACTCGTTCGCCGCCCACTATGTTCCAGGCCTGGACGCCAACATAAATCAACTCCGGGCCAATATCGTGGAATACACCTACGCGGGCTGTCCCCCGATTCTCTCCTACTTCTCCTATGGACGCCCGGATTGCATGCGGTTCAATCAGCAAGCCCTGAAGATTATCCAGGACGCTGGCATCAAGACGGTCGTGCTCAGCGGTCGGTGGACCGACTACGAGGCCAGAAGTTTCGACGGTCTCCAGCAAACGATCGATACGATTCGTGGTCTGGGTGTGCGTGTGTTTGTCATCGGCCAGTCCCCGCAGTTCATAACCGATGTTCGGAAAATCGCGTTCTTCGCAAAGCGCGAAAATCTCGATGATACGTCGTGGCCAATGGCCATGGATCCCGACATCAACAACCGTGTGCGCGCATTTACCAAAGGCGCCACCTTCATCGATCCGCTGAATTTCCTCTGCAGCGCCGGACGCTGCTCCTACGCCGACGCAGGCCAGTTCCTCTATTTCGATTACGGCCATTTTTCTACCGTCGGGGCCACGCTGGCCATTTCGAAATACTGGCCGTCCTTTGCCACAGACGATGCCGTTGCCACGACGGAGTAACAGTCGGCCCGCTGGCAAGGCACGAGTGCACACGAGTATACGCATAACGATTGCCCGAATGCCGGCTTGCGTGGTAACGAGGCTGCTGCGCGGGTATGATGTAATGGTAGCTTGTCAGCTTCCCAAGCTGAACGCGCGGGTTCGATTCCCGCTACCCGCTCCAGCTTGCCCAGTCGGGCCGGCCGGCGCCGCACCTCACAGGACCACATGATCAGGTGAGCGGCAAACATCAGCCGGATAGAACATAACGTGATTCTAATAAGAGGCGGCAACAAAAGACGCTGATCCGCGTTTGCGCTTGATCTGAAGGCCAGCCAGGGAGGAACCCAAATGGCCGACGACAAGAGCAATAGAGGTTCTGGCGACGGAAACCGCGTCGCGCGCGACCAAGACTATGAATTCCGCTATTTCGCTACCAAGTTCGGCCTCTCAATACCGCAGATCCGCGAGCTTTTTGGCAAGCACGGCAATGATCGCGAGACCCTGTATCGGGAGGCTCGGAAGCTCGGAAACGCCGTGACCACACAAGAACGGATCTCGAACGACGACCGAACGTTTCACAACCAGGGCCGCCCATGACCGGCAAGCGACATAGCCAAGAAGTCGAACATGAGAGCGACCTTTTCTATCTGTGTCCGACAGGCGGCCAAGTCGTAGATGCTCGGGACCTGCGGCATGTCAATTGGCACGAGCCGCTGGAACTCGATGCCTGATCTGCTCAAAAGGCACCGCGATGTTCGGCAAAGACCTCCTGGTTCACATGCTCGACCGCCGCGACACCCTGCCGCCAGACGAGATCGCGCTCATTGAGGCTCTTCCGGTTCGGCCGGTAACTTTCGGACCCGATGAGGAGATCGTCAGGGAGGGATCCCGCCCCACCGAAAGCTGCCTTGTCGCGAATGGGTTCGCAGTTCGAAACCAGGCTATTCGGGAAGGAAAGCGTCAAATAACGGCAATTCACGTGCCGGGAGACTTTGTCGATCTGCATAGTTTACTGCTAAAAGTGATGGACCACAGCGTGAGCGCGCTGGGTTCGTGCGATGTAGTTTTCATTCGACACAAAGACCTGCTTACAGCAATGGGTGGAAGTCCACATCTCACCCGGATGCTCTGGCTTTCGACGACTATCGACGCCTCGATCCAAAGGACCTGGATAACCTGCCTCGGGCGTCGCTCCGCCAAACAGCATCTCGCACATATAATTTGCGAGTTGTATGTCCGATTAGAGATAGTCGGATTGGCCTCTGACCAGAAGTTCGCTATTCCACTGACGCAAGCGGAAATGGGGGACGTGCTTGGTCTATCTGTAGTTCACGTGAATCGGACACTGCAGGAGCTTCGAGCGAAGGACCTGGTTATCTGGAAAGACCGCAGGATTGTTATCCTTGATTTCCAGCGATTGGCCTTACTGGCCGACTTTGATACGACTTACCTAAATCTCTTCCACGAGCCACGGTGACCGCCCTCGGCCAAGACGCGTCGGCGCACTGATGCGGCATCAAGATTTCTCGTCAAATAAACAATGTGAATGAGCCCTCGCTCCGGATCGATTACGGCTGGGTCCAATTGGCACAGTTGACGTCAAAGAAGGATTGCACATGCGTGAGCTCGAAAATCTCATCGAACAGTATGTAAATAGTCGGAGGCGGCGCCATAGTTTCATATCGACGGGGCTCGCCGTAAAGGCGCTCAAACAGATCGTACCGGCATGTTCGGTCTCAGATTCCGACCTGGCGAACATGATTGCCAATCGTGCAATAGACTACAACCTTCCGGTGAGCTTTGACCTTAATGAGAGCTAGGCGTGGCGCGTCATTATGCAGTCCGACCATGAGCCTTCCGAGGCCTACGAAACGGTCAAGGAAGAGGCCGACCGGCAAAGCTCGGGTGGAGATGCCGGCACCCTAGCAGGCAAGGTCGGCAAAGTTGTTGAATCGACCGCAAACAGAACTGAGGAAGCCATTCGCGATCGTTTGCAGGGGTCGTCGGACGGGTCTTCTACCACCACATAGCGTCGCCACCAGCCTGAAGGTCAGGTCCATAGGACGTCATCCGGCATCGTCTCCGGCGCGCGCCCGGGCCTTGCGAGAGCAGGTGGCGGGCCAGTCCGCTTTGCTACGGGGCAAGCTCGTCGACGGCGCGGGCGGTCTCGTCCTTGAACTCGACCTTCGTGCCCGGCTGCACGATGGAGCCGAGATCTTCGACATCCCAATTGGTCAATCGGATGCAGCCATGCGAGAAGGTCGTGCCGATCTTGCCAGGTTCGGGCGAGCCGTGGATGCCGTAGCTTTCGATGGAGAGATCAATCCACACCGATCCCACGGGATTGTTCGGCCCGGCAGCGATGGTGAAGGGACGCTTGGTCTTGACTCCCTTGAAGGCAAAATCCGGATGGTAGTGATAGGTCGGATTGCGCACCACGCGCTTGACCTCCGCCGTGCCGCTTGGCGCCGGATTTTCATCGCTGCCGATCGAGGCGGGGTAGACTGCGAGCCATTTGCCGGAAAGGTCGAGCACGCGCACCAGGCGAGCGTCCTTGTCGACCTCGATGCGGGCTACGCCCGCGGGAGGATCGCCGCGGCCAACATCAGGCACGATCAAGGTCTTGCCGGGCCTCCTGAAGCCGACGCCCGGATTGAGCATCCTGAGCAACTTTTCGCTGACATGGAAGCGCTCCGCCAGCTTCTCCACCGCGTTGCGATAGGCGAGCCGCCGCAGGCGGGCCATCCTCTCCATGCGAGCCGGAATACGCCTGGTGAAAGGTCCGCGCACATCCTTGCGCGTCACCTCATAGGTGACCAGAACCGGGTCGGCGGAGGTCGCCGTGAGCTTGCTCCAGGTCTCCGCAGTGAGCTTGCCATCGGATCGGAGTCCGTTCGCCTGCTGAAAGGCGCCGACTGCCTTGGCGAAGTTCTCTGAGAGGCGACCATCGATCAGCCCCGGCGAGAAGCGGGCGCCATCCAAGAGGATCTGCGCCTTGAGCAGCGTCGGATCGTTCGGTTCACCGGCGGTGAATTGGGCCTGATTAATGGTCGCCAGGTCCAGCTTGGCCGAACGCGCCCCGCCGCACGCGAAGGCAAGCAACGCGGCGAAGACGAGGAGAAGCCTGATCATAGATAGCCTCCCTGGGGACCTGCACAGGAGCCCGCTTCTATGACGTGGCACGGCCCTGTGTGGTTCCTTCGCTCGAGCGATATTCTGATTGAAGCGACATGGCGGAAGAGTGAATTGGCAACGGATCGCTTGATTTAACGCCGTCAGCCCACCTCTCGCAAAATGAAGTCGTGCAGCATCTTGGCCGCCGGCGACAGCACGCGATTTTTTACGGTGATCAGACTGTAAGGCCTGACCTCGATGTCGAATTCGGTCTGGACGACGTCGATGGCGCCGGCCAGCCCCTCGGGGTTCTGGATGAATTTCGCCACCTGGATCGACACCGGCGCGATGGCGTCCGACTGCGCGACCATGACCAGGGTGAGCAGCAGCGAGCTGGTGTTGAGGATGCGGTCCGGCAGCGCGATGTTGCGGTTCAGGAAATTGCTCTCCATCGCCTGGCGCAGCGGCGAGCCGCCCGACTGGAAAACCCAGTCATAGGCGGCGGTCTGCTCCAGCCGCACCGCCTTGCCCTTGGCCAGCGGGTGGCCGCGGCGCACAATGAGGCAGGCTTTTTCGACGCCGATGACGCGGGCCTCGAACAGCCGCGGATTGAGGTCCTCGGGGATGCGCGCGATGATGAAATCGTGACGTGTGGCGATCAGTTCGCGCGCCAGCACATTGGAGGTCTCGACCTGCATGGTGATCTCGATACGCGGATAGATGCGCCGGATCTCGCGGATCGCCGGCACGGCGAGCTCGATTGCAGGGGCCGTCACCGCGCCCAGGAACACCGAGCCGCCCTTGCCTGCCTTGAGCTCGGATATCTCGCGGTCGACCTCGCGCATCTCGAGCAGGATCGAACGCGCGCGCCTCGCCAACGCCTTGCCATAGGGCGTCAGCGTGATGCCGCGCGGCAGCCTCTCGCACAGCTTGACGTCGAGCACCGCCTCCATCTCGGCGATCATGCGCGAGGCGGCGGGCTGGGAGATGTTCATGACCTGGGCTGCCGCGCTGACCCGGCCATGGTCGTCGAGGGCTGCGATCATGCGCATGTGGCGCAGACTGAGGCCGCTGCGCAGCAAGGTCTCACTCCTGCCGGGACGTTCCCCATAACCCTCTGTAAGTCCGCCAGAATCCCGTAGCGCCGCCATGATCTCCGTTTGCTCCTCGCTGGTGGCCGGCCGGCAATCCCGGCCCGATCTTTTGGCCACTTTCAATTCTTTTGGCCACTTTCAGTATACCAGTTTGGGTATAGCAACTACCAAAGATCGCATTTGACAGTTATGGCAAAGCGCCACACCTTTGCGCGTCCTGAAACCTGACCGTCGCCAGCGAGAAAAATCGCATCGACCGGAACCAGAGTCTCAGGGCCGATTGGGAGGATACCGGAGATCGATATGGCGGCAGCGGCGCGTTTTGGCGCTCCTGCACGATCGCGCGGCCCACGAAACCCAGGGTGCGCGTCCATCAACCAGGGAGAGTTAATGTGAAGATCATCAAGACACTGGCCGCCGTCGCGGCCCTTAGCATCGCGGCCATGACGGTCCCGGCGCAGGCAGGCGAAGGCCTCATCGGCGTGCTGATGCCGACCAAGACCTCGCAGCGCTGGATCAACGACGGCGACGCCGTCAAGTCCCAGCTCGAGGCTCTGGGCTACACTGTCGACCTGCAATATGCGCAGGACGATATCCCCAATCAGCTCAGCCAGCTCGAAAACGAAATCACCAAGGGCCCAAAGGCGCTGATCATCGCCTCGATCGACGGCACCACCTTGTCGGACGCGCTGCAGAAGGCGGCTGACGCCGGCGTCGTCGTCGTCGCCTATGACCGGCTGATCAAGAAAACCCCGAATGTCGACTACTACACCACGTTCGACAATTTCGGCGTCGGCGTCATCCAGGCGAAATCGCTGCTCAAGGGCCTCGGCTATCCCGAGAACAAGGGGCCGTTCAACGTCGAACTGTTCGGCGGCTCGCCTGACGACAACAACGCCTTCTTCTTCTACGACGGCGCCATGTCCGTTCTGCAGCCGCTGATCGACGACAAGACCCTCGTCGTGAAATCCGGCCAGATGGGCATGGACAAGGTCGGCACGCTCCGCTGGCTGGCAGCCACCGCCCAGGCCCGCATGGACAATCTGCTCTCCGCCCACTACTCGGATGGCAGCCGCGTCGATGGCGTGCTCTCGCCATATGACGGCCTGTCGCGCGGCATCATCGCCTCGCTGCGCGCCGTTGGTTACGGCACGGCCGATCAGCCATGGCCAATCGTCACCGGCCAGGACGCCGAAACCGCTTCGGTCAAGGCGATCATCGCCGGCGAGCAGTACTCGACCGTGTTCAAGGACACCCGCGAACTCGCCAAGGCGACGGTCGAGCTCGTCGACAAGGTGCTCTCGGGCGGCAAGCCGGAGGGCCTCGACACCAAGACCTACAACAACGACGTCAAGGTCGTCCCCTCGATCCTGCTGACGCCGCATGATGTCGACAAGTCGAACTACCAAGCCCTGGTGGTCGATTCCGGCTACATCAAGGCCGAAGAGCTGAAGTAACCGCAGACGTAAAACCCGGGGTCCTGCGCAACGCAGGGCCCCGCTTCGCCAGTGAACGACCCGGTATGTTTCCGGACCTCGCAGGAGTGGTATTCCCGATGGCCCAGACGATTTTGGAGATGCGTGACATCACCAAGACGTTTCCCGGCGTCAAGGCGCTTTCGAATGTCAACCTCAGCGTCGAGGAAGGCGAGATCCACGCCGTTGTCGGCGAGAACGGCGCCGGCAAGTCGACTCTGATGAAGGTGCTGTCGGGCGTCTATCCAGCCGGCACCTATGATGGCGAAATCGTCTATCGCGGCGATGAGTGCCATTTCAAAGGCATCCACGACAGCGAGCGCCGCGGCATCGTCATCATCCACCAGGAACTCGCGCTGGTGCCGATGCTGTCGATCGCCGAAAACATCTTCCTCGGCAACGAACACGCCAGCTACGGCATCATCGACTGGAATTCCAACGAGACGCGCACCAGCGCTCTGCTCAAGAAGGTGGGCCTCAAGGAAGACCCCAAGACGCTGATTACCAATATCGGCGTCGGCAAGCAGCAACTGGTCGAGATCGCCAAAGCGCTCAGCAAGGAAGTGCAGTTGCTGATCCTCGACGAGCCGACGGCGAGCCTGTCCGAAAAGGACAGCCAGGCGCTGCTCGACCTGCTGCTCGAATTCAAGCGGCAGGGCATCACCTCGATCCTGATCTCGCACAAGCTCAACGAAATCAACCGGGTCGCCGACAAGGTCACGATCATCCGCGACGGGCGGACGATCGAGACGCTGCCCAAGAAGGACATCTCGGAAGACCGCATCATCACCTCGATGGTCGGCCGCTCGCTGGACGACCGCTATCCGTCGCGCGAGCCTGACATCGGTGAGGTCGTGCTCCAGGTGAAGAACTGGTCGGTCTATCATCCGATCCATGCCGAGCGGCAAGTGATCAAGGGTATCGATATCGACGTCCGCAAGGGCGAGGTGGTAGGTATCGCCGGGCTGATGGGCGCCGGACGCACCGAATTCGCGATGAGCCTGTTCGGCCGCTCCTATGGCCGCCGCATCACCGGCGAGGTGCTGCTTAAGGGCAAGCCCATCGATGTCTCCTCTGTCAGCAGGGCAGTCGAACACGGCATTGCTTACGTCACCGAAGACCGCAAGACCTACGGTCTCAATCTGATCGATCATATCAAGCACAACATCACGCTGGCCAATCTTCCCGGCGTGTCGCGCCACAGCGTGATCGACGACATGCGCGAGCTCGCCGTCGCCAACGACTACAAGGCCAAGACCAACATCCGCTCGTCCAGCGTTTATCAGATGACCGGCAATCTATCGGGCGGCAATCAACAGAAGGTGGTGCTGTCGAAATGGCTGTTCGCCAATCCGGAGGTGCTGATCCTCGACGAGCCGACGCGCGGCATCGACGTTGGCGCCAAGTATGAAATCTACACGATCATCGCGCGGCTCGCCTCGGAGGGTAAGGCGATCATCGTCATCTCGTCCGAGATGCCCGAACTGCTCGGCATCACCGACCGTATCTATGTCATGAACGAAGGACGTATCGTCGGCGAAATGGCGGCGAGTGATGCCAGCCAGGAAAAGATCATGCGCGCCATCGTTCGCGGAGAAGGAAAAGCATCATGAGCACCGAAAGCGGTCCCGTCCCGAAAAGCGGCGTCGCCGAAGATGTGCAGCAAGGGCCGCGCATCGCTGTCTCGGCGCTGGTCACCAACCTGCGCGAATACGGCCTGATCCTGGCGCTTATCGCCATCATGGTGTTCTTCCAGTACACGACGTCCGGAACGCTGTTCAAGCCGGTGAACTTGAGCAACCTGGTGCAGCAGAACAGCTTCATCATCGTGATGGCGCTGGGCATGCTTCTGGTGATCGTCTCCGGCCATATCGATCTCAGCGTCGGCTCCGTCGCCGGTTTCATCGGCGCGCTGGCGGCGATGATGATGGTCATCTGGCCTCTCGGCCCTTTCAGCAATCCGCTGGTGGTGTCGATCATCTGCCTGATCGTCGGGGGTGCAATCGGCGCGGCACAAGGCTACTGGATTGCCTATCACCGAATACCGAGCTTCATCGTCACGCTGGCGGGGATGCTGATCTTCCGCGGCATCTGCCAGGCGCTGCTGGGTGGGGGGTCTTCCGTGGGGCCGCTTCCGGTCGGCTTCAAGGCGCTCAGTTCCGGCTTCATTCCCGACGTGATCGGCTCATTGACGCTGATACCGCCGGTGGTGAACGCCGCCGGCAAGACAATCGTCGGCAGCGGCCTGACGCTGCACATGACGACGATCGTGCTCGGCATCGTCGCCGTGGTCGCCTATGCTTATTTCGGGCTCAGGGCACGGCGCAGCCGCGAGCGGCATGGCTACGAAGCCGAGCCCTTCTCGCTGTTCGTCGTCAAGACCTTGGTGACCAGCGCCCTGGCGCTGTTCCTGGTCTACCAATTCGCCACCTACAGGGGTCTGCCAATCGTTCTCGTGGTGATGGGCGTGCTGATCGCGCTGTTCGTGTTCGTCACCAAACGCATGACGGTCGGCCGCCGCATCTACGCAATGGGCGGCAATGCCAAGGCGGCGCAGCTATCGGGTATCAAGACCGAGCGGCTGACCCTGATGGTGTTCATCAATATGGGCGTGCTCTCGGCGCTCGGCGGGCTGATTATTGCGGCGCGCCTTGGCCAGGCGGTGCCGGCGGCCGGCCTCGGCAGCGAGCTCGACGTCATCGCCGCCGTGTTCATCGGCGGCGCTTCGGCGATGGGCGGCGTCGGTCAGGTTGTTGGCGCGGTGGTCGGCGGTTTCATCATGGGCGTCATGAACAACGGCATGTCGATCATGGGCGTCAATGTCGATTGGCAGCAGGTGGTCAAAGGCCTGGTGCTGCTCGGCGCCGTGGTCTTCGACGTCTACAACAAGAACAAGGCTTGAGGGAACTCATGCATGTCGCCAAACGTGTGCAGCGTGTTGGGACAACGGCATGCATGAAAGCAAGGATTAAAGTGGGCCGCTTTTCAAAGGCGGCGCGCTTTTAGGAGGCACGGGTCACATCGCGGCGCTGCCGGGCGGCGCAAGGAAGTCCCCCAGGGGACCGGGCCCGCGAGCAATCCGGACGAAGAATTTCACCCGTGGCGCGGACACCGTCCGAGCTGCGCCAGGAAAAGCTTGCCAGACCGGCAGGCCGGCCAAGGCAATTGAGAGAGGGTACGTCATGCTGATTTCCCAGATCCTCGACGAGGCGGAGACCATCCGCGTCGTCGCCCGCAACGGCGGCAAGACCAGAATCATCAACGGCGCCCGCAGCGTCTATTCGCTGGCAATGGAGGCCGCGCGCACTGGCACCGGGCTCGTCGCCCTCATCGAGCGCAAGGGTTTTGGTGAAGCGGTCGACCTCGATGCCGCCTACAAGAAGGGGCGGCTGCTGTCGCCGATCAACCATCCCGACCCGGCGCATCTCCACCTCACCGGCACCGGGCTGACACATCTCGGCTCCGCCGCGACCCGCGATTCCATGCACAAGAAGCTCAGCAGCGACGGCGAGAAGCAGCTCACCGATTCCATGAAGATGTTCCGCATGGGGCTGGAGGGCGGCAAGCCGGCCAAGGGCCAGACCGGCGTGCAGCCGGAATGGTTCTACAAGGGCAACGGCACCATGGCAGTGGCGCCCGGTGCGGCACTTCTGTCGCCCGCCTTCGCCGAGGATGCCGGCGAAGAGCCGGAAGTCGCCGGCATCTATATCATCGGCGACGACGGCGTCCCGTTCCGCGTCGGCTTCACGCTGTCAAATGAGTTTTCCGATCACGTCACCGAGCGCGTGAACTATCTTTTCCTCGCGCATTCCAAGCTGCGCAACGCTTCGTTCGGGCCGGAAATCCTGATCGGCGAGCTGCCGTCCGACGTCAGGGGTTCATCGCGCATCCTCCGCGACGGCCAGGTGCTGTGGGAAAAGCCTTTCCTGTCGGGCGAGGCGAACATGTCACACACCATCGCCAATCTCGAACATCACCACTTCAAATATTCGGCCTTCCGCCAGCCGGGCGACGTGCATGTGCACATGTTCGGCACCGCGACACTGTCCTTCGCCGACGGCGTCAGGACCGAGGCCGGCGACGTCTTCGAGATCGAGGCCAAGGATTTTGGCCTGCCGCTGCGCAACCCGCTTGAAATCGAGCAGCCGGTGAAGGTGGCGGTCAAGGCGCTTTGACGGCGTGATCTCCCCCCTTGAGGGGGAGATGTCGCCGAGGGCGACAGAGGGGTCGTCTCGCGTGGAGCGCCAGCCCCCTGCGTCTGCGATAAAGAGAGCCGGGCCCGGCCGGACCGACCCCCTCTGGCCTGCCGGCCATCTCCCCCTCAAGGGGGAGATTGGCAGCTTCGACCTCTCAATAAATATCGAAGTCGAAATATTTGGCCTGGATCTTCTTGTAGGTGCCGTCTGCGACGATCGCGTCGATTGCGGCGTTGAGCTTTTCGCGCAGCGCATTGTCTTCCTGGCGCACGGCGATACCGGCTTCGGTCTCCGTGCCCTTGACGTCGCCGACCATCTTGCAGCAGTCGTCGCTCGACTTCTTCATCCAGTCCATCAGCACGAATTTGTCTGAAAGGACGGCATCGAGACGGCCGTTCATCAGGTCGGCGACCGCCTCCTCCTGGGTTGGATAGAGCTTCGCCTCGGCGCCGGCCTTGCCATAGACATCCTGGGCATAGTCGGCCTGGGTGGTCGAAGCCTGGGCGCCGACTGTCTTGCCGGCGAGTGCCGCCGGTTCGGTCGAGGCAATATCGCTGTCCTTCAAGGCCACCAGCGAAAGCGGCGTCGTATAGTATTTGTTGGTGAAGGAGACCTGCTTCTTGCGCTCCTCGGTAATGCTCATGGACGCGATGATGGCGTCGAACTTTTTGGCCTGGAGCGCCGGGATCATGCCGTCCCAGTCCTGCGTGACAAGTTCGCATTCGACCTTCATCTGAGCGCAAAGCGCATTGGTGATGTCGATGTCGAAGCCGACGAGCTTGCCATCCGCGGTGATGGTGTTGAACGGCGGATAGGCGCCTTCAGTGGCGATCTTCAACTTTTCCTGTGCTTGCGCCGACAGCGACCCGGCTGACATCGCCAGCATGACGGCTGTTGCTGCCGATGCGATCCATCTTGAAATCTGCATTTTCTGTTCCCCTTGTTCCAACCGTATTGACGGCTAAGACAGCCAAGCACGACCCGTAAGGTCAGGCAAGCATGGTCTGATCATAGCGGGCGATCAGCGCGCGGCGCGAAAATGCTTGGACAGTTTCAGGCCCTGCGCCTGATAGTTCGAGCCGAGATCTGTGCCGTAGAGCGCCTGCGGCCGCTTCAGCATGTGCTCGTAGACCAGCCGTCCGACGATCTGGCCGTGATCGAGGATGAACGGCACTTCGTGGCTGCGCACTTCGAGCACGGCCCGGCTGCCGGTGCCGCCCGAGGCCGAATGGCCGAAACCCGGATCGAAGAAACCGGCATAGTGGACGCGGAATTCGCCGACCAGCGGATCGAAGGGCGTCATCTCGGCGGCATAGAGCGGCGGCACATGCACCGCTTCCTGGCTGACGAGGATATAAAATTCGTCCGGGTCGAGCACCAGTTCGCCGGCACCGCTCTTGTAGAGCGGGTCCCAGAAATCGACGACATCCTGCGCGGCGCGCTTGTCGACATCGACCAGGCCGGTGTGGTGCTTGCCGCGGTAGCCGACCAGCCCGTCCTTGTCACCATCGAGGTCGATCGACAGTGCGATGCCGCCGCCGGAAATGTTCGGCGGCTCGGTGGCGACGAGCGTCTCGGCACGGTGCAATTCGTGCAGCTCGCTTTCCGACAAAAGCGCGTTGCCGGTGCGGAACCGGATCTGCGACAGCCGCGAGCCGGTGCGGACGACGATCGGAAAGGTGCGCGGGCTGACTTCGAGATAGAGCGGGCCGTTGTAGCCGGCAGCGATCTTGTCGAACTCGTGGCCGCGATCGGTCATCACGCGGGTGAAGATGTCGAGCCGCCCGGTCGAGCTTTTTGGGTTGGCCGAGGCGGAAATGTTTGCCGGAAGCGCCAGGCTCTCGAGCAGCGGCACGATATAGACGCAGCCCGTCTCCAGCACCGCACCATCGGTGAGATTGATTTCGTGCAGCTTCAGGCGGTCGAGTTTTTCAGCAACCCTGTGGTTGGGGCCGGGCAGGAAGGAGGCGCGCACCCGCCAGGCCTTGTCGCCAAGCCTGAGGTCCAGGCTGGCCGGCTGGACCTGGTCGGCGTCGAGCGCGCGCGGCGACTTCAGCGCGCCCGACTGGTACAGCGCGGAAATATCCTGATCCGGAAGAATGCCTGTCTGCCGCAAAGTCTGGCTCCGCTCGAAGGCCGGGCGTGGTCTCGTCTTGTCGCAGGTTCTTGCCGTGGAACCCGCTGGTACAAACCTCTTAATCATGCCGGCAATTGACGCAAGCGCGGTGCAGGTCTAAAGGATCGTTATCCCGTGGTGATTTGGCCGGTCGGCTTGCAGCCACGTTAAACAAGTCGCTAAAGGACCGTCGGGCCGAAAGGCCGTACGACCGGTTGCGACTTTCGCGGCCGGTTTTTTTGTGTTTGGACCATTTTTTGTGTTTGGAACAAGGTGATGACGAGCAAAACGCGCAACTGGAAGCCTCAGACCGCCCTCGTGCATGCAGGAACGCTGCGTTCCGGCTTCGGCGAAACCTCCGAGGCGATGTATCTCACGCAAGGCTATGTCTACGACACGGCGCAGGCGGCGGAAGCCCGCTTCAAGGGCGAGGAACCGGGCTTCATCTATTCGCGCTATGCCAATCCGACGGTCGACATGTTCGAGAAGCGCATGTGTGCGCTGGAAGGTGCCGAAGATGCCCGCGCCACCGCATCCGGCATGGCGGCGGTGACGGCGGCGTTGCTGTGCAGCGCCCGGGCCGGCGACCACATCGTGGCGGCGCGCGCGCTGTTCGGCTCCTGCCGCTGGGTCGTCGAGACGCTGGCGCCGAAATACGGCATCGAGGCGACGCTGGTCGACGGCACCGACATCGCCAATTGGGAAAAGGCGGTCAGGCCCAACACCAAGTTGTTCTTCCTTGAAAGCCCGACCAATCCAACGCTGGAGGTCGTCGACATCGCAGCCGTAGCCTCGCTTGCCGATTCGATCGGCGCGCGGCTGATCGTCGACAACGTCTTTGCCACGCCCTTGCAGCAGAAGCCGTTGCAGCTCGGCGCCCATATCGTCGTCTATTCGGCGACCAAGCACATCGACGGCCAGGGACGCTGCCTCGGCGGCATCATCCTGTCGGACAAGAAGTGGATCGACGAGAATTTGCACGACTACTTCCGCCACACCGGTCCCAGCCTCTCGCCCTTCAATGCCTGGACGCTGCTGAAGGGGCTGGAGACGCTGCCGCTGCGCGTTCGCCAGCAGACGGAAAGTGCCGGCCGGATCGCTGACTTCCTCGCCGAGCGATCGGAAATTGTCCGCGTCATCTATCCCGGCCGCGCCGATCACCCGCAGGCGGCGATCGTCAAGAAGCAGATGTCGGGCGGCTCGACGCTGATCTGCCTCGACGTCAAGGGGGGCAAGCAGGCGGCCTTCGCCTTCCAGAACGCGCTCGATGTCGTGCTGATCTCCAACAATCTCGGTGACGCCAAGAGCCTGATCACCCATCCGGCGACGACGACACACAAGAATCTGAGCGACGAGGCGCGGGCCGAACTTGGCATCGGGCCAGGCACGCTCAGGCTGTCCGTCGGACTGGAGGACACTGACGACTTGCTCGAAGACATCGAGCAGGCCTTAGCCGCCAGATAGGGATACGCGCCGAACTGCTGCGCTCTGATCTGCAAAGCGGCGCGGTCAGGCGCCCGACGGCGACTCTTCCAATTCCGCAACGGCGCTGGTTTGGATGGTCATCGTGTTGCCGCGCCAGTCGACGGCACCGCTGAGCCAGCCGCGCACCCAGATGGCGGGAAGCATCACGTCCCGCGCAACCATCGCCGGGATCATGCGCAGCGACAGGTGCCAGCCCTTGGCCGAGGCGAGAGCGCATTCCGGCAGATAGGCGACTATCAGCACGGCGACGGCGGTAGCCGGCAGGCTGAAACCGGCGCCTGCTGCCGCAACCAGCGCCAGCACCAGCGGCGGCGCCGCTCCGATCAGGATCTCGGGCGCGAAGAACAGTGGGAATGTGACGCGACGCAGGCGTGCCCAGCGGGCCTGGCGCGACCAGATTTCGCCAAATGTGCGCAAGCCGAGCGGCTGCTCGAACGGCGAGGCAACGAGATTGACGCGCAGTCCGAGCCCGTTGACAAGCTTGGTCGCAGCGGCATCCTCGGCAATCTCCGCAGCAAGCGCACGGATGCCGCCATTGGCGTCGAGCAATGGCTTGTTCCACAGCATGCTCTTGCCCTGGGCAAAACCGAGGCCGAGCGCCTCGCCGGTATATTGCCAGCGCGCCTGCAGCGTATTGAGGAAAGCGCATTCGACCTCCGCCCAGATCCCGTCCGGCCGCGAGCCGATCGGCGTCGAGCAGACGAGGCCGGTGTCCTGCCGCCATGCCGTCATCAGATGCTGGACATAGTCCCTCCGCATCAGGACGTTGGAATCGGCAAGGACGACCCAGTGGTGGCGCGCGGCCTCCCAGCCCTTCACGCAATTGTTGAGTTTCGGATTGCCGCTGATGCGGTCGTCGCCGACGAGCAGCCGGGCCGGCACGGCCGGAAAGCGGGCGATCGCATCGGTGATCCGCCCGACCACCGGGTCGTCGGCATGGGCGACGCAGAAGATGAGCTCATAGTGCGGCCAGTCGAGCGAGAAGGCGCGCTCGAGCGTCTCCTCGGTAAACGGCTCGACGCCGCGCGACGGCACGACGATCGACACCGGCGGCGCCTTGGCGGCTGGCGGCGTGATCCTGCCAGGCCGCTTCAGCTTCAACGAAGCGAGCAGGATGCTGGCGAGATTGACAACAAGCAGAACTATGGAAAGCAAGGCGGCTGTGACTGTCAATTCCATCAATATCTGGTCGCTCCAGAAAAAACCGGCCGCATGAAGCCGTTTTCAACAGTTCGACAGAATGCTGAGTCGCCCGGCCCTGCACACCATCCCCGGCCCTGCACACCATCATTGTCACGTGTCACTTAAATGACATTGTTGTTCGGCACCTGCGCTTAACAAATTCGGGCAACGATGGCAGACACCGAGGCGACGCACCCCGTTGACCGAACTGCGGAGAGGGTCGAATGTTCCGTCTGCATAGTGTGGAGTGATTTATGTACAGCGCCCTCACGCGCGACATCGAAGTGCAGGTCAGGCCGTTCTATCTGGAAGATCGCTCCGACCCTTCGGAGAACCGCTATGTCTGGGGCTACCAGGTGACCATCGACAACCAGTCGGATGAATTCGTGCAGCTTCTGTCGCGCTACTGGCAGATCACCGACGGCACCGGCCGGGTCGAGGAGGTGCGCGGCGCCGGCGTTGTCGGCGACCAGCCTGAACTCAATCCAGGCGACAGTTATCAGTATACGTCTGGCTGCCCACTCTCGACGCCATCCGGCATCATGGTCGGCCACTACACGATGCGCAACAAGCGGGGCGAAACGTTCGACGTCGCCATCCCCGCCTTTTCGCTCGACCTGCCGGGCACGCGGCGGACGGTGAACTGAGAGAGATAGATGGCCGGAAGGTCGTGCTGCCCCTCATCCGCCTGCCGGCACCTTCTCCCCGTATAGTGAACGGGGAAAAGGGAACCCATCTATCTATCAACTGGACAACCTGTCGCAACGCTGGCGCCCCCTCTCCCCGTTCTTCACGGGGAGACGGTAAGGGTGAGGGGCAGCGCCAACGCTTCGTCGGTGATTTCAATTCTATTGAGCCGCAGCAAATTCCGCCGGGTCGAAGTCATATTGCTTCGAGCAGAATTCGCAGGCGACGTGAATGCCGCCATCCTCGGTGCTGTCCCTGATCTCGTCGGCGGAGAAGCCTCCGAGAATGCCGCGGATCTTCTCCCTGGAGCATGAGCACTGGTCGGCTACCGGCACGCCGCCGAAGACGCGCACGCCGTGCTCGTGGAACAGCCGGTAAAGCAACCGCTCGGCGCCGATCGTCGGGTCGATCAGTTCCGTCGGCTCGATGGTGCCAAGCAACGCGAGCAGTTCCTGCCAGGAATTGTCGGCCGGATCATGGATCTCCTCGCGCGGATCGCCGTCGCCACCCGGAAGGTCGGGCACGCGCATGCGTTCGGGCGATTGCGGCAGGAACTGCGCCAGGATGCCGCCGGCGCGCCATTGCTCGCGGGCACCGCCGATGCCGGGCGTCAACAGCTTGGCCACCGAAAGCCTGAGATCGGTCGGGATCTGCTCCGACTGCCGGAAATAGGTGCGCGCGGCCTCCTCGAGCGTCTCGCCGTCGAGCTGGACGATGCCCTGATAGCGCTGCGTGTGGGCGCCCTGGTCGATGGTCAGCGCCAGGACACCGCTGCCAAGCAGCGTCCGCTGCGAGGTCTCGCCGGCAGACGTCAGTGCCTCCAGCCGGTCGGCGTCGAAGCGGGCATAGGCACGCAGCGCATGCGGCGTGGAAAAATCCGCCACCAGCATGTCGACCGGCCCGTCGGTGCGGGTCTGCAGGATGAACTTGCCTTCGAATTTGAGCGAGGTGCCGAGCAGCACCGTCAGCACGCAAGCTTCCGCCAGCAGGCGGGCGACCGGCTCGGGATAGTCATGCCGACCGAGGATCGCGTCGAGCATCGGCCCGAGCTGGACGGTACGGCCGCGCACGTCGAGCGGGCCGACCTCGAAAGGCACGACATGATCGTCGCCGGCGTAGCCGAATTCGCCGAGTTTGGGTTGATGTTCAGCCAATTGACGGGTTTCCAACATGACAAAGCTCCGGGGCGCGGCGATGCCGCCCTCCGGGGCGCATGCGTCGAAACGCGCTCGATTTGCGTGATGCGCCTGAGATAGGCATCACGCACTCCCGGATCAAGGCGGCCGGGATAACGGCGGCCCGGATCACGGTGACCCGGATCAAGCGCCGAGGCACCAGGCCAAAACCGCCTTCTGCGCGTGGAGCCGGTTCTCGGCCTCGTCGAACACCACCGAATGCGGGCCGTCCATGACTTCGTCGGTGACCTCCTCGCCGCGATGCGCCGGCAGGCAGTGCATGAACAAGGCGTCGGACTTTGCCTTCGCCATCAGTGCCGCATTGACCTGATAGGGTGAGAAGACATTGTGGCCGCGAGCACGGTGCTCCTGGCCCATCGACACCCAGCAATCGGTAACGACACAGTCGGCCTCGTGGACGGCCTCCTCGGGCGAGCGGGTGAAGTTCAACTTGCCGCCATGCGCCCTCGACCAGTCGACATGCTTCTGCGCCGGCTCGCTGCCTTCCGGCACGGCGACGTTGAGGTTGAAGCGGAACCGCGCCGAGGCCTCCAGCAGTGAATGCAGCACGTTGTTGCCGTCGCCGGTCCAGGCGATGGTCTTGCCGGCGACCGGGCCGCGATGCTCCTCGAAGGTCATGATGTCGGCCATCAGCTGGCAGGGATGGGTATCGTCGGTCAGCCCGTTGATGACGGGGACGGTGGCGTTCTCGGTCAGTTCCAGCAGCCGGTCATGCGATGTGGTGCGGATCATGATCGCGTCGACATAGCGCGACAGCACCTTGGCCGTGTCGGCGATGGTTTCGGAGCGGCCGAGTTGCATCTCGGCGCCGGTCAGCATGATGGTCTCGCCGCCGAGCTGACGCATGCCGACGTCGAAGGACACGCGCGTGCGCGTCGACGGCTTGTCGAAGATCATCGCCAGCACCTTGCCTTCAAGCGGTTTTGTCCGCTCGCCAGCCTTGAGCCTTGCCTTTCGCACGACGGCATCGTCCAGCATAAGGCGCAGATCGCCCTCGGAAACGGCGGAAAGATCGGTGAAATGGCGAAGGCTCATGTGGGTCTTCCGACTGTTATTTCGCCGCAGCCGCGGCGATGGCGTCCGACAGGCCCCGGGCGCCGGCGCGGATGCGGTCGAGCGCCGCATGGATCTCGGCGTCGGTGACGGTGAGCGGCGGCAGCAGGCGAAGAACGTTGTCGCCGGCAGGAACCGCCAGCAGATGCTGGTCGCGCAATGCCATGTTCACCTTGGTGTTGGGCGCGGCGCATTTCAGGCCGAGCATCAGGCCGCTGCCTCTGATGTCTTCGATGACATCGGGAAATTCGTCGGCGACGCCCGCCAGCCCCTGCTTCAGCAGCAACGCCTTGCGCTGCACATCCTCCAGAAAACCGTCTGCCAGCACGACGTCGAGCACGGCGTTGCCGACCGCCATCGCCAGCGGATTGCCGCCGAAAGTGGTGCCGTGCACGCCGGCGGTCATGCCGACGGCGGCCTCGTCGGTGGCAAGGCAGGCGCCCACCGGGAAGCCGCCGCCGATGCCCTTGGCGACGGCCATGATGTCGGGCGTGACGCCAGCCCATTCATGCGCGAACAGTTTTCCAGTGCGGCCGATGCCGCACTGGACCTCGTCGAAGATCAGCAGCAGATCATGCTGTTCGCAGAGCTGCCTCAACCGCTTCAGCGACTGTGTCGGCACCGGGCGAATACCGCCCTCGCCCTGCACCGGCTCGATCAGGATCGCGGCGGTCTCTGATGTGATCGCCTTTTCGACGGCCTCGATGTCGTCGAAACCGACCTGGTCGAAACCTTCGACCTTGGGGCCGAAACCTTCCAGGTATTTGTACTGGCCGCCGGCGGCGATGGTCGCCAGCGTGCGGCCATGAAAAGCGCCTTCGAAGGTGACGATGCGAAAGCGCTCGGGATGGCCCTTGACGAAATGGTAGCGCCGCGCCGTCTTGATGGCGCATTCCAGCGCCTCGGCGCCGGAATTGGTGAAGAACACCTTGTCGGCGAAGGTTGCGTCGGCCAGCCGCTCGCCCAGACGGCTCTGCCCCGGAATCTCGTAGAGGTTGGAGACATGCCAGAGCTTGGCCGCCTGCTCGGTGAGTGCCGAGACCAGATGCGGATGGCTGTGGCCCAGCGAATTCACGGCAACGCCGCCGCCAAAATCGAGATATCGCTCGCCCTTGTCGGTGACCAGCCAGGTGCCTTCCCCATGGTCGAAGGCCAGGGGCGCGCGGGTAAAGGTCTCGAAAAGCGCCGAACCGCTCATTATATGCGTCTCCGGAACCGGAAAATCAAAAAGCCGCCAAAGCGGCGGCCTGTGCGGCTTATCGTGTTTTTCGGCCATGAAGTCAACGAAAACGTCGCGCAAGGACGCGCGGCAAGCTTTCCAGCGAGACGCCGGCTCATCAGCGACCGGGCAAGTTGGGGAAAACCGAAAAAACCGATTCGTGTTGGCCCTCGGACTCTTGTCACCGAGTCAGCGCATAAGGTACTTATAGGTCGAGAAATAACTAGATTTCGTGCGGCGGACCTAATCACCCGATATATGTGGTGTCTGCCCGGCGGAAGCCGGATCGTGGAAGGATTCCGATCGCCGCACATTTCAGCAGGAGCGCGGTCTCATGAATTGGACTGACGAGCGGGTCGAACTTCTTAGAAAATTGTGGTCGGAGGGGCTGAGCGCCAGCCAGATCGCCGCACAGCTTGGGGGTGTCAGCCGCAATGCCGTCATCGGCAAGGTGCATCGGCTGAAACTGTCGGGCCGCGGACGCGCGACTGCCACGCCGGCACGCCAGAAGAAAAGCGTGCAGGGATCGAGCGTGCAGAAATCGGTGTCGCGGGCCGCGAGCACTGCGCGGCATATCACCACGTCGATCGGCGCGACCGCGCTGCAGGCGCAATTCGACGCCGTACCGGTGACGCGTCATTATGTCCGTCCGGTCGAGAACGTCGTCGTGCCGATCTCGCGGCATCTGCAGCTCGTCGAATTGACCGAGCGGACATGCAAATGGCCGAATGGCGATCCGCTTTCGGAGGAGTTCCATTTCTGCGGCAACGACGCGGCCGAAACCGGACCCTATTGCAAGTATCACGCCCGCGTTGCGTTTCAGCCCGCTTCGGAGCGGCGGCGCAGTAGGTAGGGGAGTAAGGGAGTGAGGGGGTACGGCAGTATATATGGGGTGAACTGCAAAAGACTGCGCTCGTGAGGCGCCATCTTTCCCTACTGCTCTACTGCTCTACTGCCCTACTCTTCACAGCCAGCCGCTCTTGCGGAAGCGCCAGTAGAGAACCGAGCAGACCAAAATAATCGCTCCCAGAACGACCGGATAGCCATATTCCATCCTAAGTTCCGGCATGTCGTTGAAGTTCATGCCGTAGATGCCTGCGAGCGCCGTCGGCACCGCCAGGATTGCAGCCCATGAGGCGAGCTTCTTGGTGATCGCCGTTTCCTGGCTCTGGCCAACCAGGAGGCTCGCCTCGAAGGCAAATGCGAGCACCTCCCGCAAGCTGTCGATCTTCTCCTGGACGGTGCGGATGTGGTCGGTGACGTCGCGGAACAGCGGGTGCATGGCCACATGGATCTGCGGCAGGTCGGCGCTGGTCAACCGGCGGCAGACTTCCACCAGCGGCAGCGCGGCGTTGCGCAGGCGCAAGAGATCGCGGCGCAGCATGTAGAGCCGCTCTATGTCGGAGCCGGTCATCGGCTTCAGCAGAACCCTGTCCTCGATCGCCTCGACCTCGTCCTCGATCTGCTCGAGCACCGGCATGTAGTTGTCGACGATGAAATCGAGAATGGCATAGAGGACGAAATCCTCGCCTTTGGCTAGCGAATGCGGGCAGCTTTCCCAATGCTGGCGAACGGCGGCATAAGAAGTCGACGGACCGTGCCTGACGCTGACGATGTAGCCGGCGCCGACGAACAGATGCGTCTCGCCGAAGGTGACGCGCCTGTCGATCAGTTGAGCCGTGCGGGCAACGATGAACAACGCATCGCCATATTGCTCGATCTTCGGCCGCTGATGCGGATGCTCGGCGTCCTCGATCGCCAGATCGTGCAGGTGGAATTGCGCCTGGACACGAAGCAACAGGTCGCGGTCCGGCTCCAGCAAGCCGATCCAGACGACATGACCTGGCTTCTTGGCCCATTCGCCGGCTTCCTCGATCGGAATGTCGGCGACACGCCGGCCGGCGGTATAGACGCTGGAAGCGACGATGGCCGATGTCGGCGGGGCCGGCGTCAGGTTCCGAACGGTTTCCATCGCTACCTCCTGGAGGCATGGCCTCGGGTCAGGATCAGGAACGTTCGGTAAAGCTTAGCCTAAATCAGCAATGGGTTCGAGAGGCAGCCGCTCACTTCGCCGGTAGCGTTGCGGGAAGCACAATCTTGTCTGTCTTGTCGCCCTTCGGCCGCTCGGCCGGCATCTGGTCGCCGGTGACGATGTAGTAGATCGTCTCGGCGATATTGGTGGCGTGGTCGCCGATCCGCTCGATGTTCTTGGCGCAGAACAGCAGGTGCGTGCAGGGCGTGATGTTGCGCGGATCTTCCATCATGTAGGTCAGCAACTCGCGAAACAGCGAGGTGTACACGGCGTCGATCTGATCGTCGCGGTCACGCACGAAGCCGATCTTTTCCACCGAGCGCGACGCGTAGACGTCGAGCACTTCCTTGAGCTGCGTCAACGCCAGGTCCGCCAAAGCCTCGATGCCGCGGAACAGGCTGGTCGGCTGGCGCCCTTCTATGACGGCAACCACGCGCTTGGCGACATTCTTGCCGAGGTCGCCGACCCGCTCGAGATCCGCCGAGATGCGGATCGCGCCGACGATCTCGCGCAAATCCGTCGCCATCGGCTGGCGCTTGGCGATGATGATGATCGCCTTGTCGTCGATCTCGCGCTGCCCCTGGTCCAGAACGGCATCGTCGCGGATGACCTTCTGGGCAAGGCCAGGGTCGGCGTTGACCAAGGCCGCAATCGCCTGTTCGACCATGCGTTCGGCATGCCCGCCCATCGCGGCAATGCGCTTCGACAGATATTTCAGCTCCTCGTCATAGGCGCTGACGATGTGCACGGACTGCATGGAGATGCCTTCCCGGGTCTTCTGGTCCGAGTCGTTCCTCGAATCCCCGCTGATACGCTAGCCGGATGACAGAAAAAAGAAAGCGATAGAGCGACGTGCGTCCACTAGGCCACAGAGTAGGCTCTAAAGTCCTGTATCCACGCATCGGGTGGTCCTAAAGTCTTCCGGTACTCGGGCCGGCGCGTGCTTAGATAGTGAGGTGTCAGTGCACCGGCAAATGCACCGTGAAAGCTGCGCCGTTGCCGACCTCCGACTTGATCGACAGCCTGGCGTTGTGGCGCGTCAGGATATGCTTGACGATGGAAAGGCCAAGGCCGGTGCCCTTCTGGGTCCGGCTGTTTTCGACATCGACGCGGTAGAAACGTTCGGTGATGCGCGGGATGTGCTCCTCGGGAATGCCGGGGCCAAAGTCCCGGATGGTGATGTCGATGCCCGGTTCGGGACCGTCATCGCTGTGGGCAATCGTCACCACGACACGTCCACCCGACTGTCCGTATTTGCAGGCGTTTTCCAGCAGATTTTCGAAAACCTGGAAAAGTTCATCGCGATCCCCCGGCACATTGAGTGGTCCTTTCGCGAAATCCCGCTCGATGGCAACGCCGTTTTCCCGGGCAAGCGGACCCAGCGAATCGATGACGCTGTCGAGGGTCTGGCGGAGATCGACCTCGGTTCCCGGCTTCAGATAGGGTTTCATCTCCAGCCGCGACAGCGACAGCAGGTCGTCGATCAGGCGCGCCATGCGGCCGGTCTGGTTGTGCATGATCTGCAGGAACTGCTCGCGCGCCGCCGGGTCGTTGCGGGCTGGGCCGCGCAGCGTCTCGATGAAACCGGAAATCGAGGCGAGCGGAGTTCGCAACTCATGGCTGGCATTGGCGATGAAGTCGGCCCGCATCCGGTCGATCCGGCGCGCCTCGCTCTGGTCCTTGAAGACCAGCACATAGAGGTCGGTGCCGTGGCCGACCGAAGATGCACTCACGCGATAGGCCCGTTCGACCGGCAGCTTTTCGGTATATTCGACGACGTCCGAAGCGGCGGCGCCCGACAGGATACTGTCCAGCAAGGCCTGCATCTCGGGCGCGCGGAATTTCAGCGACAGCGACATGCCCGGTGCGATGCCGCCGAAGGCGGCGAAGGCGGCGGCGTTGGCATGGACAATCGTCGCGGCGCGATCGAAGATGATCAGCGGATCGGCAACGGCAGCCGCCAGATATTCTCCCGACAGCTGTTGCAGCCCGCCTGCCTCGATCGCCGCGGCATCCTCCGCGGATTGGCGCGCTACGCCGGCCGGCAGCATCGCGGCGGCGAGCAGCAGCACCGCACATGCCAGCAGCACAACATAGAAGGACATGTCTGCGAAACCATAGACCGTCAAGATCGCGACGATGCCGGTCGCAAGCAGCCAGCGGCTGTTCCACAACCGGGTGGCGACGGCTTGCGCCGTGGTTCGCTGTTCTGCGCCGCCCATAAAAGCCATTGTCAGCTACTGTCAGCCATTCGCGCGCACTATGCCTCCGTCCCCACCCCGACCGGCAGGTTGGAAACTTCCCGCTGACCGTCGCTATCACTAATCTGCTGCATCGTTCCTTTCGAAAATCGATTCCGATTTTCGGGCCGATGCAGTAAGGCTCCCAATAGCATGAGTCCGGAAGCTGGAAAGGTTGGTCTCGATGGAAAACCCCAAGGAAGATGCCGCCGCGCCTGTTCCGGGTCCGCAAAAGATCCGGATCAACGGCAAGGAGTTCGAGTTCGACATCGAGGATCCCAAGCTTCCGGACTGGATCGAGGACAACAAGCTGACCGCCGGCGGCTACCCCTACGACAAGAAAATGAAAAGCGACGAGTATGACGAGACGCTCGAGCGGCTGCAGATCGAGTTGGTCAAGGCGCAGGCATGGCTGCAATCGACGGGCAAGCGGGTGATGTCGCTGTTCGAAGGACGCGATGCCGCCGGCAAGGGCGGCACAATCTTCGCGCTGCGCCAGTACATGAACCCCAGGACTGCGCGCAACGTGGCGCTGACCAAGCCTAGCCCAACCGAAATCGGGCAATGGTATTTCCAGCGCTATGTCGCGCACTTTCCGACATCCGGCGAGTTCGTCACCTTCGACCGCTCCTGGTACAATCGAGCCGGCGTCGAGCCGGTCATGGGCTTCTGCACGCCGGAGCAGCATCAGAGATTCCTGGACGAGACGCCGTATTTTGAACGGATGATCTGCAACGAGGGCATCCATTTCTTCAAATTCTGGCTGAACATCGGTCGGGAAACACAGCTTGAGCGGTTTCACGATCGCCGCTGGAGTCCTTTGAAGAACTGGAAATTCTCGCCGATCGATATTGCCGGCATCGCCAAATGGGACGATTACACCAAGGCGCGCGATCTCATGTTCGAACGCACCCATAAGGAATTCGCGCCCTGGATCATCATCCAGGCCAACGACAAGCGGCGCGCGCGACTTGCCATCATCCGGCGCATCCTGTTGTCGCTTCCCTATGACGGCCGCGATCTCGACGCCATCGGCAAGGAAGACAAGAAAATCATCGGGGAAGGGCCTTCGTTCCTGGGAAGACAGGCCTGAAGCGCTGCCGCGCGCCCCCAAGGACGCGCGGCACGATTCCGGATATTTTTGTCATTCTGCCGAATGACGTCTCATGCCGCCAGCCGGGCAATCCGCTGCAGCCGCCGCAGTGTGGTATCGTCCTGCAAAGCCTGCTGAAATAGCGAAATCTCCTGGTCGATGCGATCGCAGAGTGCGCCTGTGTCGCCCTTGAGCAGGTCGCGCGTCTGCAGCAGTGCGGCAACCGGCTTCTTGGCGAGTTGCCTGGCTCTGCCAAGTGCGGCTTCCTCGACGTCGCCGACCACGATCTCCGTGACCAGGCCCAGCATCCTGGCGTCCGCGGCACTGAGCGTGTCGCCCAGGCAGAAGAAGCGGAAAGCGCCGGCATAACCGAGTTTCTGCGGCGCCAGGATGCTGGTCGCCGCGTCCGGCACGAGGCCGAAATCGACGAACGGCACCCGGAACGTGCTTTCGTCAGATGCGATCACCATGTCGCAATGGAACAGGATGGTGCAGCCGACACCGACGGCATCGCCGTCGACACAGGCAAGGACCGGTTTGGGGAACGTCGCCAACGTGCGGAACATGTCGGTGACGGCAGCGATCAACCGTTGATGCTTGGTGGCGTCGAGGAACTCGGAGAAATCGCCGCCGAGGCAGAAGCAGCCGGCGAGGCCGCGCAGCACCACGACGCGCACATCATCGTCGATTGCAGCTTCGTGGAAGATCCTGGCCAGGCTTTCATAGGCTCGCCCGTCCAGCACCGGCCGGCCGTCATCCGACGACACCGTGACGATCAACGAATGATTGCGGAACTCTGTTTGCGGGTGGATGTTCATGGCTGTCTCCAATTCTCACGAGGCCTGCCTCATTCCGAGCCTGTCGGGATATCCCCTGGCCAGGACCGGCGCGAAATGACTGCGACGCGACCGCACCACCTCAAGCGTGTGCTCGTTGAAGGTGAGCAGTGTGGCGACGACCTGCTGGTTGCCATAGGTGCGCTGGTAGCCAAGCGGCTTCGCCAGGAAGTGCAACTGCAGCGCCCGCAGAACCCACATCGGCTCGAACTCGATGATCACCTGGTTGACATTCCGCTTCAGCCCCCACTCGACGAAGCCGGCAATGAGCTCGGTGCCGACCGTGGAGACGCCGCGCTTGCCGTCACGAAAGCCCGGCGCGACCGCATAGCGGGTCAGTTCCCACACGTTCGGCCCGGATGGCGGCGTCCCTTCAAAGAGGTCCGCCAGCACCTCGGTCAGAAGATGCGCACGCGTTGTCGGCAACATCCGCTGATAACCGGCGAGCTCGCCATTGCGGATGACGA
Source organism: Mesorhizobium sp. WSM4850 (assembly GCF_055811735.1). Classification (NCBI taxonomy): domain Bacteria; kingdom Pseudomonadati; phylum Pseudomonadota; class Alphaproteobacteria; order Hyphomicrobiales; family Phyllobacteriaceae; genus Mesorhizobium; species Mesorhizobium sp. WSM4850. Next base: position 73,030 of record NZ_JBVVPV010000008.1, on the reverse strand, counting down.
GTTGGTGCACCGCCTCGTCATGGTCGAACTGATCGATCTCAAGGCCGTCGGGGCGCTGCAGATCGGTCCACCCCATCTCCTCGACGAAAATTTTGTAGCGTAAGCGATGAACGGCCTCCCAAAGGTCGGGACGTTCCATAAGTTCCTGTGTTGTAAGGGAAAAAAGCATCTGCCGTCTCCTAGGTTCAATAGGAAGATACGGCCGGGCTGTCCCGAGGAAATTACGCGATCACGTAGGCAAGAATTTCTAGGCCGGCACGGCCGAGCTAGCTAATATAGCCGCGCCTTATCGCTTCCGCGACCGCCTGCACCCGGTTGACGGCACCGAGTTTGCTTTTGGCGTTAAGAAGGTGTTTCTCTGATGTGTGTTCCGAAATGCCGAGAATCTGTGAAATCTCCCATTCGGACTTGCCGACGGCGGCCCATTGCATGCATTCGCGCTCACGCGGCGTCAGTTCGACGTGGTGGTCGAGGGTCTTGGCCGCCATCGTGTGGATCTGCATGGCGCGGCCAATCGCATAGGTCGCCACCAGCGACACCAGCCCAAAATCGGCGCCCGACAATTCGACGGCCTCGCCGCCCAGCGACACCATGACGATCTGGCCATCGAGCGTGATCAGCGGGAAGGCCAATCCGTCGCGCAGCTTGAATTCGCCGGCGTCGCCCATCACTTCGCCGCTGCTCTTGTCGATGCGGATGCTCTGGGACGCTTCCCGCCACTGGAACGGCGCCTGCAACTGCTTCATATGGCTGACGACGGGGTCATGGTCGACATAGTTGCGCGCCACATAGCGCTCCAGCCATTCTCCCGGCCACTCGCAAAGCAGCACATGGTCCTTTTGCTGGCCTCTTGGCGTGCCCGGCTGCGGAACCGTTCCGGCCATCAGCGCCGTCAGGCCGAACTCCGAGGTTATGCCAAGCAGCTTTTCGCAGACCGCGGCCGCCGTATCGGCGTGCTGCAGCTGATCTATGAATTCCAGTGTGCGATCGAAGTGGCCCATTGCAACATCTACCCCATGTTGCCTTCCCGCGTTGAGATCAACGGCCCAGTGCTTGACCCGCACTTTGCCCTCGACCCCGGATTACAAACCTGCTCCCCTCAGTTTGCAGCGGCTTGCGGCTACCCTCCAGCCGACCGCCACACATGTTTGCAAGCTCGCTGAAGCATAGCCCTAAATCGGCGTGATGAAATCAAAAACCGTTGTGCCTGTGGCATTTTCGTACCAAAAGCCACATTGGACAGGACAGGGCGGAGCTCGATCGTGACGATTCGGTGGATGACCATCGTCTTGATGCTGGCAATGACGGGGGCAGCGTGGCTCACGGGAGCGCGTGCCGCGGAGCCGCAAGTGCCGGTGCTGTGGGATGCCAAGGAGCGGCTGCCGAAGCCTGACCTGTCCGCGCTGCCGCGTCTGAGATTCCTGACCACCACCGATTTCCCGCCGTTCAACTTCCTCGACGGAGCGGGCCGCTTGTCCGGCTTCCATGTCGATCTGGCGCGCGCGATCTGCGCCGAGCTCGGCATCGCCGAAAAATGCCAGATCCAGGCGCTGCCTTGGGCCGAGCTCGAAGGGGCACTGCAGAAGGGCGAAGGGGAAGCGATCATTGCCGGCATTGCCGCCACGCCGGAGTCGCGGTCAAAATATGCCTTCTCGCGTTCCTACCTGCAGTTTCCGGCGCGCTTCATCATGCCGAAGGCAAAGGCGCTCACGGAGCCTATCTTCGACAGACTGCGTGGCAAGCGCGTCGGCGTGGTCGCAGGCTCCGCGCATGAGCGGATGCTGCGCGATTATTTCGGCACCGTTCAGGTCGTTCCTTTCGCGCAGCTGGAAGCGCTCTACGATGGTCTCAAGGCCGGCAAGGTCGACGCCGGCTTCGGCGACGGCATGCGCTTCGCCTTCTGGCTGGGTAGTTCGAATGCCGCAGCCTGCTGCCGCTTTGCCGGCGGTCCCTATCTGGCGCCCGAATATCTGGGGTCGGGTATGGCCATCGCCACCAGGGCCAACGATCCAGCGCTGGCCGCAGCGTTCGACTACGCACTGCAGGAGATTTCAGTGAAGGGTATCTTTGCCGAATTCTATCTGCGCTACTTCCCGGTCAGTTTTTTCTGATCCGGCCCGGTCAGCTTCTTCTGACCCGTTGGCGTCTGGATCAAGTCAGCGTGCGCAGGCGAGCCTTGGCAGCACGGGCGATGGCGGCGACGGTGAGCGTGTCGAGATCGAGCTGGCGACGGATAAGCTGCAGCACCCTCACCTCCTCCAAGCGCATTTCGAGGTCGACGGCCGCAACCTCGAAGGCCGCGGCATAGGCGGTGTCAAGCAGGCGATCGGGCAGTGCTTCAGCGACGCGCGCCAAAACGCCTTCCAAGCCGTCCTTTTCGTGCAGCAACTTTTGGCAGTCCTGGGCGACGCCGACCAGCCGGTCGTGGTCGAAGTCCTCGAACACCGGCCATGAGCGGACGACGTCGCCAATCCGCGCCAATTCGACATTTGTCATGTCGCGATCGGACGCGGAGGTGATGACCATAAGATAGATCAGGGCTTCTTGCGGCGGCAACGGCATTTAAAACTCCTCAAACGGGCTCCGAAGTTAGGAACGAGGCACCGACGTCGCAAGGAAAAAGAGCCGCGATCGTTGACGCCCACGGCAGGCACGCCTAGAGACCGGTTGAAAAAATCATCCCTTTTTGCGGCGATGCCGGCGAATAATTTGGAAACGGTGACATGGCGGGATCAAACATCATCGATCTCAATCCCGAGGTGCTTGCGGCAGCGGCTGAAAGCAAGGCGTGGCCGTTCGACGAAGCCAGGAAGATCGTCGAGCGCTACAAAGACACTGACTTTCCCGAGACCGTCCTGTTTGAGACCGGCTACGGTCCGTCGGGGCTGCCGCACATCGGTACTTTCGGCGAAGTCGCACGCACTTCGATGGTGCGCCACGCCTTCCGCGTCCTCACCCGGGACACGGTCAAGACCAAGATCTTGTGCTTTTCCGACGACATGGACGGCATGCGCAAGATTCCGGACAACGTCCCCGATCGCGCCGCACTCGAGCCGCACCTGCACAAGCCGCTCTCGTTCGTCCCCAATCCTTTCGGCGGCGACTATGCGAGCTTCGCAGACCACAACAACGCAATGCTTTGCCGTTTCCTGGACACGTTCGGCTTCGACTACGAGTTCGCCAGCGCGACGGAATACTACAGGGCTGGCCGTTTCGACGACGTTCTGCTGCGCGCTGCCGAACGTTTCGATAAGATTATGGACGTGATGCTGCCGACGCTCGGAGAGGAGCGTCAGGCGACCTACAGTCCGTTCCTGCCGATTTCCCCCAAAAGTGGCCGCGTGCTTTACGTCCCCATGAAGCATGTCGACGCCAAGGCCGGCACGATCACCTTCGACGATGACGGCACCGAAACCACGCTGCCCATAACCGGCGGCAGGGTGAAGCTGCAGTGGAAGCCGGATTTCGGCATGCGCTGGGCGGCGCTCGGCGTCGATTTCGAAATGTTCGGCAAAGACCACCAGACGAATGCGGTGATCTACGACCGTATCTGCAATATCCTGGGCGGGCGCGCTCCCGAGCATTTCGTGTATGAGCTGTTCCTGGACGAGAACGGCCAGAAGATTTCGAAGTCGAAGGGCAACGGACTGACCATAGACGAGTGGCTGACCTACGCGCCGACCGAAAGCCTCGAGCTCTACATGTACCAGCGGCCGCGGCAGGCCAAGAAGCTCTATTTCGACGTCATTCCGAAGGCGGTGGACGAGTATTACGCCTTTCTGTCCGCCTATCGCCGGCAGGAGTGGAAGGAGCGGCTGGGAAATCCCGTCTGGCACATGCATGACGGGAACCCGCCTGTCGTCGACCTGCCGGTGTCGTTCGCGCTGCTGCTCAATCTGGTCAGCGCCTCGAACGCCCAGAACAAGGACGTGCTGTGGGGGTTCATTTTGCGCCACACCTCAGGCGTGACGCCGAAGACCCATCCCGAGCTCGACCGGCTGGCCGAATATGCGATCCGCTATTTCGACGATTTCGTGAAGCCGGCCAAGGTGTACCGGGCCGCCGACCCGGTCGAGCGCGAGGCGCTGACGAAACTGTCCGAAGCGCTCGCCGCATTGCCGCCAGATGCCGATGGCGAGGCGATCCAGAATGCCGCGCTCAACGTCGCGCGCAAGATCGAACGCTATCAGGACCATTCGAAGCAAAGCCCGGAAGGCGGGCCGGGCGTCTCCGTCGCCTTCTTCCAGATGATCTACCAGATTTTGATCGGACAAGAGCGCGGCCCGCGCTTCGGTTCCTTCGCCGCGCTCTACGGCATCGCAGAAACCCGCGCGCTCATTCAGAAGGCGCTGGCCGGTCAGTTGGCGGCGTAGCAGTCGTCTCGGATGTCGGCGTAGCCGTCGCCGACGGATCGAGAATCGGCTGCGTCGGCTGGGCTGTGGCCGCAAAAGGGGCTGGCGCCGGAGGCAGGCCGGAGAGACTGGGCGCCGGCCCGAAAATGCCCTTCCTCGCCATACGGGCCTTCTCGCCGGTCTCGACATAAGGGCCACCCTTGGCGGCGCGCGCCCAGCCGTTTTCGATCAACCACTGGCCGACATCCCGGTGGCCGACGCGGCAATCGGCGGTGATCAGGTCGCGGCCGCCCTCGGGTGGCACCGTGCAGACCACCGCCCGACCGCGCAGGAAGGCACGGAACGCCGTTCGCGCCCGGGTGCCACACGTCCACGACTTGCCGCCGTCGGTGCAAGTTTCGTCCTGCCTGACGATGTCGACGCCGGAAATCGCGACGGAGTAGCCCTTGGCCTCGATCACACCGGCGGCCGATGCAACCGGCTGGAACAGTTTTGTCCCGTTCCAGTCGTCGGGCATTTTCGTTTTGGGCGGCTTGGGCGGTCCGGCCAGCGCCAACTCACTCAGCGGCGCGCGCGGCTCGACCCGTTCAAGCTCTTGCGGCTGAAGCTGCGGCGGCGCGACGACTTCGGGATCGATGGCCCTGGAATGCGCCTCTGGGCTCGCCGCCTTGGGTCGCGGATTTGCTGATGCAGCAGGCGCTCGGGATTGCGCCGCGATGCCGGCCTGCGCCCGAGCCGCGACGCGCCCATTTTCGTCCTGCAGCACGGCGCGGCCACCTGCGGCAATCGCAGCCCCCATTGCCAGGATCGTCAACACCGCGGCGGCGGCATGAAGCGGACGCACCGGCGGCCCCTACTGGCTTGCCCAGACAATCCGCGCCACCCATTCGACATCGCGCATCGGGATGTCGCGATCCGGGTGATCGGGATTGAGCGAGACCAGCATGATCGACTTCGCCGTCTGACGGTCCAGCACCTTGGCCATTACCTCGCCGGCATAGGTCTTGACGACGACGCGATCGCCCTTGCGGGTGGCGGCGCCCGGCTCGACGATCAGCACGTCACCGTTGCGGTAGAGCGGCAGCATGGAATCGCCCTGGACCTGTAGCGCATAGGAGGTTTCGGTCGCCCGTGCCGGAAGCTCGATCAGGTCCCAGCCCTGGCCCACGGGAAAGCCGGCATCGTCGAAAAAGCCGCCGGCGCCGGCCTGGGCGAAGCCGAGCAGCGGCACCGAAGACGTCTGTGCCGGCAGAGATCCGGGAACGGTCTTGCCCCGGCCTTCGACCAGTCCGGTGAATTCGTCGAGCGAGGCGCCGGTCGCCTCGATGATCTTGGCCAGCGACTCGGTCGACGGCCAGCGCGGCCGCCCATCCGAGGACAGCCGCTTCGACTTGTTGAAGGCAGTCGAATCGAGGCCCGCGCGTTTCGCCAGCCCCGAGGCCGAGAGCGAATAGCGCTCGGCGAGAGCATCGATGGCGGCCCATACGCGGTCATGCGAGAGCACTTTTGCCCTCCTTCCGAACAGGAAAAAATACCTTCTCCGTTCTAACCGGTGGCCGTGATTTTGTCCACCACCGAAGGCGGCGTCACGCCGCCTTCTTGGCCTCGCTCCTGGCATAGGGATCGAAGCGTTCGTAGAAAGTCTCACCCTTCTCTGCCATGTCGAGCAGGAGCTTCGGCGCTTTGAACTCGGCGCCGTACTTCTTCTGAAGACCCTTGGCGATCTTGACGAATTTTTTTGCGCCGATGCCGTCGATGTAGGACAGCACGCCGCCGGTAAAGGGCGCGAAGCCGAAGGCGAGAATCGAGCCGACATCGGCCTCGCGCGGATCGGTGACGATGCCCTCCTCCATCACCCGGGCCGCCTCCAACGCGATGATGACCAGGAGCCGCTGCTTCAGTTCCTCATAGTCGACCTTTTCAGGCGGCAACTGCCGATAGAGATCCTTCAGGCCCGGCCACAGCTTCTTCTTGGCAGGCTTTTGCGGATAGTCGTAGAAACCCTTGCCGTTCTTGCGGCCGAAGCGGCCATGCGTGTCGACCAGCGTGTTGATCAGCGTCATCTGCTTCGGGTCGACCGCCTTGTCGCCGAGATCGCGCATGGTCTGCTTCATGATCTTCTGCGCGAGGTCGATCGCCGTTTCATCCGTCAGCGCCAAGGGGCCGACCGGCATGCCGGCGGCCTTCGCCGCATTCTCGATCATCGGCGCCGGAACGCCCTCGATCAACATCTTGTAGGCTTCCGACATGTAGCGCAGCACGCAGCGGTTGACGTAGAAGCCGCGCGTGTCGTTGACGACGATCGGCGTCTTCTTGATCGCGCGGACGAAGTCGATCGCGGTGGCCAGCGCCTTGTCGCCCGTCTTCTTGCCCAAAATGATTTCGACCAGCATCATCTTGTCGACCGGCGAGAAGAAATGGATGCCGATGAAATTCTTCGGCCGCGCCGAATCCTTCGCCAGCGACGTGATCGGGATGGTGGACGTGTTCGACGCGAAGATCGCCGACGGCTTCAGCACGGCCTCCGCCTTTTCGGTGGCGTCCTTCTTGACGCCCGAATCCTCGAATACCGCCTCGACCACCAGGTCGCAGCCTGTGAGGTCGGCATAGTCCGCCGTCGGCGTGATCAGCGACAGCAGCCTGTCCTTGTCCTCCGGCTTGGCGCGGCCCTTCCTGACCTGATCCGAGATCAGGCTGTCCGAATGCGCCTTGCCCTTGGCGGCAGCGTCCATGTCGCGGTCGAGCAGCACCACCGGAATGCCGGCCTTGGCCGTGACATAGGCGATGCCGGCGCCCATGAAACCGGCGCCGAGCACGCCGATCTTCTTGAACTTGGTTTCCGGCACGCCGGCCGGACGACGCGCGCCCTTGTTCAGTTCCTGCAGCGACACGAACAGCGAGCGGATCATCGCCGCCGCTTCTCTGGTCTGCATGATTTCGGTGAAATAACGCTGCTCGATGCGCAAGCCGGTGTCGAACGGCACCAGCAAGCCTTCATAGACGCATTTCAGGATGGCCGCGGCGGCCGGATAGTTGCCATAGGTCTCGCGACGCAGGATGGCGATTGCAGGTGGCCACAGATTGGCGCCGGCCACCGAATAGACCGGGCCGCCGGGCAGCTTGAAGCCCTTCTCGTCCCACGGCGCCACTGGCTTCAAGCCATTTTTGATCATGGCTTTGGCGGTTTCGACCAGCTTCGTCGGTTCGGCAATCTCATGGATCAGGCCCATCGACCTGGCCTTCTGCGGCGACAGCGTCTGGCCGGAAGTCAGCATCTGCAGCGCCTGCTGCTGGTCGGTCAGCCGCGGCACGCGCTGAGTGCCGCCGGCACCCGGGAAGATGCCGATCTTCACTTCGGGGAGCGCCATCTTGACCTTGTCGGAATCGGCCGCGACACGGCCATGGCAAGCGAGCGACAGCTCGAACGCACCGCCCATGCAGGTGCCGTTGATCGCCGATACCCACGGCTTGCCTGAGGTCTCCAGCTTGCGGAACAAGCCGGTCATGTAGCCGGCATTGTCGAACAATGCCTTGGTCGCCTTGTCCAGGTCCTTGGCTTTATCGGCTGCGAACTTCGACAGCATCTTCTGCAGCATGGTGATGTCGGCACCGCCGGAGAACGTGTCCTTGCCGGAGGTGATCACCGCCCCCTTTATCGACGCGTCGCTCGCCACCTTGTCGACGATGGCGTTCAGCTCCAGCATCGCCTCTTCGGTGAAGACGTTCATCGAGCGGTCGGGCATGTCCCAGGTGACCAGCGCGATGCCATCGGCGTCGATGTCGAGGGTGAAGTTGGTGTAGCTCATCGGTCTCTCTCCCGTCAGACGCGTTCGATGATCGTTGCGGTGCCCATGCCGGCGCCGATGCAGAGCGTCACCAGCGCGGTGTTCAGGTCCCGGCGCTCCAGTTCGTCCAGCACCGTTCCGAAAATCATCGCACCGGTTGCGCCGAGCGGATGGCCCATTGCGATGGCGCCGCCATTGACGTTGATCCTGTCGTGCGAAATGTCGAAAGCCTGCATGTAGCGCAGCACCACCGAGGCGAACGCCTCGTTGAGCTCGAACAGATCAATGTCCGACAGCTTCATCCTGGCACGCTTCAGCAGCTTCTCGGTCACGTCGACCGGACCGGTCAGCATCAGCACCGGCTCCGAACCGATATTGGCGAATGCACGGATGCGAGCGCGCGGCTTCAGGTCGAGCGACTTTCCAGCCTTCTTCGAGCCGAGCAGAACGGCCGCCGCGCCGTCGACGATGCCGGACGAATTGCCGGCGTGGTGGACGTGATTGACCTCCTCCACCTCGGGATGCTTCTGCACCGCGACGGCATCGAAGCCGCCCATTTCGCCGGGCATGACGAAAGACGGGTTGAGGGCCGCCAGCGATTGCATATCGGTCGAAGGCCGCATGTGCTCATCGTGGTCGAGGATGGTCAGGCCGTTCTGGTCCTTGATCGAGATCACCGAATTCTTGAAGCGGCCTTCGCCCCAGGCTTTGGCGGCGCGCTTCTGGCTTTCGACCGCATAGGCGTCGACGTCGTCGCGCGAAAAGCCGTACTTCGTGGCGATCAGATCGGCCGAGATGCCTTGCGGCACAAACCAGCCCGGCAGGCCGACCGAGGGGTCCATGAACCAGGCGCCGCCGGATGCGCCCATGCCGACGCGCGACATCGATTCGACGCCGCCGGCGATGACGATCTCGTCGGCGCCTTGCGCGATCTTGGCGGCGCCGAAATTGATGGCGTCCAGGCCAGAGGCGCAGAAACGCGAGATCTGCATGCCGGGCGCTTTCGTGTCGTAACCGGCCTCGAAGGCGGCGGCGCGCGGAATGACAGAGCCCGCCTCGCCGACCGGATCGACGCAGCCGAAGATGATGTCGTCGACGGCGCCGGTGTCCAGCCCATTGCGGTCACGGATCGCCTCAAGCACCTTGGCGCCGAGCCGCACCGCCGGCACCTCGTGCAGCGAGCCATCCTTTTTGCCCCTGCCGCGCGGCGTGCGCACGGCGTCATAGACATAAGCTTCGGCCATTTTCTGCTCCTTGGTTTGCTGAAAGTCTCTCAGAGAGAGCGCCCGATCAGCAATTTCATGATCTCGTTGGTGCCGCCGTAGATGCGCTGGACGCGGGCGTCGCGGAACATGCGGGCGATCGGATACTCATTCATGTAGCCATAGCCGCCATGCAATTGAAGGCATTCATCGACGACTTTTCCCTGCAGGTCTGACAGCCAGTATTTGGCCATCGAGGCCGTCACCGGGTCGAGGCCTCCATTGATATGGCGGGCGACGCAGTCATTGTAGAAGACCCGGCCGATGGTCGCCTCGGTCTTCAATTCGGCCAGCTTGAACTGGGTGTTCTGGAAATCGATAATCGCCTTGCCGAAGGCCTTGCGCTCCTTGACGTAGTCGATGGTCAACGCCAGCGCCCGTTCGACCATGGCGATGGCGCCGGTGCCGATCTGCAGCCGCTCCTGCGGCAATTGCTGCATCAATTGGACGAAGCCCTGGCCTTCCTCGTGGCCGAGCAGATTGGAAGTCGGCACGCGCATATCGTTGAAGAACAGTTCCGACGTGTCGTTGGCCTTGAGCCCGATCTTGTCGAGGTTGCGGCCGCGCTCGAACCCTTCCACCTCGTCGGTCTCGACGACGATCAGCGAAGTGCCCTTGGCGCCCTTCTCCGGGTCGGTCTTGGTGACAATTATGATGAAATTGGCGAGCTGGCCGTTGGTGATGAAGGTTTTTGAGCCGTTGACCTTGTACTGGTTGCCGTCCTTCTCGGCGCGCGTTTTGACGCCTTGCAGGTCGGAGCCGGCGCCGGGCTCGGTCATGGCGATGGCGCCGATCAGCTCGCCGGTCGCCAGTTTCGGCAGCCACTTCTTCTTCTGCTCCTCCGAGCCGTAGTGGAGGATGTAAGGGGCGACGATCGAATTGTGCAGGCCGATGCCGAAACCGTCGACGCCGACATGGCCGATCGCCTCGATGATGGCGCTCTCATGCGCGAACGTCCCGCCCGAACCGCCATATTCCTCCGGCATCGAGGCACAGAGCAGACCGGCCGCGCCCGCCTTCAGCCAGCACTCACGGTCGACCATCTCGTTCTTCTCGAACTCGTCATAGCGTGGCGCGATCTCTTCCGACATGAAGCGGTGCGCCATGTCGTAGAGCATGCCGACCTCGTCCGCCGCCCAGGCTGGTTTGGGAAGGCCAAGAATTTCGGCGGGGTTGGTCATGCTGTTTCTCCCTTGCGCCGACGTCCCCCCTCCCCTCGAGGGGAGGGAAAATCGAGCTTAGAACGCTTCCGCCGGCAGTGCCATTAATGTATCGGCGCCGCTGGAGATGCGGGCGAGGTGCGCCGACGTTTCCGGCATGATTCGCTCCATGAAGAAGCGCGCCGTCACCAGCTTGCTATCGTAGAACGCCGAAGAACCATTGGCGCCGTTCGCCAATTTCGCCCCGGCCGCCTTGGCCATCTGCGCCCACATATAGCCCAGCGCCACCAGGCCGAAGAGATGCATGTAGTCGGTCGAGGCGGCACCGGCGTTATCGGGCTTGGCCATGCCGTTCTGCATCAGCCACATCGTCGCCGCCTGCAGATCGTTGAGGCCCTTCTTCAGCGCCTTGGTAAAGGGCGCCATCTTCTCGTCAGTGCGGTTCTCCTCGCAGAACTCGCCGACCTCCTTGAAGAAGGCCTGCACGGCACGGCCGCCATTCAAGGCCAGCTTGCGGCCGACGAGGTCGAGCGCCTGGATGCCGTTGGCACCCTCGTAGATCATGGCGATGCGGGCATCGCGCACGAACTGGCTCATGCCGTGCTCTTCGATATAGCCGTGCCCGCCGAACACTTGCTGCGCCATCACTGCGTGGTCGAAACCCTTGTCGGTGAGCACGCCCTTGACCACCGGCGTCATCAGCCCGGTGTAGTCGTCGGCGGCCTGGCGGTCCCTGTCGTCACTGGCACGGTGGGCGATATCGGACTTGATCGCCGTCCACAGTGCCAGTGCGCGACCGGCCTCGTTGAAGGCCTTCATGGTCATCAGGCTGCGGCGGATATCGGGGTGGACGATGATCGGGTCGGCCTTCTTGTCCGGCGCCTTCGGCCCAGACACGGAGCGTCCCTGCAGGCGATCCTTGGCATAGGACACAGCGTTCTGGTAGGCGACCTCCGACAGAGAAAGCCCCTGCAGGCCGACGCCGAGCCTCGCTTCGTTCATCATCGTGAACATGGCTTTCAGCCCGCCATTCGTCTCGCCAAGCAGCGTGCCTTGTGCCTCGTCATAATTCATGACGCAGGTCGAATTGCCATGGATGCCCATCTTCTCCTCGATCGAGCCGCAGGAGACGGTGTTCTTCTCGCCAGGATTGCCTGATGCATCGAGCTTGAGTTTCGGCACGATGAACAGCGAAATGCCCTTCACGCCTTCCGGCGCGCCGTCGATGCGGGCCAGCACCAGGTGGACGATGTTGTCCGCCATGTCGTGCTCACCGGCCGATATGAAGATCTTCTGGCCTGAGATCCTGTAGGTGCCGTCGCCATTGGGAACCGCCCTGGTGCGCAGCAGGCCGAGATCGGTGCCGCAATGCGGCTCGGTCAGGTTCATGGTGCCGGTCCAGACGCCTTCGACCAGCTTCGGCAACCAGAGCGCCTTCTGCTCGTCGGTGCCATGGGTAATGATCGCGGCGATCGCGCCCTGCGTCAGGCCGGGGTACATCATCAGCGACATGTTGGCCGAAATCATATATTCGGAAACAGCGGTATGCACCGCGTAAGGCAGACCCTGGCCGCCAAATTCGACGGGTGCGGCCAGCCCCAACCAGCCGCCCTCGCGGTATTGGTCGAAGGCCTCCTTGAAGCCCTTCGGCGTCGTCACCGAACCGTCGCCATGGCGCTCGCAGCCTTCCATGTCGCCGACGCGGTTCAGCGGCTGCATGACATTTTCAGCGAGCTTGGCGCCCTCGGCGAGGATGGCCTCGACCACGTCCGGCGTCGCGTCGGAAAATCCGGGAAGATTGGAATAGCGCTGGTAGCCCAGCACTTCTTTCAGCACAAACAGCGTGTCCTGGACCGGCGCCCTGTAGATCGGCATGCATTTCCTCCACCATGCGGCCTTGGCCCCGAATCCCCAATGTGAAGTCAGACGGGCATGCGGACCAATGTTCAGGTCGGAATAGCAAAAGTTGACGTTTGCGTAAACGTCAATTTTTTGATGCGACAAATTAATCCCCGCCGCTCGCTCATAGCGTAACGGCGCTGGCCGTAGCCAGTCCGAACAGATTGAAAGATATTCGTCCCGTCGCAGCCGCAAGACAAAGGGAAGAGCCGCGCAGCCAAGGCCCACGCGGCTCTCTCCCAGAAGGCCGTTCACCGGAAGCGGGCGAAGAATTACCCGGCGACGCTGGCCTGCGGCGCCGAGCGTTCGCTCAGCATCTGACGCACCGCCGCCATCGAGTTGCTCAACTCGTTGATGGCATCGTCGATCAGAGCCCGCTGCTTCTGCAGGCGGGCAAGCTGCTTCTCCGACTTTTCGAGCGTCAGTCGCAACTGCTTGGTGTTGGAACCGCTGGGGTCGTAGAGGTCCATCATCTGCTTGACGTCGCGCAGCGAGAACCCGACCTTGCGGCCTAGCAGGATCAGCTTCAGCCGCGCCTTGTCGCGGCGCGTGTAGAGACGGGTCGAGCCGTCGCGCTGCGGATTGAGAAGGCCCTTGTCCTCGTAGAAACGCAGCGTACGCAGCGTTACTCCGTATTTCTTGGCCATCTCGCCGATGCGGACAAGATCCTCGCCGGCTTTATCGGACATGTCATTGGTATTGGCCGCGGCTTCGCCGGGCGAAACAAGTTTCATGGTCACTGGCTTTCCCCATCTGGTGGCGCCGCGGTCCTGGACCGTGCGTCGCCTGAGTCGAAGCGGGGGCGTGCTTCCACTCGTGGTTTCAACAAACAAAATCGCAAACGGCACAATCTGCACCCTTACGTTTACGTCAATTCTATACCGATAGCCGCCTCACGAAGCAAGGGCGTCGTGCGGGAGGACCTTTTTGCCGCATCCGCCACCGCATGGCCCGGCGGCGCTTCAGGCGCTCGTCAACATCGTTGCAACTTCTTAAGCTTGGTTAACGCGTTGTTAGCTAGGTTAGCGGCGCAAGCCGTTGATATCGCTAGCCAGTGTTACGGCGCGTTACCGTTGGCGTTATGGGCCTTGACATGGTGGCCAATGGCCACTATATGTGTCGTATCGAAAGAGGGAGATACGGACATGACTGAACAATTGCCAAGACCGCTCTTGTACTCGCCCGAATCATGAAGGGCGCGCAAGATAATGAAGCTGGCAATTTCGGGCATTTCTTCGGCCCGATGACGGATGCGGAATGGAACGCAGTTTGCGACCGCGCGGAAGAATTCATGCCCGACATCGACGTCACTGCTGAAGAGCGCGCCGCATGGTCTCGTGCTAGCCGCGATTTCAATGCAGAGCAGAGTGCGGAGCGCGTCGCATTCGCCTGTGATCGTTAGGTGCCATGACGCCCGATGAATACCGGGGTGCCCTCAAGCGGCTCGGACTATCGCACAATCGGGCCGCGCCCCTGTTGGGTGTCGACCTTAGAACTAGCAAACGGTGGGCTCTTGGCGAACGCGCCATACCCCCACCCGTCGCCCGCCTGCTCGCCTACATCGAGCGCTACGGCGTTGGGTTGGCGAAAGAGATGATGGACCGCGATAGCGGCAAGGAGGAATGATGAATCTGGAAGGTCTGGCGCGCGGTTTTCCGTTCGCAAAACTCGCGCCACTGCCGTGGAAAGTTATGGCCGGAGGAACGGGCATCGCTTGTTCGGACGAGGTGGGTAACAAGGTCTGCGCCACGACGGCCAATCATGTTTTCCCATCGCGCGGCGAGCGCGAGAGTATGGCCATAGCCAAGGAGATTACGTGCCGCGTCAACGCCCACGACGCGCTCGTGGCTGCGCTGAAAATGGCGCGAGCCGCGTCGATGGGCAAGGTTCGCGGTAGCGTCCTAAACGAAATCGACGCCGCACTTGCGCTTGCGCGCGGAGGGAAGTGATATGGGTGGTGGATGGATGACGCAAAAGCAATATGTGGACGCGCTGTCACGTCTTAATATCTCGCACCCCATGGCGGCAAGGCTGCTTGGAATTCAAGAAAGGACATCCCGTTATTACGCGAACGGCACCACTCCAGTGCCACTCATAATCAAGAAATTCCTCGCACACTTTGAGAAATATGGCGTTGATTTTGCCCATCAGATGTGGCTTGAAGACCTTCGTTCCGGTGCGCGCCAATGACCCTAGAATCCCTAGCCCGCACGATCGCCAAAGCCAGGCACGGCGCGGACGCGATGTGGGCGAACTGGCACCAGGCGTGCACCATATCTCCGCTGTCGATCACATCCTGAATGACTCTGCCTGCCATCCAGCCGATATAGCATCGATCCTTGACGATCGCCAGATCCGCGGCAGAATGTGCGCCTCGTCAATCGATAGGGACAGAACTATACATGCTACCTGGAATCTTTGAAGAAGTCCCATGGTCGGACTCGATCACGGATTACGACAGACAGAATTTCACGGTCTATTGTCAGATCCTCGACGCCTGCGCCGACGATGCCAGCATAGAGGAGATGGCAGATCTCATCCTCGGCATCGACCCGGCTATTGAACCGGTGCGCGCCCGCAACGCTGTCCGCAGCCATATCGACCGGGCAAACTGGATGGTAACGACCGGCTACAAGGAACTGTTCGCAGGCTGACTGCGGGCTCACTCGTCCCTAATCTCCTTCACAGACCCGTGCCGTAGCTTAGGCTCGCCACGTAGCGACCTCACAACGGCTTTGAAGCCTGGCGGCACCCATTCGACGTCAGCCGTGGCAACGGCCTTTGGCAGCCCTGCAGGCGGCTGCGGCTTGGCCTTCCGAACACGCCGCAGGAGACGTTCGCGGATTTCCTTCGTGAGCGATATGGATGGTGACCCGGCATACTTCCCGTCCCGCGCGACAATCGCCTCTGTGCGCTTACCGTTCTCGCGCTTGATGCCGAGCAGATCGAAGTTGCCCAACTCCCAGCATTTTATCTTCAGCCAGGATTCGCTTTCGCCGCTGCGATACGGGCTGCCGCGGCGCTTCGAGACCATGCCCTCCAAGTCCATCCTCTCGACGGTCGCATAGAAGTCGGCACCGCCGCCTTCGACGTGCTGGCTATACTGGATGATGCCTTCGGCCGGCTTGACCATATCCCACAGGATCGCCTTGCGCTCGATCGCCGGCAAGGAGCGCAAATCCTTGCCGTCAAGATGCATGATGTCAAAGGCTACGAAGGCCAGCAGTTCGGCGTTCCATGCCATGCGGGAGTGCATCTCGTGAAAGTTCGGCCTGCCGTCGGGATCGGGCGCTATCATCTCACCGTCTAGGATGAAGGACTTGGCCTTCATCCTCTCGGCTGCTGCGACGATGGGCCAGTATCGCTTTGACCAGTCTATGCCGGTTCTAGTGAGTGCTCGAGCGCCGGCCCAATCAAGAATGATCTGGGTACGGAATCCGTCGTATTTGATCTCATGCAGCCAGTCGTCGCTCACTGGTGGCGTTTCCACCAAGACCGGCTCTTGCGGCTTTATGAACTTCAGCCGGTCGGGGCTGGCGGTTTTACGCATGCACGAAACTCCAACGATCGCGATTCAATTAGCGAACGCTAAGTTGGTTCCGTTTCGATTCAAATGCTAGGCTAGGAATTTATTCCGCTGCGCGCTACACTCGTCCGATGGAGCTCTCAGAACTCACCGGCAAGGTCTATTACGAAGTTCGTTTCGATGACGTCGCCGACTGGTGGGTGCTCGGCGCGCGGTGCGGCTCGTGCGGCCACGAGGCACCGATAGACCGCGACCGACTCCAGCGCCGGTCAGGCGAGGCTTATCTAAGATTTGCCGCCAAGTACATTAGATGCACCGCATGTAACAACCGGCATCACAACCGGATTTATGTTGCTGGAAAACTTCCAAGGTGACGGTAGCGCTGCCACACGGATGATTATGCACAGTTGCCTAGAGACGCAGTCAATTTTCTATTAAGGCCAATTAAGATTTTGCTTACATAACAAATACCTCTTGCAGTCCGTCACGATTAGTTACAATACGATCATGGGCTTGATAACCCACACCCTACCTCGGCACGTTGTGTCGGTGTTTTGTGCGATTTGCTCGGTGGCAACGCACGTCCTGGCTTCGGCCGGGGGCGATGCGTTATGTCCAGGCGAAAGCTAAAAGCCATCGGCTCACCGCCGAGTGAGTTATCAACCCCCGGCTTGCCGCCCTAACGACGGCTTGTTGACGAAGCATTGAGGTGCGGACTTTGCGCTCTGCGCGGGAAAGAAAGGGATGCTCTAAACAAAGAAAGTGGTTTGGGTAAAATGGGCAACATGGCGATGCCGTCCGCTACCGGTAACGTGTATGAGGATAGTGACTGGCAATTCAAACTAGGGCAATGCGTATCGCACAAAGACCAGTCGATGCCATCTCTGGTTATGTGCAGGAACAAGGTAGGAAGACGAGGAGAGGTTTACGGGGTGCGATCGTTCGCAGCCGTGGATCCAAACAGAGACAGAATGATGCTAGGCGATAGCCTAGTCAACGTGGTGCCGGCGACCGGGCCATGCCAAGACTGTCTGCTGCTTAATACGGGATTGTGTCCCAGCGCTTTACGTTTAGCGCCCTAGGCTTGCGGCCCGCCAGCCGACAAGCTATAGGCCATGCATTCCATAGAGGGACAATGCATGGCCGCAACTATCGATAAGATTCGACCGGAACTACTCGAGATAAGCGACGCTGAGTTTGAGCGCAGGCAGGCCGAATTTGAACTGGCGGCCCGCGAGCGTAAGAGGCGCGCAGAGATCGCCGCCAAGGAAGCGCTGGCCGCAGAGGCAGGTGAGCGTGTTGATCGCGTGGTAGCAGATGTCAAATGGCTTCATGACAATGGATTGCTGCCCGAGCGCGTCACCCAAGGCTTTAGCCGCGGTGACGGCATGTTCTCGCCTGGCATGATCCTGCGCGCACCAACCGCAGAAAGCCTGGTGCCTCGCGAAAAGAAACCTGCCGGCGAGCGCAAGTTTCGCCGTCGCAAGGATCCGAAGACGGGCGAGTACATACCGTCAAAGGCTGCGCAGAAGGCAGGTGTCTCCTGAAAAGGAAATAGCCGCCCAAGCGTGAGCAAGGGCGGCTGTTGTTACCATTCAGGCGGACTTATTCCGGCCAGCCCATCCATCGTTTTAACGTTTGCCCAATCTTGGCAGCCGCTCCGCAGTGTTCGACATTGCGCCCCCATATGTCGTCATGTGCTCGCCGTGTGGTTCAGGGCTATCGTGGCAGACCCTCGCGTAGACAATTACCTGGTCGTATCCGTACTCGGTCGCAATGCGCTTCGCTGCGCTGATTGGGATTTCCTGCATCAGGCCCCACCAATCAGCTGCTGCAAGGCTTTCCGCGCCTTATCCTTCAACTCATCAACGGACGTCGCTCCAATGGTGGCGTCTGCGGCAATCGCAGCCTGTACAGCGTCGCTTTCGACGCCGGTCGGTCCTTCATGCCCTGGCCGATCGAGACGCCACACGGTGCCTCCCTGTGCGCGGAACCACGGCGCTTCATAGACGAGAGATTCCACCACGATAGGCCTTCCCGGGTAGCGCCTTCGAGCAAGCGCCACCTCAAGTCCGAGCGTCCAATCGACACCCATGGTCGAGCCCATGAAGTGCCCGAATTTCTCGAGGAAGAACCGCGGCGCAACACCTCCAGGCAATTCGTCGCTAGGCACGTCCTTCAGGTCGCCGTAGACCATCTCCCACGCCGTCTCTGCATCGATGCCAATGGCGATGAACCACTCTCGGGTCGCCTCCTTGCCCGACGCAAAGGTATGCACGGGTACGAATCCGAACTCGTCCTTGAGCAACTTGGCTACGGTGGACTTGCCGACGTTGCGCAGACCGGTGAGGCCAATCATGACTGGTTTGCCGCGTGCTGGCTCGCCATTGTCGTTGGCTGGTAGATCGTGTCCGCCCCAAGGGTCATATGCGAGGGCGGCGGTCATATGTACAAGCCTAAGATGGCGCCAGAAACGGCTGCGCAGCCATACCAAAGCAACGGATGGACAGACAATGTTAGCGACACAAGCGCACCGTGTCCGATTTTGCGGTAATCATCATACGTCATCCTCAATACCTCTTACCGCCAGCTATCATTCGAGCTCCGGGCTTATGGTCCGCCCGCACAGAGTTATAAGCGTCCTTCTCCATCGTCGCGCCGCCAAGGTCATATCTGAGTGCGCCAGCTAGATCGCAGATGCGGATAAGCGCGTCGCCAAGCTCGACTTCCCCCATCTTTCGATGCGGCAGTTTGTCGTCCATAAGGTCTTTGCGCAGCCCCTCCATTGCCTCTGAAAGCTCGCTTACCGCCAGCATGAGTTTGGTGGCGATGACATAGGGATTGGACGGAGAGGCATCGCCATCCCACCATCCTGCCGCAAGCGACTTGCCGTGGAAGTACGAGACGAGACCGTTGATGTGGTTGGCGCGAGCCGCTGCCGGCGCTTCTAAGCGGTTGTCGTTGGCTGGCCTGGCATACTTGCCTGTGCTGTAGCCAAAGTCCTCAGCATCATCGTAGTAGTGCCCGTTCGCTGTCAATTTCAAACATCCTCCTTAACTCGCTTCTTCACACCATCACCGCCATCGTCATCCTGAACAGGCACACCGCGCACTGGGCCTTCCGGTGCGTCGATCTTGAAATCCGGGTCGGTCGCAATGCGCTTGAAGAGAGCGAGCGGATCATTGACAGCCGGTCGAAAGCGCTTGGCGTTGAAGGGCGGATCGTCGTGGCCATAAGTCGGGCACACGCCGCGCTCGATTCCCTCAAGACGAACGCCGATGAACTCGCCATCGACATAACTGGCGTAAGGGCCAATCCAGCGGATTTTGTAGATCTGGCCCTCGGCCACAGGCAGCGGGATGGTTACGTGCGGTGGCGTCTTGGCGTCGATGCAGACGACTTCCTGTCCGACGTAGAAGGTGTTCATGATGTCTCCTCGGTAGGCACAATCTGGAAACGACCGTCGACTTGCCGCCACTGCGGCTTGCCATTGGCCACCCACGCGCGCATGTCCCGCAGGTTCTGATTTACGTTGCCGAACCGCTTGGCGTAGTGCACGGCACCAGCAACCGCCACTGCGTTTGCCGCCGCGACAATGGCCAGCGCACCAAGCGCCCCAGCCGACCACAAGATAGAATAGCCTGTCCACCAGATGATTTGCTCGGTCATGCGGCAGCCCTCGCCACATTACGAGAGAAGAACTCGAACGACGCCAGGAAGGCGTGTTCGGCCGTGGCCGGTGTCCAATACTGAAGGCTGACGCCCAGCGGCTTGTCGTAGCCACCCGCCCACGCGGCGACGCACGGTGCCATGTTGGCTCGCTCGTCGGCAATGATGTCGTGGTCGGCTTCGTGTACGACCTTCGGCATCTCCGGCGGCAAACCGAAGCGCTCACAAACGACCGCCATGACCCTGGCCTCGGCAGGCTTGTAGCCAGTAAGGAAAGGCTTCACGGGCCGCGGCACATCCACAAGGTAGGCTTCGCTTGCATCGTGCAGTAGCGCCCACAGAGCCACGGCGTGACCATACTGAGGGAACAGCCACCAAGCCAGATGATCGCTGTGCTCGGCTACGCTGTAGAACTGAAGGCAGTGGCCAGCGTACCGGCACTGCATGCTCAGCGCATGAGCGATGTCCTCAACAAACACCTCGTCTGCGCGCGGATCCATCGGCCAGAACTGTCGGCCGGTGAATGTCTGCATCCAATCACCGGATCGCGGCAGGCCTTCATTCCAATCCCTCTTGCGCTCAGTTGCCGCCGTAGGCACAACCTGGCGCAAGTTGTCGTTGGCCGTCCTTTGACCAGCCTGCAGTTTTCGCTCCTCTCGCAAGCGAAGGGCTTCATTGAATGTACCCATTGACGCATTTGCCTCTGCAACAGCGTTGGCTACGGCTCTCATCGGCCCAAACGTCTCTTGCGGCAGCGTGTCGTGCTCAACCCAATTGCGGGTGGTCTTTGCGTACGCCTCATATTCCCGATCAGTCTTCGCGTCGGGAATCATGCCGCCAACTCCGGCGCATACCAGCTCTCAACGCGATACACGCTGAAGCGCGTCCGAAACACGTCGCCTTCTTCGGACATGATGGTGCTTGTAGTTATTCGCTCACCGTCGCGGAACCGGCCTTTTGTGTCGCCATAGACCTGACCGCTCAAGCACGGCGCGCGGATGTCTGCTCCCCGCGGCACTCGGTAGGCATTGCGAAGCGTGCCGTTGACATTGTCGTTCATAGCTTTTTGCTCCTCCGCATCCACAGCCGCAAAGCCGCGCTCAATCCATCGCCGGCAGTCCTTTAGCGAAAGCTGTTCGGACTTCGCCAGTTCGGCCGTCATGATTTCAATCTGTCGTTGGCGGATCATTAAAGCACCTTCTCGGCTATGGCGCGGATGACGCCGCGCAGCTCATAAAAGTTCTTGGCCTCATCGATCGAATTCAGAAGGTATTCGCGGTCCAACTGCTTTTTGGCCTCGTACAGACCGACTTTCTCCTTGAGCACCTTGAGGCGAGGCACGTAGTCTAGCGGATCGAGTTTCACGCCTGGCACCCATGAACCAAAGCCCGCTCCAACTGCTGCGCAGTCATGTTGGCCACCATTCTTGCCAGTTCATGCTGCGGCCCCAGCCGGTTCGTTGTCATTGGCGAAAGGCCCGTCAAACAGTTTGCCTATGTCTTCCCACCGCTTCCTGCTCGCGCGCACGATTTCTCGCGCCGCATCGACTGCGGCATCGCGCGATTCGTAGATGTCGTAAGTTGAGAACGCCCGTCAGCCGGGAACGCGGAACTCTGTTATGTCAAACTTGTGCGACGTGTAGACTTCCTCCGTCACAAGGTCACCCTCAAGTAATTCGACCTCATATCCGTAAATGAAGTCACGATATTCTCGCTTGTAATTGATGACATACCGTGCGCAGCGCATTACGCAGCCTCCCTCACTGGTTCATTGTCGTTAGCTGCGACATATGCTCCCGCCACCATTTCTGGCGTCATGACGTTGCGACCGACATAGCCAAACCTCGAGTGGTAGTAGATGACCTTGGCAGACCGACCGGAGAGCCATCCGCCGTTAGCAGCATAGGCGTCTGGCGCCGCCAGCGTCTCGTGCTGCTCAACCTTCATGAGGTTGGTGGTTTTGAGCTCGTCGGCGTGCTTATGTCCGACGTGGGCATATGAGAACCGAGTGCGCCCGTAAGCCTGTCGGAACTTGCCGACAAACACGGAGTCGACGTTAGCAACGCCGCGACGGTGACCGTGATGATAAAAGAGAGTCACGTCGCCATGCTCAATCATGGAGTACGTGCCAGGATTGGTGTCTACCTTGATACGCGGCTCGTGGTCGTAGAAAGCGGCCAGCATCTCGCGCAACCAGACCTCGCTTGACGGGTCATGGTTGGCATCACTCATGATGATGTCGATTTCCTCGTGCTTCTCAAGCAGGAGGCGGATTACCGTCCGCACGATGCGAATGGCAGCCCGCACCATCTTCGGATAGCGCGTGTCGCCGTCGAGCAAATGGCCATGCTCTGGCGTGATGCTCTTGAACGAATCGTAATGGAGGAAATCGCCAAGCTGCGCAAACACGGCACGGCGAGCGGGTGGCGAGGTTGCGATGGCGGCAGCAAACCAGTCGACAATCAACCTTTCACCTATCGACAAATCATAGTCGCCGCCGCCCGTCTCCTCATTCCATGCGAGCGCGCCAAGGTGAGCGTCTGTGATGGTGTACTGGCAAAGAAGGTCGCCATTTGTCCACTGCGGCACAGCAACGGGATCTGCGCGCGGAATCTCTTCCTTGAGCGCCTCCACCGCAGCGCGCATGAACGCTGCGGCCTGTTCGCGGTCTGTGTCGGTCTTAATCCACTTGATGATTTCGCGGCCGTCCGGATCCACGAGCGCGCTAACGCCCTTGATCTTCTGGCCGGCAGGCATTTCGAATTGCTCGCCTCGTTCCGGCTTCTGCTGCACGAAGTCACCGTGCGGTGTACTCGTGGTTTGGCTAATGCGGAACCCCGGCAACACAGGCTTAAAGCCCATCATGCCGCGTTCAGCAGCCCGCTTCAGTTGCGACTTGAGCGTGCTGTCTGGGATGCCAAGCGCGCGCGCTGCGGCCGCCGATGATGGATGAGCCTGGCGAGCCACAACTGCGGCCGCGAGTGCTTCGTCTGTATGCGGGATCAATTGGCGGATTCCTTGTTGTCGATCATGAAAGAGCCTGCCACCCAAGAGACCAATGCAGCCAAACCTATTGCTGGCGTGTAGTCTCCCCTCTCCCAAAAGAACGGGATAATTTCCGTAAGCCAAAACCATATTCCGATTGCGGCCATGACAAGGAAGGTAAGCAAGCCAAAAGCAACAAGGGCAATTCCAATTTGCCTAATCCAACCCGCGTCGCCGTTCTCTTGCGTCCCGCTCATCGTCAGTCTCCTTGTCCCAATTAAGCGCATCGCCGTATGACCAGACGCCGCCTCTTGCGTCGCCTAGCCAGACCTTGCCGCCCTTGCGGGGCGACAGCCGGCCAGCAATACGGCCAGTGCGGTAGGCGTATGTAGTCGCCTGGCTGGATGGTCATGCTGCCAGTGCGTCGGCCAGATCGGCAAGCACCTTGGATGCTTCACGTAGCTGTAGCGCCGAATACCCGCATGACGAGGAAATGAATACCGGAACGCCGTAGACGCCAGCCTCGCCTACCTCAACAATTCCATAGGTGCCTGGCGCAATCTCGCGGCTCGTCACAATGCGGATGGGCGATGCTTTGTCGAAGTGAGTTTCGATGTCTTCCGCAGGCCATGTGTGCCGAGTGCTCTCAACGTTTTCGTTGTCGTCCGTGACATAGAAACAACCGGGCCGATACTCCTTGGCAATCTCATATTCTTTGCCGACCGTGTACATCGACGCCCTAAATACGCCGCGCCACTTTAGCTTATCACCAACCTTAAACTTCGCCATATCCCTCACCCTCCCACACTAAGCTGCGGCCTCTCGGCCTGCTTGTCCTCGTCGCCTTGCACTGGCGGCTCGCCGTCATAAGAGACGGCGCCACCAAGGGAAGTCGCGGCAAGAATGCGCATTGGTGTTCCCCTTGTTTGTTTAAAAGGCAGGCCAAAGCCTGCCGTATTAGTTCCGGTTGGTCGTCAACTCGCCAGCATCTCCCCTGAAGTCGAAATCGGGCAGGATCGTCTGTGGCTTGAAGGTCACTCTGTAGTGGTAGACGCTGACATCTGCGGACTCCATCTGCTAAACGAAGTAGGTCACGTTGTCGGACAGGCCGAGGAAGTGCTTTTTGAAGGCATTCGGTCCCGTCTTGCATGTGACTGAGAGTTGCCCCGAACTGTCGGCATTGCCGAGCGAACAGCGACCCTCGATGGTCAACATGTAACCGCCAGTGATGCCGTTATAGAAGATGATGCGGCGGTCGATCTCGAAGTAGTCTGCCGCCTTCGAGAGATTTTTGGACGCGATATCCGCATCCGTACACGCCGACAGGGCAAGAGAGCCCAAGAGTGCAGCGACTATGGCTTTCTTCATTGGTCCGCTCCTCGTTGCCGTTAGTCGCGTTAAGCGACCAACTCCTCCAATTTTGACTTGATGCGCGTCGCGCGATTGACCTCAGCGGTGGCCGCGTCATGGGCTTCTTCGGCTGCCTTCTTGTTTTCCAGTTCGGCGTATGCTCGCTTAGCGTGATGATTGATCGCCCGCTCCAGGCGGTCGATACCCTTCATAATGCTCGTAATGGCTCCATCGACAGACGGAGCGCCAAACAGTTTCATAGTATTCTCCTCAATGCTGGGTAGGCAGCGATTCGAACTGCTGTATATGATGAATAATATGCCCGTTTGCATCTTGTGTCAAGTAAAAAGGTAAACGGGCATACGGACACGGCCAACAAAAAAACCCGCCAGCTTGTCGGCTGGCGGGCTTCGGAAACATTAGGTGTTGAATTAGGAGCGGGAGGGCTTAGGCTGCTCGAACACGCGATCAAGGCGTTGATTAACGCCATCGATGCGATCTGCAACCCCATCTATCGCCTTCATAATCTGAGTGGTTTGCTCGGCCAGTCCCACCTTCGTGACGTAATTCTCTGCCACGTAGAGCTTATGTGATGCCAAGTCATCGCGCACTTTGCCGATAAGCGCGCCCCACCGCCAATAGATACCGCCAACCGCGCCCGCGACCGCGATCACTAGATAAACCATCTGCTCTGCTGTCATTTATTCATCGCCTTACCACGAAGTTCCGCATCGCGGTCATTATAGAAATCGCGCAACGCCTTCAGGCGCTTCCCGCATTGTATGAGAGCCTTGCGATCGGAGATCCATAGCCGTTCGACATCGTGTTGCGTGATGGCACCTTGCGGTAGACGAGCCGGACCTAAACACAGGACCACCAAGGCGAGGTCAGGCTCGCTTAACACAGGCGGCGGCGGAAATACATTAATGGATCGAGTCGATACGCAGCCGGCTGCCGTCAGACAGGCAAACGCGATCACGATCAGGGTCAGCGTCCGCTTCATCTGAGAGTTCCTTGATTTTCAATTCTAACGCGACGTTCTCGGACTCGAGTTCGGCCAGGCGCTTCGCCTCAAGGGCTTTCGCCAGAGCGTTGGCTTGTGCTTGCCGCGACACTTCCGCGTTGTACGCCTCGGCGATGGCCACCTCGCGCTGATTATATTTCAGCGTCCACTCGGCGTCTTTGTTGCTAGCGCCGGCATGGTATGTGTAGCCAAGCACCGCAGCGATTGCCGCAGCGGCTACTGCGTACACGATTAGTGAGGCGTATCCGCCCGTAACAAGGTCAAGCCACTTCATGACACCTCACCCGAAATAGGCAGCCCCGATACGCAAAGTTCCGCCTCGCCGATGCGCTGCGCGTCACCCATCTCACGACGCTTGACCAAACCATTAACGACCTGGCCACCGGCCTTATTAAAGGCTGTCTGTGCTTCGCAGGCTTGTCGATATTTGCCGTCACGGGTTAGGCGTGCCGCAGTGGATTTGCAGGCTGCGCTAACACCAAAGTTATAGGCACCCGAAATAAGCGACGCCTGCAGGCTTATTGGCTTACCCTCAAACTCAGCAATGCACTTCGTTAGCGGCTTGTAATAGTCATTGGTGACGCGCTTGATAAGCATCGCATCGCACTCGGCCTTTGTCTTGGTCATGCCAGGAACGATGCCCTTAGTCTCGCCGTAGCAGATATCCCAAATCTTCGCGTAACGGTCCCAATGCGATTTGAGCACCAATCCCTCCCATGGGATGATAAGGGAGTTGACGGCAAGCGCTACCGCGGGAGGCGTGGACGCTGGCCATAGGGTGCCGCCTATCGCCAGCCCGCCAGCGAGCACGGCAGCAATCGCGGCCTTGGCGCGCTTGGAGGATGCAATCTTATTTATCGGCATTACCGTCTCCCGATATTGTTTTCTGCGGTATGAACCTTCCCGCAAGGCCGAGAATGCCGAACGTCACACCAAGACCGGCGAACCAGCCGCGCGAGATAGGCAGCAGCCCGTCGAATAGAGTCCAGAAGTTAGCGATGACATCGAGGACGCCAAAGAAGATTGATATGGCCACAAAGTGGACGCTGTAGGCGTGACAAAGCACCGCCTTCCAGTCTGGTATCAGTTTCATAGTGGATCCTTAATTGTCTCGCATCTCCCACAGCGCCAACTCGATCGCGCAGTGATTAGGCTCGACCAGATGCGACATGAGGCGGCAAAAGAGACAGTCCGGCTGCAATGCGGCTATGCGTGCGCATAGTGTTTGGCCACGCAGCCCGCCTAGTGCGTAGTTAAGCGCGCGCGAAATGGTGCCAAAGATAGTCATTTGGCGGCTCCATAATGGAGTTGCATATAGTGGAAATAGTGGCTATAAAATAGCGAACCTGCAGAGCGTTACGAGCGCTAAGCAGGTTCTAACCAAGCCAACCTTTGAAGGAGGTCGAAATGGCTACCCGTATTTTAGCATCCCATGAAATGATGGCGCAAGGTCGCGCGTTTGATGACATCGCATCTATCCTGACGCGGCCGGCTGCTGGCTGGCACCTGTTGGCGCAGCGGATGATGTTCGGCATCGCGATCGGTCTTGGCCTTGCCGCCGGGCTGGCGTTTGCCGGCTAGCCGCACCGCCAATAATAACGGGTTATACACTCGGCGGCACGCCTGTATCGGACTGCATCTATGGTTAAATTGCCGAATTTCTACGCAGAATCACGGGCTTATCTTTGTTTTGCCTTGTGATTTGAAAGGCTGAGAGTTAACGAATTGTTAAAATTCCGTTGACACTTACCCGACGCAAGAACACGATTGCAGTCAGGACGAGGGGTTCAAGCAGAGTTTCGCAACTGCCCCGTCCATTTGGGTAAAAGGGGAGTGCGTACAACATGAAAAAGCTTATCAGCGTGGCCAAGCAGTTCCGCGACGAAGAGTCCGGCGCCGCAATGGTTGAATATTCCATCCTCATCGGTATCATTGCCGTCGCTGCGATCGGCTTCATCATCGGTATCGGCGGCTGGGTCACCGGGCGCTTCACACAACTATGCACCGCGCTCGATGGCACGGTAGGCACCTGCGCTACCGGCGCCGGAAGCTAATTCGAAACAAGCGTGCCGGCCGTCGTTGAACCCGAACCGGCGCGCCTTAGGGCGGCGGACCTGCGTGTGAGCTTCCACACAGGTCCGCCGTTTTTTACTCAAACCCATGAAGCCGCGACAACGCGACGAGAATCGGCTCCTGTATCGCCAGGGTCATTTCCGGACGCCGTTTCGGTCGTGTTGACCGACCACACCACCATTCTCAACACTGTTTCCATCAAATCGTTTAGGTCTTCGGCTGGCGTATCCGCGCCGTTGTAGCTTGCCGATGAGGCTGATGTGCCCGCGGCGATGCCAGCGCAGACCAGCCATCCGCCGTTCTGTACAGCGATGTCGGGAACAGTCAGAGGGTTCGTTGACCCGGCATTCGATCCACTGTCCAGTGCTGTCGGGTTCGACGGGATGACGCGGTAAGTGAGTGCCCGGCAAGCCAGGAGAATTCCGGTATCGCTGGTGTTGCCGACAACGACATTCGCTGTCGTTCCGGTCGGCACCGCGGCTTGCCAGATTCCGACGCCATGACCTGAAGCTGCGTGAGATTTCACGACAAGCGCGGCAGACACTCCGCCAATCGTTATGTTGATTGGAAATCGGTCTGTTGCGCCAAGCCGCCAGAGCAAGACGAGAGGGACCATGCGACTGGCGTCCGCCGCACCGATATCCATTGCCGTGAATGTGTAGTTGGAGGCGTTGGTGTCGCTGAAATCGGTATCCCGGTATTCGCCGATTGGTCCCGGTGGAGGCCCACCGCCGCCGCCAAAGCGGCCTGACTGCACCATCATGCTCATGTGCGGGTGCCGATCAAATATACCTTGAGGCCAGCGGCACCAGTTCCAGCCACGTCGATGTCGATGGTGATCTCGGCATCGTCAGCGAGGGATGTGTCGGAGATGACAGCAGCAACGGCTGCCGTCGTGCTGGTTTTCTCGCTCGCATCGATGGTCAGCTTGGTTGACAGAATCGTTGCGCCGCTTTCGTTGATATCGATGGTCGGCGTGCCGGACGAGGAGTGCGTTGTGAGTGACGCCCTGACTGCGGAAAGCGTGAACGCATACGGCATCCGAAACGTGACTTTGGCCGTTCCGGTCGTGATTGCCGTCGTTTCGTCGCCAACGGCAATAATCAGGGACTCGGTCGGATTTGCTACGGCGCCACCCACTGTGATAGCGGCGCCAACCAAGCCGTCCGTGGTGCCGTCAGTGTAGCATAGCGCCAACTTGAGCGGCCCAACCGAGACCGTCGTAGCTCCCTTGGTGACCGTGATACTGTCCACGGCATCCGGATTATAAACCCAGAACGGGCGCTTGACAGCGGGTAGCGTCAGGACGCGTGTTGCCGATAGGTTGCTCCCTATGAAGATGTTTGCCGACCGAAACTGCGTGCTGGTCAACGTGACATTGCCCGCGGTGAAATCTACAGTATAGGTATCAGCCAACGCATTGCCGAGCGCGGCATCGCCGTCGTTCGATGTTTGCCACTGGCCATCGGCCTGGCCATCAGCGATGGCCGGGAGGTTCAAATCATTTGCCATGAAGGCTCCTAAAGGTCGATGGTCGCTTCTCGCGTCGGGCAGATGACGCCTGTTCCGGAAACCTGCCTCACGTCGAAGGTGAGTTGCGCCGGGATTGAACCGAAGTCCGTCGTGATGTCGGCCGCCAGATAGGTCTTGGTCGTCGCGTTATCCACTGTGAAAGGACGAAGTACAGTGCCGCCAGGACCGTCCTTGATCCTGACGACATATTGCTCCAGCGTCTCGCCAAGCGGTGCCGTATAGTCGCCGTCGTCCGACCAGTAAGCGCCAATGCGCGTGCGCCTAACCCAATCCAGAACGATATCCGAGCCGACCACTGTGGCATCGAGTTGGCACGGCTTTGGGATCTTCTCAGCCTCGCCGGTCACCGTGCGGTTGACAGCCAATGTCGTCTCGATAGACCCACCAAACCCAACAGGTTTGAAGTCGAATGCATCGTCCAGAGACGCAATCGAATAGTCGATGTTCTGGACGTTCTCCTCCGAGAGCCAGACGACGAAATCGCCAGCGGCGTGGAGACCGGTAAACTCTTCCGAAGATCCACGGCCACGACGCAGACCTTCGAACGTGTATGAGTTGTCGCCGTTCGACGTGATGGTCATGACCTGGCAGACTTCCCACCGACCGGGTTGCCCGATGGCAAAGAAATTCGCGCCGTTCATCATTTCCAGATATGTGGCCGAAACCAGGAGATCAGTGTCGCCGGAGATGATCGCGAGATCGAGCGTGCGCGAAAACTCCGTGACGTACGGCGTATCCCAATCTGGCAAAGCCTCCAAGGCGATGCCGACCAAACCATTTGTGACCTGCCCAGCGACAGCCTGATATGTGCCAGCAGCGTCCCTTCGGTACAGCGTCGCCCCGTCCCAATAAGGCTGCCCGCCAGATGCCAGCACATGGTACTGCACCAGACCGTCGCCACTTAGATCATCAGCATCCGACAGAAGCGGTATGTCGAGGTGATAGTACCTGCTCTCTGGTGTCCCCACAGGATTCGGCTCTGTAGGATTACCGGTGCCACCCGATATCGACACCGAAACGCTGTTCAGGAACTCCGTTGCGACGACATCGATCATGTAGTCTGGACGTGTCGTGGTCTCTATAATGCGCGCCGTGACAGTGCGATTTGCAAATGTAAACCGAACGATATCCTCTGGCTCAAGATCAATGTATTTTGCCCTAAGCGTGAGCCGAAACTCATGGCGCTCAATGGCAAGTCGATTTACTTTCTGGGTAGCAAGGACTTTGACCGTATCTGCATCGATAATGATCGGGATACTGACCTTGACTGATTGATCCGATGGAGCCACAGGGAACGGCAGCGAAGGGATTTCACCAAATTGCGGCCGCTCTTGATAAATCTCCGCACGATCTCGATAGTTAATCCCGTAGCGCGCAATGAACTCTTCAGGATTGAGCCGCCTAGCTTTAATTCCCATCGGCTTTAATTCCCG
This sequence comes from Mesorhizobium sp. WSM4850, assembly GCF_055811735.1. NCBI lineage: Bacteria > Pseudomonadati > Pseudomonadota > Alphaproteobacteria > Hyphomicrobiales > Phyllobacteriaceae > Mesorhizobium > Mesorhizobium sp. WSM4850. The sequence goes on along the minus strand of NZ_JBVVPV010000008.1, from coordinate 42,980 downwards.
TTTTCAGCTATGTCTCCGGCAGAAGAAAGCGTGGCGTCGACCGCGAATGAGCCGTCCGTGAAAGCGCGCTTGAAGATGACTTGGTCTGCCCGTTCAAACACCGCTATGGAGTAAGGCTCACAGACCGACCTAGCTATGTCTCTCACGCCGGCAGTTACGTCGATCACCGCACCATCGATCACGTCGTCAATGTTGATGGTGTCGATTTCGGAGGAGTCGTACCCGCCACCCTCGAATAGCGCGACGAGAAAGTCGGAAAGCTGCCGTTGGGTGCCGTCGCCTGCAATAATGCTAAGGCGTTGCGGTAGGCCACCGACCGTCACAGTCAGGAGCGTGTCAGTCTCGCCATCGTAGTAAAAGCGTTGCGGGTTGTTTGTTGCACCGGAAACCGACCGGGTTAGCCCGGTTTTGAGGTTCGTGAAATAGCTCGTGCTGCTGGCGACAAAGTACAACTCGTCAGTGAGCCGCTGCATATCCGGGTCGCCAATGTCGCGGCCCGTCACAACTTCGATTTGATACGGCACGGTCTTGGTGTATTCGACCGCGCCTGTCGTGCCGTCGATGCGCTGGACTGTCGCCGCATCGGTCCAGACGACTAGGTCGCCATCGTCGTAGACCGCATAGCGCAAATCGTCGGCTAAGGTTGCCACAACCGTCGAACTCTTGAACGTGCCAAGCGCAGTCAGCGTAACTTTGACGAGGTCTGCGCCTGCACAGAACCAAACGTCGAACTCACTCCCGCGCTTCTCGCCTGGCGTGACGCACTGGATGCTGGTGTAGCCTCCGAAGCTGGCAATCGACCGATAACTTAGTTCGATGTTTGTCGTGGTCAGATAGAACGCGAAAATCTCCTCGTCACTGGAAAATCCCACGAGCACGGCGCCTCCATTGATATCGACCAAGCAGCCGCAGTCTAGTATCGTGCCGGCAGACGATGCCTCGCCCACCGAGGAGGCGATGATGTCTCCCGATAATGGATCGATCAATCTAGCCGTTACAGAATCTGCGGCAAATCCTGCTAGATAAACCATCCTGTCTAGTGCAGTCGAATAACGAAAATCATGAAAATAATTCGCGACAATAGGACTATCAACAGTGAAGTATTCCTGAGTCGCCGGGATGGAAAATCTGCGCAAAACACGCGGGCTGTTCGCCCAGGTGTAGAGGATGCCACTTTCCCAATCAGGCGCCATCAAACTCACGTCATCGGCGCTCAACACCCGATAGGTGTCGTAATCGTGCGTGGCCGCTCCGTCCTGAATCCATTCGGCTTCAAAAACAGGCGGAGCACCCAACCCGATAATATCGAAATCAACGACCACGATATCGAGATAGCCGCGATGGGATGAAACGTTCGTTTCGCCTTCCTCGCGGACCATCGCAGGGTCACGCGGCTGCGTGCTTCTCCCGTCATAGACGTTGAACTTCAGGCCCTTCTGGCGATAGTTGGCGCTGCCGTCATAGATGAGCTTTCCGTTGGCATAGAGCTTGCGCATCGTCCAAGTCGAATCCGGCACGAGCGGTCGAGCAAAGCGCAGCCGCGCCGACATCTTGGCAGTGGTTTTGGTAACGGTGTCCCAATACTCGATGTGAGACGACGTGATGGTCAGGATCGGCGGCACCCAGATATAGGCGGCCGGCAAGCGACACTTGCCATAAACGACCGGAATCGTTTGGCCATAGGCGGATGTGGGAAGCGTCGTCTGGACGGTAGGCACTTCCGGAACCGTCGGCGATGATGTGCCCCCGCCAGAGTCGCCCCAGCCCCCGTAACTCGGTTTCTTGTAGGAGTAGGATAGCGCCATCTACTGTCCCGCTCCGATTAGGAATGATAGACCTGGCAACAGGTTTTCAGCTCTGAAGTTTATCGAGTTGGAAAATCGCGTCTTGCACATGGAAAATGTTTTGTCGCAGCCAGGAACGATCTCGAACGTATCTGCAACCGCCACAGGCCAGCGCGCGGCGCCCCAGAGGCGCAACCGGCCGGTCGCTTGCGTCCACGCGCGCACCTGATTGTACAGGCCGGCATTCTGGCCTGAAGTCCACTTCACGACGCCGTTCGTAAACCAGCCGTCAACGGCTCGGCTTTCTGTCAATGTGGCCGTAAAGTCGCTGTCGTCGGTGCGCGTGGCGACGACTCCGGAGCGGACCCACGCCTCCTCTGCTGTGAACACTGCTGTGCCGTCAGTCGTCGTCGCTGCGACCGTATAGTTGTAGGCTGGTGCCGATGCGTCCGTTGTTCCAGCAGTCGTGCAGCGGAACATGCGATTGTGGTAGTCGCCAGCATCCGAGACGCGTACATAGTCGCCAACTGCATAGGCAATGCTTCGCGAAACGTCTGTCGGATATAGCGGAAGCTTGCAGAAGCCTGGTCGGGAATCGCCAAGGTCAGACCGGCAGGAAACAGAGAGTTCCTCGACGGTGATCTCTTTGGCGCGCTGCAGGATGCCACGTATTTCAAACGTAGCAATCTTCCCGCGGTCGTCGTAATTGATCTCAGAAACAGTATATGGACCAAGCTGCATTGCGCCGTCAGATGGCGCATTGAAGTTCACGACATAGAGGGTGATCTCCATGCCTTCGAACGTGCCTGCATAGACATCTTCGGCGTCGTAGGCGCTTGAGATGGCTGCTGGTGCAGTCACCTCGCCATCAGGAACGGAGGCGTCGCCGCTTGACTTGAGCGTCGAACCCTTGAAGCTCTTGTCCGCTGGCCAGGTTTGCGAATCGAACGCCACATTGCCGCCTGTAGCAGACACGCGGATCGTTGTGCCGTCAGCGAACACAAACTTTCCAAGCCAGCCAAGCGTGTGAGGCGTAGTCGACATGGCCGCCTTAAGGCCAGCCGATACTGTTCTCATCTTAGCACTTCCATAAGGGTAATCGGGCCAGCAGAAGCAAACGGAGTGCCTGTGTCCGGACCTATGGGCAGAGAAAGCGGATTGTAGTCAGCGGCATATCTGACGCGCACGAGCCAGTCGCAAGACACTGTGATTGCCTGCCCCGCGGTCGGGATGTTGCCACCCGTGAAGGTCACAACACCGTCGGTCTGGTTGTAGTGGGTGACGACAGTCTTCGTTACGCCAGCCACTTTGACGATAAGGCTCGAGACGATAGTGATCGGTCTAGCGTAGGCGCGATCCGCATCTGCATAAGTCTTCTTGATCTGGAACGCGGCAGTCGTGCCGTCGCCCGTGCCGATGTTCTCGTCAGTCAGCGTATTATCCAGCGGATCGCGAAGTGGGAATGCGTTCGCGGATCCGCGGCGGCCGAGAACGTGAGCCATGAACGAACGGATTTCAGAAAGAGGCCTGTTGTTTAGCGAAACATCGTAACGCCACAGCGCCACTTGCCAATCCTGATTGCGGTCCTCATAGCCGCCCATGAGAGGGATAACGGTCGTTTGAAAGACCGGTCCCATTTTCATGTCGAGCGCGAACTTGTTGTTGATGGCGACGGTGTCGACCATTATGCCCTCGCCGATTGCATCAGTAGTTCGTCGTACATCTCGCGGGCGCGCTGGCGGGCTGTCCGCTCGCTTTCGCCGGGAGCCGCTTGATAATTCAAGGTGATGTTGGTGCCCGGTTGCTGGACGTTGACAGAAGTATCGAAGCTGCCGTCATCTGACGTGGGCGACAGCTGATAGCTTGGTTTTTTGATCTTGCGTATGCCCCAGCTCGAAATGTAACTGCTTCCGGTCTCGGGGTTTATGGCGTCGCCAAACATGCCGCCACCACCGGAGCCACCGGGACTGCTGCTATCGTTTTTCAGCGCCAGCGCGGCAATCATGGATTGCGACAAGTATTTGGCTGTCGCAGCAGTAACGTCACTCAGTCGATTAATGGTGACGTTGGTCTGCGCGGTATAGCCGCCGATATCGGAGCTAAGGCTGCTGAGATAAGACTTTGTATTGCGGTCCAGCGTCGAGACGTTGTCGGATGTTTCTTCTGTATTGTCAGCCGCTTTTCTTTGATACTCGACGCCTGGATTATCACCCATATCATCTTCGGCCATACCCGGCGGGATGTAGACGATGGGCTTCCCACTACTGCCGCCAAACTTCGTTACGCTGACGCCGGAGCCGTTCACATCTTGCTGACGGCTGAACCTGGTGCTTGGAAGCTCGATTTTGTCTGGATCGCCACCGTAACGTTTGACGGTCGGCAGCGGCTTCGGCGTGCTGGCCCTATAGTCATCAAGCGCCTTCATTGAGGCGTTTTCTGAATCTCGGAAAGCCTGCGCAAAGCCTGCGCGAATTTCATTAGCTGCGGCAACGCCTACTGCCTGCGTGCGCTTCAGTTCTTCCTGCAGAAACTTCAGGTCTTCCACCGCGCGGTCGGTTTCAAGATCGACAATGAAACCGGCATCTGCCTGAACCTTTAGGTCCGCAAGTAGAGTTTTGACCTTCGCAATGTCAGCCTCGATATCGGCCGTCGAACGAGAAAACTCGGAAGCAAGATTTTTGATGCCGTTGACAGCACGCTCAATCGAACCGCCACCATCAAGGTCACCGCTGATAAGCTTCAGCAGGTTCTCAAGCGACGGGTTTGAGGTGAAGTTTTTGACCTGCTCTGAAAAGCCCTTCAGTTCTTGGGCAAACCCTGCGAATCCGCCAGTAGCGTCGACTAGCAAAGGCGCCAGGTTCACAAGCGCTTGGTTCAGATTGACGTCGATGACTTTGGCAAGCACCTCAAGCTTGTCATCAAGCTCGCCGGCTCGCTGCAGAAGGTCGTCAGGGATGATCAGGCCAAGATCGGCAGCGCGGCGCTTGAAGTCGTCCAGCGCCTGGCGTCCGCCATCGAGAACGCGGATCATTTCGATGCCGCCCTTACCGAACACAGCCGTTGCCAATGCCGCCTTCTGGGTGGCGTCCGTCGTATCGCGCATTGCATCAGCAACAAGCTTCAGGCGTTCGCCTTGGTCATCGGTGTTCAGTACCGCGCGAAGCAGTTCCGGATTGAGTTCCTTTAGCTTTGAATAAAGCGCGCCAGTCCCGATTTGAGCCAGGCCGACATTCTTGGCGAATATCTCTAGCCCAGCGTTGAGTTTTTCTTGGCTAACATCGGCCTCCAACGCGCCAAACGAAATCGCCTGGAACATGTCTGTCTTCAGGCCGGTGACGCGCGCCTCATTCGCTATCCCCTCAAACTCGGACAGCGCCGTTCGCGCCTTGTCCAGCGCGCCGCCGAGCGACGTGAGCGCGGCAAGCGCCCCGCCGGCGACAATGCCACCGACGAAGCCCGACAGGACGCCTGTGGCAGCCCTCGAGGCCGCACCGAAGCCTGCCACAGCTTTCGACATGCGCGCGGATTCGCGATCAACGGTGGTTGCGGCCGACTTGAAGCCGGTCGCAAACTTGGCAGCATTGGTGCTGAGATCAATCGAAATAGATCCGACGGTAGCAACCATTTAATCCACCGTTCCGCCCAGAGCTTTTGTGATAAATTTGGCCATAGCCAACTGGTCCTGAAGCGACTGCGCCTTTTTCTTCTCAGGCTCGGGCTTCTTCAGAAGCGCTGCTTCATTTTTGGGTAGGAATTGATGTTTCATGCGCGTGAATATGGCTGTCCGGTAGGCAAGGACGGTAATGCCCTTTTCACGCTCCGTGAAAACGGCAGTGTATGCCTCTATGACGTTGCACGCCGTCATCTTCCAGAAGTCACGTTCAGATATGCCGGCACGAATAGCTAACGACAGGAGATATCCCGTCAGGCTTTCGTGCCCGTCGTAGGGTTTTCGTCGGCAGCCTTCTTGTCGGCTATCTTCTTGGCGTTATCAGCCACCCACGCATCGTGATCCTTGCCGTAACGGAACAGCGAAAAGACATCGAGGCACTTCTTGCCGACAGTCTCTAATGGCAACGGCATGTCGTACGATTTGACAACCGCGCCGTTGGCGTCGCGTAAGGCTACAGCCAAAAATGCTTTGATGTACTTTACCGCCAAGACGGCAAGTCCAATCTGCACTTTCTGCACAAAATCGAACTCGCCGAATTCACTCTCAAGCCTCGCCATGCCGTCCGTATCAAGACGGATAGTGTATCCATCGCCAAAGTCCGAAGCCTCCACTTCGGCGATGAATTTATTCGCCATCATGTGGCGGCCCAAGTCGGAGCAGACGAGTAGCTAATCTGGCCCTGCCAGGTGACCATGCCCTCTGCGACATTGATCGTAAGCTGAGTGATAACGCCGGTAAAGGAGCACACAGAGTAGGTCGACGGCTTGCCAACGCCGTTGTTATCGGCGGCAGAGAAGTCGGCTTTGAAATTCCGTGCCGTACCGTCTGCGTAAGCCTTCAGCAGGCCGGTGCTCGGATCCTGAGACGAGTTGTCAGGATCGAAGTGGCCTTCAAACGGCGTCGTGGCAGACTTAAAGCCCTGTTTGAATTCACGAAAGCCTGATGTCGACTGTAGATGCGTAGCGTCCACTTGGTCTGCGCTCTGCTCGAGGCCGAAAGATGTCGTGTTGCCGATGGCGTTGAAAGCCTCCGGAGCACCCGCGTCACCCATTTTGAGTGCAGCGCCGATGCCGGTCATACCGGTCGTTGCGGTCATAGTGATTTCCTTATGAGTGACGTGACGATGCCTTGCCTAAAAGGGCGTCAAGGCGTGCCTTATCTGATGTCGAGTGGCGGGTGGCTGGTGGTCGCCTCAGCGCCAACGGACGTCGAAAGACATCACGCGGCGATGCGTAGAAAGGTTATCGGCGAAGTCGGTAAAGTCGACGCCGGACTTCCGGAATGACGCGTTAACGTCACCAGAGGTGTAGAGAAGGTCGCGCAAAGCGATCTTGACAGCCTCGCCCAATTGGATGGCGGATACAGCCGTAAGCGCTATGCAGTGGACTTCAACTGTGGCCAGTGGGTATTGTGTTGCACCGGCCAGCGCGTACTCCTCATCCTCTGCGGACATGGCTACCGCAATGGCTGGGAGGCTTGTCGTAAGCGGTATTGGAAACGGGTAGATTCGTTGTGCGGTAAACGCTCTAACTGTGGATTGCGCGAGCAGCGCTTTGATAGTCAGTGAGACTGCGCTCATATCGTGAGCTTCTTCATTCAATCAGCCTCGCCTGCACCTTAAGAAACTGGCGCCTGCCAATCTCTCGCGGTCGCCCAACAATCTCATAGTACTCTTCAACGCCGGAGCCATTCTTGTACGCCAGGCGATGCTCTGCAGTTAGATCGGATCGATAGCGTATGGTGAAATAAAGTCCCATCTCGGCATACCGCCGTGCTGAGGCTTCGCTCTCTTCCGACTTGTGAAATTCCATCTTGGCCCAGACGACCGCGTCGTCTATCCAAGTTGGAATCTCTTCGTTATAGTCCGGATCGTTGAGATTAACGGCGTGCTGGATTCTAATACGTCGATCTAGTTCGCCTGCGCCGATCATTTTGCCGCCTTTGCACGCAGTTTAGCCGCGCGCTTTTCCATCTCTGGACCGATCTTCTTGCTGAACCGCTTCACAACCTCGTCGCGAGTTGCGAAATAGGCTGGTGTTAGCCAGGGCGTAGGGCGCGTGCCGGGATGCACAACGCCGCGCTTTGGCTGGTAATGCGGTGCCGTACCGAACTCGAGCAGATGCGCGTAACGCACCGGTCGCCTTGAGCCAAACTGCGTCGCGCGCTGAAACGAAGCATCCGGCCCGACCTGAAACAGGGGATTAACTTTGGACGTCCTCGGCTTTTGCTTAATGACCAGAGACTTCTCTAGCGATCCCGTCTTCTCTTTCAGCGGCAGTGCGCGAACGTTCGCCTTTGCAGCCTTTAGCGTGGGCTGCAAGGCAAAGCGCGATGTCGCATTGATTGGAACGGACACCACCTTAGCCAACTCGCGTAGCGCACGCGAGGTTTCCCTAGCGCCGCGGACTGCCATCAGATCCTGCGCTTCCCGGCATAAAACTTCACACCGCGACTTGCGATGAAGGCCGCCTGCTTCTGTGAGAATGCTTCGATCCGTTCATCATCGAGATTTGGCACGAATGGCGCGATCGCACGCGCTAGCATAGATGCTGTCCAAAGGTACGGCTGTACCCACCACGACACCTTTGCCGTCAGAGTGACGGCGACCCGTCCATCGTGAATGACCGCCATGCCTACACCTTGACGACGCCAGGATAGACGATGCCAACCTGCAGGACAGTCGTGCTAGAACCCATGCCGATAATCAGCGGATAGTCACCAGCCGCCACGTCGGCAACCGGACAGATGCCTCCTGCGTTGCCTGAGAGGTAATAAGCCGTGCCCGCCTCAATAGTGGCGCCGATCGTAACCGGCCCCGCGGTGCAGACCGCGATAGGCTGATTGAGCACCGCGCCGTTAAGCGCTACGCCGTGCGCGCTCCGTACTGCGGCAGTAGCGCTGTCCGTGTCGGCTAGCGCCCATTTGCCGGTCGTGCTGTCCAGATACACTGCCTGGCCTGCCGTAACGGTAACGCCGGCCGTGCCGTGTGCAATCTTTGCGGTCGAGCCAGGAATGACCGACGTCGCTGTAATAACTAGATCGGCCATGTGGCCTCCTGTTTTGTGTTAGCGTTAGAAACCGTCCGTTTACGCTGCAATCGCCAGAAGCCCCAAGCCTTCATAGCCGGCCTGCGTAAGGTGGTTCTTGTCCGCCCCTGCGCTGGCGTAGTACCCCAGATCCAGCATCTGCGCCGAGGTGATCTTGGCCGCGAGATCGATGGTAGAGCCTTGGGAAAGGATCGAGGCATACGTAGCTATGGCTGACCGGTACCCCACCAACTGCGCATCGTCTGGATCCGAGATCGGATGCGAAACCATGAACACGAAATGGAGTTCATCATGACTCCAAGCATTGAGCGTCCATATCGACTGAATGCGCTGCACGATGGCCGTGCAGTTGTCAACGAACGCCTCCGGGCTATCGCCATCGGCTACAGCAGCAGGGCCAACTGAGGCTAGATTTTCAAGCCGGTCATTCAGACCGGAATTGACCATTATAACGACGCACTTTTCAGCGCCCTGAAGCCGACGAACTTCTGAAAAGTAATGCGTTAGCGCATCATCGCTCGATTGCTGTATGTCATAGGCCATGGTCCTTGCGGATTGCCCGCCACGGTACTCAAGAGTGTGATAGGAGAAGCCAACAGTGCGCGCCGGATTACTCGCGCGCATGAATGTGCTGAAGTACGGTCCTGTGATCCCGTCTGTGCCGGTTCGGGTTGGCTTAAACTCAACTGGCTGACTAGTCCTCGCCGGATTGGCAGCAATAGACAATGTGGTCCGCTGCATAGCCAGCGCGCCAGCATTCGTGGAAATCGGGACAGGAGCAACAGCAAGCGTGCTGAACGGCGATTGGCCGAGCCGAACGTAAGGCCGGAAGGTTCCTGCGCCGCTATCGAATGATCCCCAATGAAGATCGCACTCAAGAGGGCCGCCATTGTCGATCGGGCAGTTTGCAGATAGTACAAGACCAATGGTCGTGTTAGACCCAACGCTAGACCCATCGGCTACGTAAGTGTAGCGGGCAGGAAACAGCCCGCCAAGCCCCCTGTTCATGTACTTGTCAAGATCGGCTGCTGCGCCGGACGTAGCTCCGATCAAAACGCCAGCACGGGCGTATAGGTAGCCTACACCAGAGCCAGAGCCGTTATTCTCATTCTGGCTTATAAGGCCAGTTGCATACATCGGAAGGCGCCGACTCAAGGCGTACTGGAAGCCATGATCCCAGCCGTGGCCACTCAAAAGCTGGTTGCTATCGCCGATGCCGACGATGTCAATCCGCTGAGTTCGAGCCAGATCAAAAACAGGCAGCAGGCCTGCCCCTCCCTGCTGTCCAGTCAATGGGCCGGTCACCAGCTCGAATAGCCCACGCATTAACGGTTGAAACAGACCCATAACAGTTACCCCGTTTAAGCCGAGAACACCCCGCAAGAGGCTCCAGCCACGCGCGAGAAACGATAGGTGCCGGGTGCGGAGATGGATGTGGCGTGCTTGTTCCATTCTCCGGTTAAATTGCCGACTACGAAATACGCACCTGCGTCGTCCTTCAGGGAGATATTCACCTTTGCCTCGATAGGAACGGGTGCGGCAGTATTCTTCAATGAGATTGTGACCGGAGTGCCAGCAGCAACAACCAAATCACTAGAGTCAGCGGCAGTCGTACCAACCGCAAGAAGCGAGGTTGCCATGTTGATTATCCCCAAAATCGGAATGGATAGAGCAACGCATCAACGCCGCGCGGCATCTCATTCAATTTGATTTCCGCGGCGTTCTCGCGGTTTTCGTACCATTCGCCTACAAGCAGCAAAATGGCGTGCTTGATCGGCTTTGGAACTTCGCTATAGCCAGCCGTGAACGTGATCCGAACCGCTTCAGGTTCGTCGTCTCGCGCGTCAGGCCACTCGCCATCGTAGGCGTGGAGGATAAAGCCCTGGCCGTTTGCGGATTCAACGCCAAACTCGCGAAAGTCGCCAATTGTCGCCGTTGTGCCGTCAGTCTTGACATACTCGATCTCGTCTACGGAGACCAACGGCGGGAGAGGAATTTTTATGCTGCCGCTCGGGAAGCAATCTAGTCGCAATTCCCATACCGTCTCGCCAACTGCGCGCCCTAACCAACCGCTAGGCGCATCAATGTGCGCCGTCGCTGTTTCGATAAGAGACTCAATGTAAGAATCGTCATCCGTGAAACTATCTGCCCGGACATGCCGCTTCGCTTCGGCGAGCGTAACCAACGGCGCTGTTGCGGCCGTGACCAATTTCAGCGCCATTGATTATTATCCCTGTCTAGGCTTACGACTGCGCCGCGGTTTGTCTGCCGTGTCCAGCAATTCGAATTCCTCGGCGTCAGGCGTGGCCACAGGCGCGATCTCTGCATCAACAGCTACAATCGGCGCCTCTGCGGCGATTGCCTCCTGTGCGGACTTGCCAATCATCTTTGCGGCAAGCAGACCGTCAGTCGCATCGCCAAAATCGCGCTCATCGCCAGGAACCAGCGCCTCGCGATCATATCCATTTGGATACCACCCGAACGGCTTAAGCACGACGTGCTTCATTACGAAGCAGCCATGATGCCAGCGCCGACAAGCGCAGTCTTCAGCGAGTTGATGGCTGCCACAATGGCATCATCATCAGTGGCATAAGTGCCAGTTGTCGCAACATCTGCAACGAACGCGGCCTGCGTACCGTTGGCTTTGAGGATGCCACCAGTTTCGACATTGATAACGCCGCCGCTGGCAACAACTAGTTCATCGCCGCCCTGCTTGCGGTAAACTTTAGGCTGATAGGTCATAGTAATATTCCCTTTGCTGCGAGGCTGGCAAAAAGCCAGCCTCTAGCGCAATGCGCTTTGGGTTAATTCAATCAAGCCGGAGGATTGGCGGTCGGCGCGAGCGACGGGTGGCCAAGGATCGCCACGCCTGCCAAGAAAATGTTGCCAGCAGCGTTGTTCGCCGGCGTGACAGTCATCCGAACATACCTTTTCGAACCGACGTAGCCGATCTTGCGGCACTCGTTGTCATCGCCAAAGGCGAAACTAGCAAGAGCCTCTGTGCCGAGCAGATACTGGTCGGCAACGGCAGCGCCGTCATCAACCAAGTCCGAGTCGTCGCCATCTTCAACAAGAACCGTAAAGGTGGCATCAGCGTCAGTGTTCGTGCCGGTCACAAGGACCAGCGTGCAGGATTCATAACCGCGTGTATCGATAATCGAAGATACGATAGGCGTATTATCCGTACGAGCTGCAACGGGCACAATCAGCGGCACCGTGTGGATGTTATTCATGAGATCGCGAATGGCCATTAGCCTCGCTCCTTTTCAAAGAGTTGGTAAGGAAACGGGCGGCCACAAAGGACCGCCCTCAGAGACTTAGGCAGCAGCAATCTTCTGCAGCTTCACAGCTTCGAAGTTCACGACGTCGCCACCAACGCGGCGGCGGTTGTAGAACTTCACGTAAGGCTTGGCGGTCAGATTGTCGCGCAGGAGCGTGATGCCGAGACGGTCAACAATCGTATAGGCCGCAGCAAAATCACCAAAGGCGATCGCCAGGGCCGAAGCCTCAACGGCAGGCATGTCCTCTGCGCGCGCAACGGCATAGCCAAGCAGCGTGGCGGGAACGCCAGCCTTGATGTCGCCCATCTGCCACATGTACTGGCCGTCGCCGTCCTTGAGCTTCAGGACGTCACGAACCGTGGTGCGCTTCATCAAGAAGCGAGCATTTGCGGTGTAATAATCCTTGAGCGAGAACACGAGATTGTACACGCCGTCCGCGGTAACAGCCGCAGCCGCGCCGGAGACAACCTGCTCAATCTGGCCGTTCGACGTGCCTGCAGCGTAGGTCAGAAGACCGCGCGGCTTGTTGATGCCCGTGCCGGTGAAGAACGCAGTCGCCTCAACGCGACCGAACTTCTCGCCAACCTTACGGTCGATCCAGCCTTCAACGTCAAAGCCAGCGTCCTCTAGCATCTGCTGCGTGGCGCGCGGCTCCGCATACATCTCGTGGACAGCAATCTTCGATTCGCCAAACTGCGAAGTCGTGGTTTCAGTCGGCGCTTCGGTCTCGCCAATCCAGCCGTAACCGAATTCGCCCTCATCGCGAGGGATAATCAGTTCCTTGCCGGAGATGGTCTCAACAGTAGCAAGAGCGCGCAGCGCAGAGGTTTCGTAAACCTTCGTGATGACGCGAGCGGAGCGGGTAGTCGGGACCATGTAGCCGCCGTCCGGGTCCGAGCCAGTCGACAAAGCGGCCTGGATCTTCGGGTTGTCCTTACGCGAACGAATGTAGGCCGAATGAGCGGCGACATACTCGCCATAGGCGGCCATGTCAGGCTCAATCTTGGTGTCGTGTAGGAGCTTGCCTTCGTTAGCAAGCATGGCCTTGTGCCACTCAAAAGCAGCCTTGGCTTCCTTGGCCGAAGCGTCGTCGGCGAAGCCACCATTGACGCCAGGACGCTTCAGGACAGCGTCAAGCTTGTCGAGATTGTCGTTGGCAGCCTTCAGGCCGCTCTCGAGGGCCGCGGTCTTGGCTTCGACCGAAGCCGCATAGGCATCAATCTTCTGCGTGACCAGTGGGTCAACCTTCTTGCCGGCAGCGTCGATCTCGGCGCGCAAGGCAGCCAAATCGCGAGCGGTATTGTCGTTCAGCGCCTTAACATCGTCGCCAAACTTCTTGATGTCTGCCGTGATCTGCTCGGCAACCTGTGCAGTGATGGTCATGAAGACCTCCTAATGTTTGAAAGTAGCCGAAACAGCCTGAATGGCCGCGGCAAGTGCTGTAAGGTCGACTTTGCCAGCGTCTTGCAGTGGCTCGTCATTTGGTTTGATGATGCGCTTCGCAGCGCGCCATTTTGAGCGTGACCAGCCAGCGTCTTGCATGACTGCGCGCTCTAAATCTCGTTCAGTTTCAGGTTCTCCATCTTCAGTCGAAGGCCATTTCAGCGCCTCCGGCATAGATGCGAATACGGAAAGGTCGAATTTGGCCTTAGCCTCGGTTGACTTCGTGATTTCAGTAGCAAAACCAGCATCAAGAGCCTCTTTGCCGTTCATCCACGTCTCGTCGTCCATCATTTTCTTGATGGAACGAATGCCAGTACCGGTGCGCGACGCGTATGTTCGCGACATGGCATCGTCTATTTTGGTCAAGACAGCAGCAATTTCGCGCAGTTCTTCACTTGTACCCGCCGCAAATGTGCGGGAGTTGTGAATCATGAAGAAGGCGTTGTCCGCGATGGCAATTTCACTGCCTGCCATCGCAATAATGCTCGCGATGCTGGCCGCGACCCCCGTCACCTCTACGCGCACCTTCCCCTTGTGGGCGACTAGGTCGTTGTAGATGGCAACGCCGGCAAAGACGTCTCCGCCTGGCGAGTTAATGCGAAGCGTAATGTCCCCGGCATCTTTCAACTTCGCCCTGAAGTCGCGTGCCGTGACGCCCCACGTGCCAATCTGGTCGTAAAGGTCGATTTCGGTGATGTCAGTCGACGCTCGCACGTCAAAACTCGTGCCGACAGACCGCGCAAAAAAGCGGTCACGGCACCCAGCAGAGGGTTCCGCAATGTCTATAATTTCCATCGTGGTTCCTATGCGGATTTCTTGGCTGGAATGTCTGGTGCTGGCATCGTTCCGCCAGCTTCGGGCGGATACATGTTTGCTGGCCGCCAGTACTTGCCGCCCTCACCGTCATCGCGGCGATTGGAGTTTTCTTTGATGCGGATCTCGTCTGGATTCCAGATTCCATTCTGGATGCCGAGCGCGTATCCTTCCATGCGGGTCTTGAAGTCGCCGCGGAGGAAGTCATCGATCAGGAATTCGGCAAAATACTCGCCCTGCTCTGCTGGTGAAAGCAGATCGCGGTTGATTGCCTGCTCCCACCGCTTAAGCCACGGTCGAAGACTGTGAACAACGAAGTCCAGCGTCTGGTGCTCGATATTCGAAAAGGTCGCGCGCTCAAGATCATTCACAAGGTGCGCTGGGACACGAAATATACCCGCGATTTCTGAGCGCTGAAACTTCCTTGTCTCAAGAAATTGGGCGTCATCTGGATTAATAGATAGCGCTATCCATTCCATGCCCTCTTCAAGGACGAGCGGACGGCTGCTGTTAGAAAGTCCGCCGTACTTTTCCTGAAATTGGTTCCTTAGGCTTTCCGTAGCCTCCGGACCAAGCTTTTGCGGATGCTTTAGTACACCGCTCGGCTTTACGCCGTTCTTGTACAGATGCGAGCCGAAGCGTTCGGCTGCCTGGCCTAGACCGATCGCGTCGCGAGCAAGCGAAATCATCGACTGCCCAACGTACCCCTTCGGGAATGGGCCGCGGATGTGATGCACTTCCTTGGTCTTAAGCGTCTGCCGAGAGTTATCCGGCATCGTGACCGTGTAAATTGGTGTCCAGTCCCGAGCCTGCTTTATTTCGACAGGATCCGGGTTGAGGCCAATAAGACCTATGGTTTGGTCCTTGGCGTTACGCTCAACGTAGGAGTAGCCGTTGCCGCGCATGGCCAGATTGACCATCGTCCCCTCGACGTGCTCAAAAGCCGTATTCCAGGCGTTAGCGCGATCGTGCAGGACTCGGTAAAGCGGGTGGTCGGTTGCCCTATCCTTACCGCCATCGGCTCGGCGCCGATAAAGAATGCATGGCAATCCGGCAACGCTTTCCGCCAGTACACGCACGCAAATCATTACGGTCGTATAGCGGAGTGCCAACTCCGGCGACACAGCGACTCCGGATGAAGACTCGACGCCCTCAAACATGGCATTGTAAAGCT
This sequence comes from Mesorhizobium sp. WSM4850, assembly GCF_055811735.1. Taxonomy (NCBI): domain Bacteria; kingdom Pseudomonadati; phylum Pseudomonadota; class Alphaproteobacteria; order Hyphomicrobiales; family Phyllobacteriaceae; genus Mesorhizobium; species Mesorhizobium sp. WSM4850. The sequence goes on along the minus strand of NZ_JBVVPV010000008.1, from coordinate 27,765 downwards.
CTTTCGAGCTCGTAATCGTTTCCTTGGTGATCGCAGCTTGTGGGCTGAACGCACCTTTCAATCGGTCAATCCAGCCCATTCACCTTACCTAAATTTCAATAAAACCGCGCGTCTTGTAGACGGACTCGGTGCTAACCGGAGCTCCATCCACCGCAGCACCAACCGCCATGCAGAGCGCAATAGCCGGGTCAATGCGGATGGTGGACTTCTTCTTGGACAGCCATTGGTTGCCCATGAGCGGGTCAGTTTCGATCGCGGCACCCATGATGGCCGACATCAGAACCGGCGACAGACGCAAACGAATGCGCTCTTCCAAGATCAGCGTTTCGAGCGCCGAGACACTGCCAGGCATCCAAAGTCCCAACGGAACCTCTTCGCCGGCAGCCTTGGCCGCTTCAACCTTGTCTGGGTCCGGCTTGGCGCGCTTCTTGCCGCCTTGCGGGTGCGCTACAGTGTTGAGTTCCACACCATAGGCGTCAAGTTCGTCTTCGAACTTGTCGAACACGTACCGGTCGAAAGCCAGGACACCAATGCCGTGGTCCGCATGAACGCGGGCAAAATGTGCCGCCACATGATCGTATCGAATACGAGCGCCATCGGGTGCATTTAGATATCCTTGATCCACCCACAGGCGATACGGTACGTGGTCGACCTTAGACCGCTCGTCCATTGTGTCTCGAGGCGTCCACGCCTCAATCCACGCGTCGTACGTTGGCAACTCGGCAGACGTGCCGTCCGCGCGCACCACCGTCTTTGTGCCTGTCTCGCGCACGAATGCGGCCGCGGTCAAATCCTTGGCGCCAGACAAATCGAGTCCTGCCGCTAGGATAGGTGCGCGCTCATCGTATGGATCGAAGTCGACCATCACCTTTTCGATGAGCGGCCGCGGTATCCATGACGTGTCGGCTTCCGTCCACACACAAAAGTGCAGACGCAAGATGCCGTTGCGCTTTGAAGGAATGTCCTTGGCCTGCGCGACAACGCCGGCCAGGTAGTCGTGCTTCAGCGTCACGCCGAAAAGCGGATTAGCCTTCTGCCAGCAAGTCGGATCCGTAAACGGATCGTCGTCCTTGTCGAGCGCACACACGTAGCTAAACGTGCTGTCGTCAATCACCTCACCGACGTAGGTAAATTCCTCGTCTGGCGTAGCCGTGCCTGCTGCAACCTTAACGGCGTGCTGATGTTCATCCCAGCAAATCGTGGTTCTGTCGCTGCCTGAGTTCGTAATCATGAACAGGAGCGGCGCGCGACGGAACTTAAAGCCGCGCTCGAGCATTTCGATGACCTTGCCATCGGGATGCTCGTGGATCTCGTCGGCCAGGGCCACATAGGGACGAGGGCCGCTGTGCGCGCCTTCCCGACTAATCGGACGAAAGAACGAACGCGCGGCCAGGAACGACAGATTCCATATAGGATTACCGCCAGACGGCGTCAGCGCAGCCTTAAGAGCTGGCGACTGCTCATACATCGCGACTGCGTCGCGGAACAGAACGAACGCCTGGTCTTTGGTGGCGGCTGCCGCATAGATTTCCGCAGCGGCCTCGCCGTCGGCAATCATGCAATAGTGGCCTATGCCCGCCGCCAGTGGCGACTTTCCGTTGCCCTTGCCTTCCTCGATGTAAGCGCGACGAAAGCGCCGCAATACGGCGCCATCCGACTCTGTGCGCTTCCACCCAAAGATGGAGCCAATCTTGAACTTCTGCGACGCATGAAGTTCGAACGGCTTCCCTTCAAACTGGCCGCCGTTCAAGCGAAGCACGTCAGGAAAGAAGTTGATGACGTCGAGCGCCGCAGCCCTGTCCCAAATCAACCCGCGCTCGTGTCCGTGCGCACGGTCGTTCAGGTGTCTGCGGCAGGCGTTGCGGACGTGAGGGCCGGCGACAATCCTGCCTTCGCAGACGTCGAGCGCGTAGGCGTCAACCGGATCTGCGCGTGAAATACTTAGCGGCCGGGTCTTCTTCGTTGTCGCCATTCGGCTTTGCTCCCGCCTTGCTGGCGTCGGCCGGTGTGGCGCCCATCTGCCCGTAACATTGCCTGAGAAGGTTGAGCGCCTGAACGCCCACATCTACGTCCTTGGGATCCATCATCCGACCGCGTATCCTGGCGGCGATAGCCAAGTGACCGCGGTGGCTTGAGTTAAGCCACGGCACCTCAGAGACAATGTCTTTCCATGCCTGCTTGGCGAAGTCGTCTAGCCAGTCAAAAGGCTCGCCAATTCCGTCTGCAACAACCGGTTCTTCGCGCGCCTCAAACTTCTTGCGCCTTACGGCTACTTGACCAGTTATCTTAGCCTTGGCCTTCGGCGTTCTTGGTCTTGCCATTTTCCTATTGCCTTCACAGGCGGAAACGCCTATGGTGATTTTGTTGGCCCCATCGAAGTCGCTACGCGCCGATTGGGTCACGCGATTTTCCAGACAAGCTCAACTTTTGAATTGGAAAAATGCGTACTTTCGGGTTGCGAGCGGTCGCTAAGGCAACGCATGGAGGGATTTTGATACCCCCTCCCGTCTCGTGAATCGACCCATAAGAATTATAATCTCTTATAGTGTGTGTAATTTTAAGGGCTTAGCGCCTCTTTGATGTCACGAAGCGCCTGCCTTGCAGATGTGCGCACGCTCCATATGATGTGCCTTGCATACTCAACCGGCTCAACGTCGGCCATGGCATCAGATGGATTTCCGTCATGGACATATGACATAGACTCAAGAGCACTCATTGCCACTCTTAGCGCCTCATCTGTCTTGCTCACATCGGCCACCCGTCCGGCCCAAAGCGCAAGCCGCCGCGCTCCTCGTGCTGCTTCGCGCCGCTGTGACATGAGGCGCATAAGCTCTGCAGTTCGCCATACCAGAACAGATCAGCGTCGCCCCGATGCGGTATGACGTGGTCGGCTACGGTAGCAGGCTCGACCACCTCATCCTCAAGGCAACGCACACACAGCGGGCTATTGGTCAACTGAAATGTGCGTCGCTGCTTCCATCGCGCCAGGCTATACCAGCCATGCCATTGGCGCTTGGGGCTAGGCCGGTACTGCGTCACGCATGACCCAATCGCCAAACCATTGGGGCACTTTGTCGATTAGCTTAATCAGCATGCACCAGAACCTCTTCTGGCAGGAATTGCACGGACAGGCTAGCGCCATCGAACCATGCAACCTCAACCGAACCGCACTCGCACACGTTGAGTACGGTCATTGCAGGGCCGCCACTTATAAGCGCCACGACATCACCTACAATGAATCCGTCAGTCTCCCACTCTACTCCATCCAAAACGACACCATCAAAGCCTGCACCGTATGCGCCTGGTGAACTATGTGCATTCATGCTCGTTCTCCTCTTCATTGCGCGTAAGTAGTTTGGTCAGAGCTTAAGCGAGATGCACATCCAGGGCAGCGTTCACCTTGCGTCCGTCGAATAGATTCTCAAATTCGCTTTTGCTCAATACGATTGCGGCGTACGACCCCTCCACGCCATTCCTTTCAGGAGATCGAACGGAAACCTCAACTCCGCCATCCACCTCGTTAATTGAGATATAGGGTGGGTAGTTTCCTTCGTACGAAGTATAGGTGAATGCACCTATGTTCTGGCTCATTTGTCATCTTCCTCTAGGTTGGCATGTAGTAATTTGGTCAGGGTGGCGGGACTCGAACCCGCGTTCCAAGCTTCCAAAGCTCAGCGATTATCCACCATCTTCCACCCTGTATGGGTGGGTCGCGGTCGATCGTTACCCATCGTGCATTTCCTTAATTTGGTGCTGTCGGCACGCGACCGAACCTGCGACTTCCGCCTTACAGGGGCGGCGCTCTACCTACTGAGCTACGGCAGCATTAAAAGAACGGCGCGCGGCAATCCGCATCTTGGATATCGACGCGAGGCAGTGCCCATACGTCGACCGTCGAATTTGAAGCCCGCTCGACCGACACGCAGCATGTCGCCGCTAACATCGGGAGCGGGCAATCACCCGTCGCTGCGGAGGAGGCGCGCAACGGGCGATGGGTGTCGAAGATGGCTAGCGCGTCGCAAGAGCCACGCTAACGGTTCGCCAGCCTACCTCTTGCGGATGGCATTGCTGGCCTATGCTGATCTCCCTCACGGGTGCATCTTCGATAAATACAGCCGGCGCCCATACGGTGCGCCTTTGGATATCCACAACGGCGCGATGCGCAAACGTGGGGCTGGATAGTTTCGCCCGGCTCAACAAGTGGCCGAGCGTGGGTGACGTTCGCAAACATCACCCTCTCATATACATACGCTACAACTCGCCACGAAATGGCACACGCTACGCAACTTTTTTTGCGCCACCCTTATTGTTGTCATTCGCGGCGCAAAGGATCTCCGCAGCTTCAACAAGAAGTTTCTTTGCCGCCCTGTCTGCGTATCCCTCGCTGAAGCCAAGTCTAAGGCCGATGTCTTTCAGGTTCCCGCCAGCGGCAACCTCCTCAATGACCTTCCGCGCTTCGCCAGTCTTCGCCTCTGGCGCCTCCCACATGATAGCACCGCTGGATGCCGTTCCGCTGGACTGCGCAATGCCACCGAGAAATTCTGCACCCTTAGCAATCGCGGTTGGGCACTTCGTGGCAGGAAATGGCAAATCTTCAAACATCACAGATCCGTCGACACCGTGCTTGCGTAGCTCGGCCCGGTTAGCCTCTACACCCGTCTGCGGGTCGTACATCGGCGCCAATGCTGGCTCGCCGGAGAATGGCCGCTGGTATGGCTCAGCGTGCAGCGGAGAAGGTGTCGTTGCACCTGTGCGAAATACATACAGGGTTGGATTGCGATTCTTTGACGGCTCATCGGTGCGCGACGTGACCCTGTCTCGAGGCTGAAGCTTGCGGCCTTTCTTGGTGCGGCCATACTCGACAAGCTCGCCGCCCACGAATTTCAGCGAACCAAGCCGAATATGGCTATTGCCGTCGCTGTCATGGTCGACGGTGGGCGCGAGCCATTCACCGCCATCGTCCGTGGAGGCACGTACGAGCTCTCCGACTGTCGGTCGTATTTCTTGGTCGTTGTCGACGGCATCAGCATCCCAGTTGGATGCGGCAAGAGACTGAACGGCTTCTGCCACAGGTTCTGCCAGTTCTGGGTAATTGTCGTAAAGCCATCGCAGGGCAGGCAGCGTACCGCGATAGCGCGGCTCTGGCCTTTTGCGTGAACGCTTGTTGTCGTTAGCTGCGACTGGTTCAGCGGTAAGAGCGTCCGAAAAAGTCTTGAATTTAGACACTGAACGTATCCTCAATCTCGCGGCGCACAATCACGTCAATGTCTTCCTCGACGTGACGCATCGGCTCGTCGTGGCCAACTTCCGTAAATTCCGGCGTACACTCATCAATCATGAGTTTGCCGTCTTTGCGTAGCAGTTTATTCGCCATGCGGTTCCCAAATATCCCATTTCGGCTTTCACCGTAGTCCCAACACCTAGATAAGCATTACGCAGAAATTTTCCTGCCATCGGCATCTATTTTTCTGGCGCACTGGTTGTCATTCGCCGCTAGCCATCCGCGCACCAATGCCTCTGCCTGGTTGGCTGCATCGTCTTCTGTGGTGGAGCGAATAACTGCCTGCCGCGTGAAGCCCAACGCAGAAAGTAATGGATGGCGCGTCTCCTGGCTTGGTTCGAGCTTAGCCTTGCCGACTTTGTTTTCGATAAGCCCAAGGCTGCCCGGCCACATGTAGATGCGCACGTCATGCTCGCCAGCGGTTAGGCCTGCCGCCACAGCCTGTGCACGCGCCTTAGGGCCGCGCTTGGCTGCGTTCTGGTCGCCTGCCAAGGTAAACTTGCCGGGACCGGCTTCGCCCGCATGCTTGGCATATTCACGCATGCCGCGAAGACGACGAACTTGCGCAGCCTGCATGCGCCATTCTTCGATCGGCGCCTCAGTAACGACAGTCTTGCCATTTTGCGTCACGATGCGAACGCGCTTGCCGTTGATGCGTGTCGTCGTCTGTTTACGAGTGGATGGCATGGATGCTCCTGTGAGGTGGATAGGTGGATAGAGGTGGCGAGGTGGCAGAGGTGGATAGAGGTGGTGGGAAGAACTACCTCTTTCCTCCACCTCACCCCACGTCCACCCCTAAAGGGGAAGGACGTGGTGGTGTGAAGGTATTTTACGCTTCGTGGTGTGAGGTTTTATCCACGTCTCACACCCCCACTTTGGAGGTGGTGGATATCCACCTCTATCCACCTAGGTGGGAAGGTGGTTAAGCTGCCCTGGCATACTCGCCGTGGTGTGCATTGGCGGCCTTCCGGTATGCGTCGTGACCGCTTTCTGGCGTGTCAAAATATCCTAAAAACACCTTTGATCCATTGACCCGGATGTCTGCGCGCCAACGCTTATCGGTTTTGTGCCAACTGACGCCTTTGTATCCAGATGTGTTATTTGACTTCATAGTCGTATTCATCTGATTTTGGCTATTGGTCGCAATCCGAAGATTTTTCCATCGATTGTCAGATTTGTTCAAATTGATGTGGTCTATCAATGCATCTGGCACGCATCCGGTCATATAGACGAACGCCAATCGGTGTGCCTGATACCTCTTGCAGTCAATGCCTATCTCCACATATTCATCTTTTGTCCTTCTTCCTGCCACGTCGCCTGGTCGAACACGCATCCTGTCAACCAGCCATGTAAAAAGGCCGTCTGCAGGATTGTACGACAACACCTCTTTAATGCGCCGCTGCGACGGATAACTGTTGCTCTTCATACTATTCTCCGGCAATCCTAAGCAGGTCGAACATATTTAATCGATCGCCCTATATGCTTCGGGTCTGTCTCATTTACGACAGCCAAAATCCCGTTCTCAATCCACGAATCGAGGATGGTTTTGACCTTTCTCTTTTCCGGCGTCATGGCGCGTCCTGTCTCTATTGGGATGCCCAATGCGGTGGCCAGCACGTATCCAGCCCAATCAGACGACTGGTCGCTCTCACGGCAAGATTGGTTTGCCAACTTGACCAGAACGTCTGCCTTAACGACCTCGGGCACCGCCTCAGCTATCTCGTCCTTTGATGGCCATTTCCATTCTGTGACGACGCCAGCGTGATCCTGAGGCTTTGTTAAGCCGCTGCCATTGCCTAGCGGCACGCTTTCGAGCTTGCGCCAATGCTGGCTGTTGTCCATCTTGGTCAAGTTGGCTTTGCCTTGTCCTATCCAGAAGTAGCTAAACCGGTCATCTTTCTCCAATCCTGCTTTTGTCGCCTGCTCTTCCGACATACGGTTTAGGACGCGCACAGAGCGAGCGGCACCGATAAGTGACACAGCGCCTCGAGCATCCTCGACTGTGGCCTCCCGGTCTGCCACCTTCCGCAGATGGTGCACCACGTCCACGGCGCAATTGGTGTAGTCTGCTATTTGCGCCCAGAGCTTCGCCACCTTGTCGATCGCGCCATTGTCATTCTCGTTGACTCGGTGCGTTGACACGAATGGGTCGACAATCTTGACGTCGATGCCAAGTCGCTGGATTTGCTCAACCACGGATTCCACGACCGGCTCGTTGATTTTCAGGCCTGTCTTTCGGTCCTCGTGCATGACGACGAGCTCTTGCTCGCGGCCGGTATCGAGAAACAGATATCCTTCGATGTCCTCAGGCTTGAGTTTGTAGTGAATACACGCTGCCATGATGCGACGTTCCATTTCGTCGCGCGGATCCTCGGCATTGAACAGCCACACCTTGAGACGTTGCGGCGGCTTAATGCCTGTTAGCGGCTTTCCAGACGCCATAGCCAGCGCCTCAACAATGCTGTTACTGGTTTTGCCGAGGCCACCAGGGCTAACCGTCACCGAAACATATTTGCGGATGTAGTGCGTGCCAAATGCGAACTCACGCCGAGGTAGCGTTGCCGGATCGATCCACTTGAATGGTGTCGCGTAGAAAGGCGGCAGGTTGTCGTTGGCGGGTGGCCGTGAGGCGATGTCCGAAGTTTGTATAGATTCTTCGGACACTTCAGCAACCTGCGGGCTGTTTTGCACATCCGCCGAACCAGCCTCAGGCTTGTTTTTGGCCTTGGCGAGCCCATTGGCAATCATCCTTGAGATGTCGACCAGCCGTGTATTGTCATTGCTGTGACTGGGCTCAGGGATCTCGCGCGGTTGACGCATGCCGGCGTCTAGGCCACGACGGATTTTTGCCCACGTCTCCCGCTCGCCATCCTTGGCCAGCACACCGCAAGCGCGGGCAGCATCGTATAGGCCCGACTCGGCATGGCTGCGGGATAGCGCACCAGCGCCAACCATCGTGCCCAAGCTGAAGGCAGACGCGTTGAGTTGGTAGCCGCGACCGCCTTGTGTGGCGTTCGCCAGCGCGGTCAGTTCCGACTCCATGGCGCGCTCTATGTAGACTTCGTTGGTTCCGCGCTCATAGCGGTAGTCGTGGCGCGTAGGCGTATGGACGGGAGGTAGGACAAGCCGCAGAAGCCAATCCGGGGCGTCAGCTATGGGTGCATCGGACAGCCACTCGTATTGCCTGCCGTCGCCGGCTACGCTACCTGGTGCGACGATGTAGCCACCTTCGCCACGCACGTCGACAGCAACGCCAAGACCGCCGCGGTTGCGGATGCCTTCGACGTGGCTAAAGAAGATATGGGTACCGCCGCCCATGGTTTTGGCGCGCGCTGTTTCCGGCAGCGCTCCGTGTTCGGCCTCCATGTCTGCAAGCCAGTCGTGGCCGTCACCGACGCCGGGCTTTCTGTCCAAGTCCAGCACCCAAGCGCCAATGGCGCGCCCTGTTGGCACGCCAACCATTGCATCCGGAGTACGGCGCCACCACTCGCGGATAATGCGCTCGTTTAGAGTCGCTGATTTCAAACCATTACTGGGGTACGGCGTCTTTGGTGAAAGAACTTCGCCTGTTCTTTCATCTACTTCTTCAGCAGATCGGCAAGGGAAGCATGGCCAATTGCGGTCACGATACGATAAGGCCAACTCAAGCGACATCGGCCGTCTCCTTGTTGTTGTTGTTCGCCGGCACACAGAAAGCTAGACTCGGCTGGAACGGCAGGCCGTATTTGGCGTGCTTTCTGATATTGTCTAGCGCCCACAGTGGCTGCAGGTTTGAAATCGCCCAGCACCGTTTAAAGTCGATATCGTCTGTCGTATTAAAGTTGAACAGTGCCTTGGGAATCTTGTGATCTATGTGCCAACCCTTCAGCCCATAGTTCTCCCATGTCATGCCCGGCAGGAATAGCTTTTCAAGGTGCGCCTTGAGTTCATCTAGGGTATATCCGAGAATTGCGAACGTCCTGCGGCCTGCCTTACCACCTTTACCCAACGCGCTTCGCATCGCTCTGCTGATAGCGTTGTGAACTCTTATGTCGGGATTGGCCTGCCTTTTCGCCTGACACTTCCTTGTCTTCTCCCGAACCTTTTCCACATTCTCAGCGCACCACTTTGCCGCATAGATGCGCTTCTTCTCCTTGGCCAAAGGGTCGGTCTCGTACCATTTTTTCTGGCTTGCCAGAACCTTGCTGGCATTTGCCTTACGCCAAGCGGTGTCGGCTTCGCGCTTTCGGTCTGGGTTCGCAGCGCGCCATTCGCGAGAATACTCAGCCACCTTTTCCTTGTTGTTTTCGTAATAGCGATGATTGCGAATCTTCTCACAAGCGCGGCACTCTGAGTTCATACCTGATTTGCTTTTCTTGGTTATCTTGCGCTTCTTGTACTCAGCGCGAAGTTTCCAAACCCCGCATTGCGGGCAAATCTTACCGTCCAACTGGCCAGCCATCTGGTCTATATCCGTCATCGTAGGCCTTCATGAGAAGAGCCACATGCCGAGGCACTGGCTTTGGGTTTGTTGCGCGTTCCAATTCCGATACCTGCATGGCGAGCGGATAGCCTAGAACAGCGGCAAGATCCGCCTGAGTTAAACCCAAGCGAAGCCTTATTTCCTTGAAATCTTGGTTGGTCACAGCGCGTTGATCTCGACTGATACAACACGAACTTTTTCGCCTGTGGTGCGCTCGATAAGGGATTTGCCGATTTTGCGACGCTCACCAGTTGCCCAATTCTCAGCCTGACCAAGCGTTTCGGTATCATGGATGCGTGTGTTGCCGCTTTCGTAAAGCGTCGTCACACGAAAGCTCTTAGGTGCTTCAAGGCGGGCTGCAATCAGGTCCATAACGTTCATGTCCGTATCTCCTTGTTGGTGATCTAGATATAAGGAGAAATCATTAGTTGGTCAAGCGGTCTTGTAAGGATTTTTCATTATTTACGCCGCTAGTGCGGTGGGCTGATTGTCGTTGGCTACATCTGCTGGCGGCATAAACCGCTGAATGCGTTCTCCCAGCCATCTGAATTTCGGCACAGCCCAACTGTTGCCAAGTGCCTTGTAGCGTGGCCCGTCAGGGCTGTTCGGCTTACCGCGCCATGGAATGTCGGTGTAACCGTCCGGAAAGCCCTGTAGGCGCTCGCATTCCATTGGCGTGAGACGGCGGACGGCGCTAGTTAGGACGTGCGGCTTGTCGCCACCTCCCGATGAAGCGCGCAGGGCGGTAGCGACGCTACCACCTAATTCTGCCGTAGCGCCGCCATCTCGGCCACGCAGGGCAACTGTGACCGCAGGCGTCTTGGACTTGTCCAAAGTCGGTGAAACATGTTCGCTGTCACTCAATTCTTGGTTAGCGCTGTTCTGCCATCCGAATGCAATTGCCATTCCAACGCCATGGCCGCCGCCGCCTCCACAAGTCAGCGTTGGTGTTTGGTCCTCCGTTGCGTCGCCGCCGTTATTGATAGAGGTAAAAGCAACAATAGGCGTACCTCTGCCTGTGCCATCTTCGCTGGCGTCGGCGCCTTCGGCTTTGAGAGTGTGCGTTACCGTGCCCGTAACACATACGACATCACCACCTTGGTTGCCGTGAGTTTGGCCCGCAGCCATTACGGGTTGCGCAACTTCAACCGGCCGCGCTTTGTAATCTTTGCCGCTGTTCTGTGGCATGATGGAGTAGACCTGCTGTGAGACGACGGCAAGACTGTCACAGGTATCTACGTCAGTTCCGTATGGCCGATCGCCTCCAGTTGAGTTGCCACCAGCGCGCATGGTGGGCGCCACGTCGACAGTTACCATCGTAGTCGTCTCATAGTCCTGCGAAGAACCTTCGCGCGTTGCGACGCAACGCGCTATTTCTGGCACATACGCCTGACTATCTAATCTGTGGCTGCTGTTTGCTCTAGCGCGGAGCGTAGGGCTAACGGCAACTCCTTCCCTCTTTTCTCGGCTCGGCGCAGAATTCCCTTGCATGCCAACGCGCTCAAAAAGAACCGCGGCGGGATCGGCCCCGTTTCCAAAATCTGCGACAACGATGACACGCTTGCGTCGTTGGGCCAGGCCGAAGAATTGAGCATCGAGGATACGCCACGCGGCGCGTCCTCCGGGTCCAGAGACCATACCCGAGTCTGGCCATTTGGTGTTCCGCTTGCCGTTTCTTCCTGGCGGAGGTGATATGGCATCATCAGCGCCGACAAGTCCTCCCAAGAAACAGCCGAAGGCGTTGTCGGGTGTGTTGAGCCATCCGGGGACATTTTCGATAATGGCATTTCTAGGGTTAATTGCATGAAGTGCCCTCATGTAGACGAGTGAAAGATTGCCGCGTGCGTCTTCAAGGGAGTTGCGCAGACCAGCAACAGAAAAAGCTTGGCATGGCGGGCCTCCACATACGATGTCGACCTTGCCGCGATAATGAGACCAGTCATGCGCAGCCATGTCGCCAACGTTTGGCACTTCGGGATAATGATAGGCTAGGACTGCAGATGGGAATTTCTCAATTTCGGCGAACACCAATGCACGCCAACCAAGCGGAGTGAAGGCGACGCTTGCTGCTTCAATGCCGCTGAACATCGAGGCAAACGTTATGCCGCTATTATCATTATCGTGTTTCAAAACGGCACCGCCTGCTCTCTAACCAGCCTTCTTAGTTCCGCAGCGCAGCCATCCCAAATGCGGCCGCAAAACATCAACACTTGCTCTTCCGTCCACTCGCTCAGGTCTGCGCCCCATTCTTCGACCAGCGGTCCAGCGGCATTCATGCCGCCTTGCCTGGCGCGAAGTTCGTAGGCGTCGACGCGCTTGACCCTTTTGAAGTCCTCAAGGATTAGGCTGCACTCGGCGCACAGCCATTTTGGGTCTTTGTCGCGCTGCGTGGTAAAGCCAATGCCTATGCCGATCGCGTGCTTACCGCAAAAGTGACAGTCGGCTGGCGTGTGTTCGTCAATGGTTGTGGTGGTCATGCTGCGGCCCCGATAGACGGCAGGTTGTCGTTGGCGGGCAAGTCAAACAAGCTAGCGGCAGGCTGTTCTTTTGTGCCGAGTGCGGCAATGTTCTTTGCTGCTTGCCGGAAGTATGACGGCTTCAACTCGAAGCCAATGCCTCGCCTGCCCATCTCGACTGCCGAATAAACCTCACTGCCGATGCCCAAAAACGGCGTCAACACCACGTCGCCTTCCGCGCTCCACAGGTCGATGCATCGTTCGATGACGTCTAATTGCAGCGGCGAAATGTGCTGCTCATCTTTTTCGTCACGTCCACCACGATATTGCAGTGTGCGCGTCTGGCGGATGTCCATCCATACCGGCGAGGCGTAGCGCTGCCACACCAGGACAGACTTCCACATATCAAAAGGCCACGGAGTGCGACCATCAGCGACGGTTTGCGCCGCATGTCTGTCGTAAGCCTCGCGACTGATGTCCAGCCCGCGATCATCGCCAGGCTGCGACCCAACGAACGCCTCAAACATGCCATCTACTGGATTGTCATTGTCGCCATGCTTGCGGAAGGAAACAATATAATCGGCAAGCCCTTGACCGCTGATGCAACTATCCTTGGTGACCTGCTTATGCAGGAGCCGGATAGATTTGGTGCGCTGCTGAGCAATGACAGGGTCTTTCCAAATGCAGACTTCGCTATGGAAGATCCACCCGGCATCCTCATAGGCTCGGATCACTTCGCCGCGGAAATCTCGCATGCCGATGTGGCCGTGACGGATTTTCGACGTAGGCAACTGCATCACGTGCACCGAGTGCATGCGCCCCGGCTTTGTGACGCGAAGCAATTCGGAAATCAGGAACGCGTAATGCTCCCAAAACGCCGGGCCTTCGTTGTTTGAAATGTCGCGGTCGAAGTTGCTGAACTTATAAAGCCCCTCGAATGGCGGCGAGTGGATACCGAAATCAACGCTATCGCCGGGGACCGCGCGGATGAGTTCGCAGGAATCGCCCTGATAGATCGCGTAATTGTCGGTCACGACCTGATCGACGGCGTTGATGCTGGCCGTGGTTGTCTCAAGTTTGTTCGTGGTCATGCGGCAACTCCAAGCCAAGATGGGATTTTCATTGGTTGTTTCGGGTCGTAGTTCGGTTTGTCGCGAACCTGGCCGCGAACGTTCCGTGTCGAGATGTCTGCAGTGTGGAGGATCATTGCCGCAGCCATACGGTCGGCATCGGTCTCTTTGCGGTTGAGGTTGGCGACAACGGCGCCCTCAGTGTCTGCGGCAATGAAGTGCGCCGTGACAGGCTTGCTTTGGCCGAAGCGCCAGAACCTGCGGACGGCCTGATAGACCTGTTCGAAACTGTCATTGAGACCGACAAAGCCGGTGTCAGCGCAATGCTGCCAGTTCATGCCAAAACCGCAGATGGATGGCTTAGTGACCAGGACGCGAATGCGGCCTTCGCTGAAGTCGACAAGCTTTCTCTCCGCGTCTTTGTCGGATCCTCGGATTTCGACGGCATCAGGAATTGCCTTGGCTAATGCCTCACTCTCCGCATTCAGGTTGCACCACCACACGAATGGACGATCGGTCGGCGTCAAAGAGACTGCATGCGCAACGCGGTCGGTGACCGTGTCGCGCCTGGCTGCAATTCGCTGCTGTAGGGTTGCGCCACCATCGCGGAACAAACCATCATGCGCAGCCGATGACCGCACGACGTGATGGATCTGATCCAATGGCGGAAGAATATACGCGCCATCGTCGTACCCGATGTCGGAAGGCTTGCGCATCATGACCGACCATGACGCCATCCATTTCCAGAAGTCATTTTCGGCGTGACCCTTCAGTCGCCACTTCTGAGTGTCGCCATTGTCGTGCGCGAAGAACGTCGCCAGCATGTCGGTATATGACATGATGCCAAGAAACTCAGCGTGGTTGCCTAGCTCCATGAAATCGTTTGGCGCCGGTGTTGCTGTAGCAGCAAGGCGAAATGGGATGTCCTTGCACGCCTTGATTAGCTCGTTTCGATAGTGTCCCGTGGTCGACTTCAGGATGGAGCTCTCATCGAGGATAACGCCGCCGAATTGCCTAAGGTCGAAATGCTCTAGCTTCTGATAATTGGTGATGTTCGTACCTGAGCCGCAATCCTCCTGCGATCGCACGACGCGAGCTTCAATGCCAAACTTGTCTGCCTCCCGGGCCATTTGGTTGGACACCGCAAGCGGCGCCAGATGTAGAACATCCTTGCCAGTTGCTCGATTGACGGCCTGCGCCCATGACAATTCCATAAGGCTCTTGCCTAGTCCTGTGCCGGCGAACAATGCAGCGCGCCCGCGCTTGAGTGCCCACCGCACGATGTCGCGCTGAAACGGGAACAGAACATCCGGTAGCGCCGGTATATCGGCTAGGCCAGTTGGCGGATCGATGATCGCCTTTCGTGCGAGGAAGTCGGCGTACGCTTCATTCATATTCAACAAACCAATCCTGATAACAAGCGACGTCAGCCATTGCTTCTTCAAGCGATTCCAAGTCGCGCCAGTAGGCGTCGTAGTCCGGTTCGTAGTCGGCTCTACCTGCAGCCACTAAGCATTCGAACATGTTGTCGTCGCAATCCATCACGCAGCCTCAGCCAGTTTGCGCTCGACAAGAGCGAACAATCTACACAGCCTGTCGGCAGGAAGTTTCAGAACGAAGGTTGTCAGGTCATTGTTGAAGCGCGTCCAGCTTGAACCGCCACCTCCCGCGCCAGGCTTAATCACCCCTGCGTCTTCCAAGTCCCAAAGGGCAAGATTGTGCAGAACAGAAAACGTATCACGAAAGCGGTCGGAGCTGGTCATCATTCAAATCCTCCGCTCAACCGGCAAGTCGTTCAACTGCGCCTCACAGTAGGTGACGCGCTCGCGCGCCTGCTGTAGTTGGTCCATCCATCGTTTACGATCTTCGTCGGCTCGGCTGTTGGCTTCTTCCTGACTTTCTGGCCGTTCATAGGTAATGCGCACCTGCGGGTATGATTCACCAGCGCAATCGAAATACGGTTCGAAATCTATTTCTGCGCTTGCACGATGTTCGGTGGGAATGTTGTAGTAAACGCACTCAAGCTCATCCAGAAATTTACCCAGCTTATGCTCTGGAAATTCCGTTCTAACACCCCACACCTTGACCACTTCCGTTACAGTGTTCATCATTTCGCCACCCTGTCTTCCCAAACCCGAAACCCCGGAACCATACGCATGCCGGCTCGGACAACAGTGTCAGCCTGAGACTGGCACAGCGCGCGGAACTCTTCCGGCGATCGTCCGTACGCCCAATCCAGCGCCTTTTCTTCGTCCACGATCTCGGCACGCCACACGCTTCGCAGCCCGGTCGGTCCCTTGGCGGTCGACTTGGCAAAGCGCTCGACTGCCGCAGCTTCTTTGACCAAGAGCTCCGCGGACTCGCGCGCCTCAAGATTGCCCTGCGATGCGGCAAGCGCCTCCCTTGCCACGTTGGCCAGTCGCTCCGCTTCCTTGCGCGCAGCCTCTACCAACGCGGCCTTTTCTTCCGCCACCCGCTTACGCCATGCGGCAAGCAGTTCGCCCAGTGAGGCTTTGGCAAGATCCACCTTGCCTTTCTTGGGCTGGATGAAGGGATTGAAGCGCTTTTGAATAGCGTCGATCTTCTCGTCTAGCGGAGCCTTCTCGATCTTGCGTAGTTCATCTGCAGCCTTGCCAGCCTCATGGATTGCGTCATAGAGCGCCGTCACCGTGTCGTGCATTGCCTGGTTAGCAATAGGCTCCCCGTCCGCAAAGTTTTTAGCTTCATCGTACAGATCAGAGATGGCCGTAAGCGCCTCGTCGATCGGATCGACCGGTGGCTGGTTGTTGCCGATAACTGCGCGCGGGTTGGCCGCAATGGTGTTGATGTCGGTCATGCTAATAGATCCTTGTGCAAAACTGCGTAGTCGTTCTGCGGCTAGTTCAGCCGTACATGCTTACAAGGCACCATCGCGGCTTTCCGGTAATGCCGCGCTCAGTGCACCAATTAGTGAATGCGTCGATCTTTTCCAGCGGCACCTCTTACCTGCCGTAAAGACGGCGTGCCTTCTCTCTGGTGTCGGCGGCGGCATGCGCCTGCGCCAACCTAATGGCGTCGTCCCTGACCACTAACCATCCCTCTGCGCGCAACGCACTGATCAACTGAACAGCCAACGCTGGCGCACCAACGTAGCCGTTAACGCATCCACGCAAAGATGCGGTAAGCACTTCAACAGGTTGTTTCATTGTGACCTCAAAAGGGTATGTCTGCGTCGTAGTCCATCATTTCGCGAATGCCTGGCGATAGCTCGTTATCGTTATCCGCAGGCCTATCGTTATCGTTGTCCGCTCTCACCAAGCCAGCGCGGTAGTCTTTGGCGTTAGCGTATTTTCCGTTGTACTCAATTTCGATTTCGGCCGTGTCGTTTAGCTCATGTTGCCTAATCAAGAACTCCTCTACCGTCGCAGGGAATGGACGTTGCCCTCCGTGTGCGTGCCAGTACCGGTCAGCATGGCTTTTCGCTCTGCGGCTTTCTGACTTGGGATGCTCGCCGTGCTGCGGGCAAATCCACGACGAGACAGCCAAAAAGCCGCACATGTAGGAAATCTTGACGCTCGGTGGGTACTCCGGATTCTTGTTTGGATGTTCCGCAAAGCGGCGACTTGACACCTCACGCCACATGTTCTTTTCGGTAGACAGAACGGGCGCCGCATCAGCGGTTGCCGTTATCTTCACTTCCTCGCTTGGCGGGAAGATGTAGCCGCAGCAGTGGCAAGTCATCTGCGAGATAGGGATTTCCTCCCCGCACCCATAGTTGCCGTCCACATCCTTTTCATCCTGAGGACACGTCTTCTTGGGTTGTTCGCCATCGCCGTCGCCAGGCGCTTTCGGTCGGATCTGATCAATCGGCCCATGATAGGCAAGGTTCTTGCCGTGATCAGAAACAAGGCAATCATCCTTGCCTGGCGAGTTGCGAGTGCCGCGGCCAAGAATCTGTACCAGCTTCCCGGCCGACTTGGTTGACAGGATAAGCGAGATGAAGTCTACGAACGGGAAGTTGGTTCCGGTCGTGATCATGCTTACCGACGATATCGCCCAATATTTTCCAGATCGAAAACCTTCGAAGATCTCCTTGAGTTCATGCGAGTTGTCGCTGGTGAGAACCGCACACGTGCGGCCATGCCTACGAATTGCTTGCGCAATGTGCTCCGCATTTGCCTTACTGGTGCTGAAGAAAAGCCCGGCACGCCGGCCTTCCGACATAGCCATGTCCTCGGCTACGGCGTCCTCGATTATGCGCTCCGCCGCGTCCGAAATCTGGCCAGGAATGTAATCGCCGCCGCGCGTACCCACTCCCTTCAGATCGATCTTGGCAGTCGTCTTGTGGCTGGTTAGCCGCGTCAGGTAACCTTGCTCGATAAGGTCGGTGAGCTTCGCCTCATAGACGACGTCGTCAAACAGCCGGTCCTCACCGTCAGTGAGGCGTCCGGAATCCATCCTGTAATCAGTCGCGGTCGTTCCGGCGATGCGGCTGTCTTCATTGATCTCGCGAACGCCAGAAAAGAATTGCCCATACTGAGTGTCCGCGTTTCGGCTGATCGCGTGCGCCTCGTCAATGAGGACAAGGTCAATTGGGCCGATCTCTGCGGTGCGTTTGTATATGGATTGGATGCCACCAAAGAGCACCTGCGCCCGAGCGTCCCTTCTGCCCAACGAGGCAGAATATATGCCCGCTGGCGCGAACGGCATGAGGCCCACGAACTCTTTGTAATTCTGCTCGACCAGGTTTGCCGAATGCGTGACGTTCGCAATCCGCAGGTCCGGATAGTCGCGCAGTAACTCCTCAATGATCTTGGCGATGACAAGCGCCTTGCCGGCGCCGGTCGGAAGCACGATTAGGCCATTGCCGCTGCCCTCCGCGGCCCAGTATTTATAAAGACAATCTATTGCATCTCGCTGATAAGGCCGCAGTTCAAGCATTATGCAGCCGCCTGAAGTTGCGCCCTAGCCTTATTTACGATCTGGTCGACTCGCGTTGTACCTATGCCCCTGGTGTCTCCAATTTCACGCAGCGTATCGCCCATTGCGCGGAGCACAACCACGTTACCGTTCTTGATGCCGTCCAGGCACGACAGTGCGTCGACCAGCTCGACGTAGTGTTGCTGCGAGGGTTTTGTGCAATGCACGGGATCAGCCGCACCTGTGAGCTCTACGAACCGAAGTCCTTTGCGCGCAGCGGTCTTTCTGGCCTGATTACTCACAACGCCTCGCATGCAGAAGCAAAGCCATCCCCACAGGCTGCCATCCTCCCGGAAGGTCTCCCAAGATCCGAGCGCATAGATAATGCTATCCGTCACAAGGTCGGCTTGATCTTCGGACCTGTGACGATACCGCTTTGCGCGATTCGTTAGGCCGGGCAGATAGGCCATAACTCGAGCGTCGAATTCCTTAGGCCGCTTTTGCATTGGTACCCTCGTTGCTGTCATCTGCGCCATCCGTCCAAAGCTTTCCGCTCCGCAAGCGGTATGTGATGGTTTCGTTGTCTTGATCAGCACTCACGAGCTCGCCAGGCACGAGCGCCGGAATGAAGAGATGTGTTGGGCATCCCGCATCTTGCTCTTCAAGTGACAAAGGCTTCGACCACCGTGCGCAATCCCATCCAGCGTTGCCGTCCATAACCGGAGTGCTATGCATGCACGTTCGGCAATGCACGCGTGGCCATAGCTCTTGCCAGCACACCTCGGCTTGCCGGCAGAACCTGCCGCGGAAGTCGTCGCGCTTCGTGCACAGGCGGACTGGCGGCTCCGGCATCTGAATGATGCGCTCAATGCGAGCCACTGCGCGAATGGCAAACTCGACGTCATAGTTCACGCGCTCGAGATGCAAGTCCTCATCGTTCTTGTTGGTCATCATGTACAGCACACGGTCTATGCCGAGCCCATGCATGTAGAATTGGAAAGTTGCATAGTGCTCCGGCTTGCCGAGTTTTACACCTTCCTTCTTTACCTTCTTGAAGTACTCTTCCTTGGACGATTTGCACTCAATGATGTGTTCGGTCTTTGCTGCCTCTGGCAGACCGATCGTACGCCCGTCGATTTTGCCCCGCAGATGCCCGCCAGCAGCGCGCACCTTGTCCTGCTCGCCCCAGACGTCGCAGCCTATGAGGCGTATGAGATCCAACAGGCGCTCTTCCTCGATGTTCCCTCGCTCAAAGATACGACGCTTCTTCCAGTCTATTGTTTCGCGCCGGCTTGACCGTCGGAATGCCAACCAGATCGCGCGGTCGCACTCGACGCCAATGTCGCCGGCCGGGACGCCAACGGATTCCCAATCGTCATGCCCTTCGACAATTGCCCCTTGAATTGCACGCAAGGTCGACGGCGTAGCTTTTGGCAGTGGCGCCATTACAGGAACAACTCCAAGGTATGTGGGCATCGCATTGGGAACGATGCGTCCTCGCGATAGGCCGTGCAGATTGGTTCGCCATTTCGGATCTTCAGCTGGTGTGGTTTCTCTCCCCACACGGCCATGTTCATAATGATGCAAGAGCCGGGCTGCTCTTGGCCAAACTCGTCTTCCCACGGTTCTGCCTCTGACAACTCGAGGCAGTGCACGCACCATTTCTGGGAGAAGGCCAGGTCGGCCTTCTCGTTAACTGGACGCCAGAGATCGCCATCCATGGCTACACGCGCATAGGCATGAGGACACAAAGCAACTCAGGTGCATTGTCCGACATAAACACCGCAGGTGAGCCGGCATCCGCAAGCGCCAACTTGACATCACCAGCCGGGAACTGCCCGATGAGTTCGGCCAGGTATGCGCTGTTGAAGCCGATGTCGATTGGCTCACCACTATACGTGACCGCCACCTCTTCCGTTGCGCTGCCATTGTCCGGCGAGTTGACGGCTAGCGCGGCATGGTCACTCGCGAAGGAAAGTTTGACTGCCCGACCGCGCTCCGAGGACACAACCGATACACGGTCAGCGGCTTTGCCGAGCGTGCCTGCGTCGAACGTGATGAGCTTGTCATTGTTCTTGGGAATGACGCGCTCGTAGTCAGGGAAGGTGCCGTCGATCAGCTTTGATGTGATGACAGTTTCGCCAGCGGTCACTCGGAACTTTGTGTCCGAAAGCGAAACGGAAACATTGCCCTTCGGCACCAGTCCGACCATCTTACGCGGAACGATGATGCCGCCGAACTCTCCGACCGCGGCAGTAGCATGGCGAGATAATCGATGGCCGTCCGTTGCAACGGCAGTGAGTGCAGTTTCGTTGCCAGCCAGGTAAACGCCGTTGAGATAGTATCGGGTTTCCTCGGTAGAAATCGCGAACGTGACTGGCGCGAAAAGTGAGGCCAGATCCAAGTCGAAGCTCGTCGTGAAACCATCTACTGAGAATGACGGAAAGTCGGCATCGGGTAGCGTCTGCAGACGAGACGTGTATCGGCCAGCCTTCACGGTTAGCACGCCGTCTGCCTCTGACATGGAAACAACCGCCGATGCTGGCAATTTCTTGACGATGCTATCCAGCAAGGACGCCGACACGCAGAATGCGCCGTCCTCTTCGGCTTCGACAGTGACAGCGGACTGGATCTCGATATCCATATCGGTCGCCGTTGCCGAGAGCTTCCCGCCATCCGCAACAAGGCGCACGGTCGACAGGATCGGAATGGTGTTCCGCGATTCCACAACGCGTGTCGTGGCTGCGAGCAGGCGCGCTAAAGCCTGGCGCTCGATAGATAGGCGCATGGTAGTCTCCTCGTGTTGGGAAGTGGTGGGTGTGGCCGTCAGTGCGACCACACCGGCAACCGTAGAGTTTAGGCTGCCTGCTTCAGAAATCCGTCTTCATCGTATCGACTTTCATCGAACGTATCGCCCTTCAGTTCAGCCAGAGTTTTGAACAGCACCAAAGCATTGCTCGGCTGATCGTCATTGGCTGGCGTTAGCCAATCGTCAGAACCATCATCCGCGACCGTAAGCGCATTGATGGCCGCATCCAGACTGAAATCCTGTGACTCGCCGACCAACTCAACCTTGGTTCCGTAGGCCCCGCCGATCTGGTCTTTCAGATCATCCCACGTGTCGATTTTCACGCCTCGACATGCGAGTGCGATTTTCAGAATGTCGCCCTTGCCAATAGTGTAGCCGCGCTGCTGGTATTTCAGAACGCGTGTGGCGCTTGCCAGAGGGTAGCGAGTGCCAGGATTGAAACGCAGAAACCGCTGCGAGTTGTGCTTGAGGAAATCGTCATGGAACACGAATTCCTTGGTATCGTAATCATATGCGGCCATGACGATCGTGTAGTCGAACGCCTTGAATATGTCCTGTGCGGTAGGGAAGAAGTCGAAATGCATGTACTGGACGATGGTGCCGTTATCGCTGAACGTCACGGCGCGCTTTGACGTGTCGACGTTCCACCAACTGGAGTCGTAAGCCTGTGCAACCGCAGTTTCAAAATCCTCGCGGCTCTTGAAATAGATATCCAAATCGTTGATGGGTTTGCCAGTGAAAACGCTGGTGATAGCGCCGCCTGCCACGTATGCGCCCTCGCACGGCCAGGCGTAGTTGGCAATCAATCTTGCTTCAGCTTCGAACATGAATTCTCCTCAAAATCGAAAGAGAGTGGGCGGGCCGAAGCCCGCCGTTAGGTGTTAGTCATCTGCGCCAAGAGCATGACGCCATCCTTCGGTTCCGAAAGCGTCGTCCTGATCGTTCTCATCGAGGAAGTTCTCTAGCGCATCAATGTGCTGGAACACCTTCATCAATTCATCTGGCGAAGCCTGACCAACAAGCGCCTTGCCGCGTACGGTATTAACGAACCTTTCGGTTTGCGCTTTCATCATTATGCCGCTTTCTTGTTGCCCCAAGGCTTGGTGCCAGCCGGCTTGCTAGTCGTTGTGGCCGCAGGCGAAGGCCTATTCTGATTGGCGACCGGTCGATTGTTGTTGGCGGCTACAGGCGCCAGCTTAGGCTGCACCTCGTCAATCGACGGCTCTGGCAGGGCGCCTTCGTCTTCGAAGTAGTATCGCTTGATCTCCATGCGGGCTGGATACTGCGGCGTCCCGTCTGCATTGGTCTTCTTGCTCGGTTTGCCGAGACCAAGCTTAACCGTGTAAGAATGGAAATGCAGGTCCTCGCTGTCCTCTACTTCAGAAATGCCAATTGCGCGGCAAAGAGAGGCAAACTCCTTCTGGCCAATTTCTTGGGCCTGAGCGTTCGCGTTCTCAAGGTTGATGAAGCCGAAGAACTTACGCCCCTTAACTTCCTCAGGCGCGATAACGTTTGATGTGTATTTTAGCCCCTTGCCTGTGCGTGCGTTTTCCGGGCCAGTCTCAACGACGTCGCTGGCCTCAATTTCGAACTGCATAATGCCAGCAGGAAGCTCGTCAAACCCCTCGCGTTGAGTGGTGTCGTGTTCCTGTGCGTTGAACCTTTTGCCAAGAGCGGCCATAGTGGATTCCTTGTGGTGTGGTAGACTAGAAAGTAAAGTGCTATTCCGCAGGCTCGGCCACTTGCCGTCCGGTCGGTACAATGATGTGCTTGGCTATCTCCTCGTAACCGTGACCCTCCTTGAATGGCAGCGTTCCAGACAGCCGGTATCGATTCTTGGCCACGAAGCCTGGCCGCTCCTCGATTGCGATTTGGCGATCACCGCCGCCCTCGCCGCGCTTGCGAACGTTGTCCTTATGGAATCCAGCCTTTTCCTTGACGATAGAAACACGCTGGTGGATGTAGCCTACGATGTCGGACGCATGGGACACCGCATTGCCTGCATCGTCGGAGAGGTTCAGTCGGTAGCGCGGGTAGCTATCGGTCGTGACACCGGGGTCTGTCTTGACCTTGGCGTGACCCAAGAGAACGACCGCAAAGCCAGCGTGCTTCAGATCGATTAGCTTGTTGATGAGTTCTCGCCAGACCGATGCGACCGCCTTGCCGCCAGCGCCGAACGCACCCTCGGATATGTCGCTCCATCCGTTTCGTGCGCACGCCTCTGCAACGATGAGAGGTTCAGCGCTATCAAGCGTGTCCAGAACGAACGTTAGGCGGTCGTGATCGTCCTCAAGCATCCAATCAATCTGATTGACGATGTCGGCGTATTCCTCGCAGAGACCGCGAGTTGGCATCTCAATGCCGGTCGGAGGACGTTCGTTCTTCCCGGTCTGCACATAGTACGGCGCCGGGAATTCGCTGGCGAGCGTCGTCTTGCCTAGACCCTCTCCACCGTAAATCGTAATGATAGGCGGGTGCCTGTCCTCGGTGGTGTCAACTCTGTCCCAATCTAGTGCCATTAGCCAACAAACCTCATTGCGGCGAGTGCCAGCACCAGTGCGATGCTGGTAAGTAATGCGATGTGGAAAGGATCCGGCGCGGTCATTTGAGAAGCGACCATGCTACGAGCGGCAAGAGCACGATTGCCAGCGTGATCCACACAGCCAGGTAACGCTGTGCGGCAGGCGCTTCGTTATCGTCGTCTTCGATAAAGTCCTCCATTTATGCTGCCTCCAACTTGCGACGATCCGCGCTGTGCATGAACTGCGGCGCTCGAGTTTCCGACACCTTGGCGGAAGCTGCGGCACGCGCTGCCCGCTTACGGTCACCGCGCGTCAAGCCCTGCGGGTCTGTCTCTGGCTCTACTGCTGGCACGCGAAAGCCGTGCGTACCGGTCATTGTCGCCATGGCGGTAAGGCGACGCTGTTGTCCGGCGTAGTCTGATGATGGATTGCCAAGGCGGGTAACAGCCACGGCTTCCGCGTCTAGGATTTTGGCTAGTGCATTCATGCTTGGATCCTCGATACGCGGCGAGCCACCTCCTGCTTGCCGTTAGTGGCGTACGTCTTACCGTCGATGATGTGCGGCACGTACTTGGATTCCGGATACTTGAAGCCACGCGCCTCACTGGATGCCACCTTAACGGCGTGTCGAGCTTCGGCTCGCATTACCTGTCTTGAAGTCATAAAACCTCCTGCCTACTGGCTTGCGCCAGTAGGTTGTTGGTGTTTGCATTGCTGTGTGGTGTGTTGGTTAGGCGGCCTTGCCGCCAGTGCAGACCCAAGTCAGAATGGCTTCTGCTACTGCAGTGGCGACGCTCTTTGGTATCAGGATGATGTCGTCACCCTGCTTGACCGAGACGGAGTCGTCATCAAACTCTTCGCAGATAATGTCGCCGTGGCCCTGCACCTCAAGGTAGATGCGAATGTTGTTCTGCACCCGCATCACGCAGCCTCCCGCCGCAGCCAGTCCTCAACTGCGTCCTTGGCGGTTTTCAGGTATAGGCCGGTATTGCTACGCAAATCCTTGATTGCCGCAATCACCTGCCCACCAGCCGCCAAGCGCTGCCATTCGTGGTCGTAGGTGCGCTCCACCTTCTTCACGTCGACCATCTCGTACACGCCGAACTCCTGGCCGCGGTGCTTGTCAGCAAGGCGGGCAGCCTCGGTTTCCGCTGCGTTCCTGTTCGCGTGAACAAACGGCAGTGTCGAAGGTTTCGGCTGGCCGTTCTCGATCAACGCTACAATGGCCGTTCCTTCCGAAGCGTGCTTGCGCACGATATCGGCCATGGTGGTGACCGGAGATACTAGTTCAAAGTAAGAGCCGGGGCGCCAAGTCGTATAGCCACGCTTGTCAGTGAAGTGAACCGACGTTGACACACCTTGTGTTTTGGCTACGGCAACGAATTCGTCGCCAATTTGTGTTTCGCCTGCCGGATTTGATACAAGACGAATGCGGTCGCCAGCCTTGAAACCGCCGCCAGCATCCTTTGCGATTGTTGCTTCCGCAACAACGGGCCATTCGGCGATGAGGTCGTCAACGTCGCGGTCTATGCACGACTTACCTTCGGCAGTGATGCCATGCCATTTTTTGCCGTCGACTTCGTGGAAAAACGGATAATCGTGGTTGCCTCCGTGTTGATTCACGCCAACAAGTGCCTTCCGCCCGTCGCGCGTCTTGTAGAACTTGCCGGCTTCGATGCGGAGGGTGGTTGCCGCCTGAACTAGCGTACAGTCGGACGAAGATTTAGTGTCGTGTAGCTGCCATGTATGGCCGCACGGTCGGTCGGCAAAGCGAATGTTGCCGCCAGCCGTCACATCCTTGACTGTGAATGTTCCCTGCTCGCCGATCGACACTCTGTCGCCAGACGCCGGCCTATCTTTATCGGTGAATCGGTATCCCGGCTCGCGCGCCGCAACCTTCCGCCCGCCACCATACTCGTCGGCCAGGTTGTCGACTTCGGCTGCAGCGCATGAGGAGTAGGTAGGGATGGGTTCGATGTCGTTCATCGAAACGCGATTGTCATCGCCCACGTTATCGGAGACCATCACGTCCTTTTCGAAGACTTGCGTCACAGGATAGGTCTTGCCAGCGGTCAAATCGAAGCCGCTAACCAGCAACCGCACCTTGTCGCCGACGGCGAACTTGGGCGCGGCAATAAGCTTGAATTCAGGATACGAACCATCGTCTGTAAACACGTTGCGCACGCCAACCAAGTTCCACCAGCGATAATCCGTGCGCCTAGCCTCGTCCTTAATGGTGTATCGCTTACCTGCAATCAGACCTTCGTAAGCCTCCGCGACCGTGACAGAATCACCCACCTTAAACTTATGTGCGCCACCAACATGCATATTCATGCCACTTCCCTCTCAAATGAAATCACATTGCCTTCGGCCTCACGGCACTCGAAACTCACTTCACCAGCCTGAAACCACCGCTCTTGCGGCGCTCCGGCGCCATCCATGTAGCGCACTGCATACCTGTCCATCTCGCCAAGGTACGAGCGACGCCCAACAACAAGGCCATCGATGTCGGTTCCAGTTAGTCGAACGCGAGAGCCGATCATGCGGCACCGTGCAGGGATGCGAAGCGCGGCATGCTTACGGGTTGCGTCGTGTAGTCAGTGCTGCAAAAGCCGATAACGGGCATATGCTTGACGATGGTCCGGGCGGTCTCCTCAACCGCACTTGGCTTAAATCTGGCTAGATCCCTAGCGCGGCCGAAGATTGCTCTAACAACACGCGATTTCCCCTTCAGCGCTTGCGCGCTGCCAGCAATTGCATCCATATGGGACTGCTCCTCGTAAGGCGTTTTTGATTGGGTAAACGAATCGCGTTACCGCACCGACTCGTTAACTACAGGGCCAACAATATGCCCGTTTACCTTTTTTGTCAAGACTCAAAATGACTTCGTGCATTTGACAAACCGCAACGAAAGGCATATTTTCATGTCTGCGCTGTTGGGGCGCGCAGTTAATAGGAGTGCGTTGTGACTGACGAAGATAGAAAGAGGCGCGCCGCGGAGCGCGTTCGGGAGCTTCGCGAGTCTTTTGGAATGGAGCAGCCTGAGTTTGCTCGCTTCATAGGGCTGCCGAAGGACGGGCAGTCTTCCATCTCCAAATGGGAGGCAGGTAAGAGTGCGCCAGGTGCGAAGGCTGCAGCTCTGCTAGCTCTCAAAGGTGGTAAGGATGCTTTATATTATCAGGGCCTCGAGCCTATCGCGTCCGCGCCCTCGGCAAACGTCAGAATGGCTAGAATTGTTGGCGAGGTGCAGGCCGGCGCATGGCGTGAGGCGATCGAGTTTCCTCCGGATGAGCAGGAGCCATATCCTGTGCCGCCCAGCACGCCGAATTTCGACATGCAGGCGTTTGTCGTTCGCGGCCCGTCTATGAATCAAGTCTTTCCGGATGGAACGGTGGTATTGGTCGCCGGCACTATCGCAAATCGGATCAACCCCAAAAGCGGTGATTACGTCCTGGTCCAGCGTGTGAACTCGGATGGCCTGCACGAGGCTTCATTGAAGCAATATGTCGTCGATGTCGACGGCAGCAAGTGGCTTTGGCCGAGATCCAACGACCCACATTATCAGACGCCACTCCTTGTGAGCGAGAACGACGACGCGTCAATTACCGGTCGCGTCATGAAGGCCGAGCTGGATTTCCCGCTCGCACGTCGCGGTAGGTAACAATTATGCGAGCGGGCATTTAGATAAAAGATGAACTAATGCCCGTTTGCATTTTTGTTGTTGACTGAAAAGGTAAATGGGCATATTGTGATTCCTGTAGCCGCCTAGTGCGGCAGGGCTCTTGAAGCAGGAATTGCACACATGGCAAAGAAGTTGGCCGCATCCGTTGGCGCGGCACAGTTGGTTAGTGCCTATAAGGGTTTTAACCGAGATCTCACATGCACGCCTTCTGGCGTAAAATTCCAGTACGAGGTCGGCAAGTCCTACAATAACGGCGGCAAGAAGGTCACCCGGTGCGGTGAAGGCGCATTCCACGGCGTTGCTATGCCGCTGGATGCGTTTAGCTATTATGGCCCTGCGACATCCGTTTATCACGGTGTTGGCTTGGGCGGTGATATTGTCCGCAAGGATGATGAAGATACCAAGATTGCATCGGCTGAGATCACCATCAATGCCGAGGTCAAGCTTCCTGAGTTCATTCGTGCCGCCGTCAGGTGGGTTATCGGTGAGGCGAAGGAAAGGGTTACGACCGGCTACCGTGCCCATGCGGCGAGCACCGGGGACTATGCCCATGCGGCGAGCACCGGGGACTATGCCCATGCGGC
>NZ_JBVVPV010000007.1:118940-177232 GCF_055811735.1 Mesorhizobium sp. WSM4850 | reverse complement strand
TGGCGAAATCAGTGATGAAGGCCAATCTCCCTCCTTGTGGGGGAGATGTCCGGCAGGACAGAGGGGGGCGCTGTCCCTCGGCGATCAAAGGTTCTGCACCGCAGCAGCGCTCCAAGGTAACGGAATGGATCCCAGGGTCTGCACCGCGTCGCTTCGCTCCTTGCTCCACCCTAAGATTACGAACTCGTGGTGGCCCATGCCAATCGCCAGCGAATGCGAAACGGGGGCCGGCCGGCCCCCGTTTGTCTGTGGATTGTTTTGAAGCGGCGGACACAAGTCGAAGCGCGCCGCCGCTCTATCGCCCGGCCCGCGTCAACGCCGCCAGTTGCGCGACCACCCGCGATCCGAACCGTTCGAGTTCGAGTTGGAGGAACTGTTCGACGATGAGTTCGAATTCGAGTTGCTCGAGGAATTGGAGCTGGAGTTCGAAGACGAGTTCGAATTCGAATTGCTCGACGAATTAGAGCTGGAATTCGACGAACCGTTGGACGACGAATTGGAGCTCGAATTTGAAGAGCTGTTGCCAGCGACGATGAAGGAGCCGTCGCTTTGGCTGGACATTGCCGCCGGCGGACGCTCGGTTTCCGGCGCCGCCGCGGGAGACTCCTTCGCCTGCGCCGTGGTGCTCGCGAGCGCTGCCATTCCTGCGACCAGTGTCGACTTGAGCTTCCAGTGTCTTGTCATGGTAGTTACTCCTTGTTTCAGACCGGACCGGCAGTTGCGGCCCGGCGGAGTAACGGGCGATCGCCGGCTTTATTCCATTCAAAGAAAGTTGGATTCCATTTCAGAGCAAGCCGGGCCAGAGCAAGCCGGGTCAGAGCGGGCCGGGCCGTCGCAGTTTCATTTCCGGTCCTTCTGACGGATCTCGTCCAGCGCCTTGACTTCCTCCTCGGCTGACATCGGAGCGCCTGCTTCAATCGCCGAAAGATAGGCGTCGAGGGCTTCGGTCGACGAGGCCGGGGCATAGCCTCCGGCGTCGCCCGGCGCCACGACCGCGAAGCTGACGCGCCATTCGTCGCCGGAACGGCAGGCGACCGACATCACCGTGGAGCGGTCCTGCGAGTCGACTTCGAATTCGCGGCAAAAATCCTGCGAATCGTTACGGAACGTAGCGATGGCCCGGAACCGGTCGCTGATCCCGGCGAGCTTGATTTCCTTGCCGGACTCGACCGTTTCAAGGGCTTGGGCCAGGCCCGGCCTGATGACGCCGGCAACCCACAAGCCGCCCTGCGTGCGTTCGTTGGTGCCTGCTGCCCAATAGCCGGCGAGCCCGCCGCCAATTGCCGCCGCGAGAGAGGCGGCAATTGGCAGCATCCATCGAGACCTCGAAGCAGGCCCTGCCAAGCGCCTGCTGCCGAAGGGCAATATCGATGCCGTCGCCGCTTTCTCGCCGGCACGCCTGGCCTCGATCATCTGCTCGACGGCCGCGACAAGTTTTTCGGGAACCGGCTCGTCGAGCAGCGGCTTCAGCGCGGCCTGCGCCTGCGCTCTGGTTTCGATGAAAACAGCAATCCTGGCAACCAGACGGTCGTCCGTTTCCATCGCCTGCTCGATCCTGGCGACCATGTCCGGATCAAGCTCACCGTCGGCGAACCGCATCAGGATTTCGTCCGAAAAAGTCTCTTCGGTCATTTTGCAGCCCCTTTTGTGACCGGAGAACGGATGGGCGCCGAAGATATTCCAGTCGCCTCCGCCAGATTCCTCCTCGCTCGGGCCAGCCTGCTCATCACCGTCCCGATCGGCACGGCAAGGACTTCCGCGGCCTCCTTGTAGGAAAGCTCTTCGACGCAGACCAGAAGCAGCACGTCGCGCTGGTCGGCGGCGAGCTCGCCTATGGCTTGCGCCACGCTGTTCAGCGCCAGCCGCGCCTCCATCTCGCGCTCACCGGAAACGCCGGCGATGTCATGGCGCTCGTCGATATCGTCCTGCGGGCCGGCGACCTTGCGCTTGCGGATGTCGTCGATCCACAGATTTCTCAGAATCTTGAACATCCACGCGTCGAAGCGCGTCCCTGGCTCGAAACGCTGCTCGTTGGCGAGCGCCCGTTCGCAGGCGCGCTGGACAAGATCGTCCGCGATGTCGCGGGACCGGCACAGCGCAATCGCGAACCGGCGCAGATTCGGCAGAAAAGCGACAAGCTGATCTTGGACGCGGTCGGCTTGTTCCGGCATGTTGCTCCAGGTTCTGGAATAAAGCGGCCCCGCGCCCGTTCCTCGCAAGGCTCGCTTATTGCCGGACAGCTCCGCTAGCCTCGTGACGTTGAAAATCGGCGACGGCCGGAAATGTGAGGGAGACCATGCGCACCACCTCCTGGTTGAGACCAAAAGCCCTGCTGCTTTTCTGGGTCGCCGTCGCATTGCTCGTCGATCCTCAGGCGCCGGGCGGCCAGCTGGCGCTCGGCGAGTTCGGGCCAAGATCGGCGTTGGCCGATGACGACGGTGGCGGTGACGATGGCGGTGGTGATGACGGCGGTCGGTCCGGCGCTTCGCCCGGTGGGTCGCGAACGACGTCCAGCCGATCGACCGGCCCGAACCTGTTTCGCGCGCTGACGGATCGGTTTCTTCCGCGCCCGCCAAGGCGCAGCGGCAGGCGCGCGCAACGGCCAGCCGCCCCTTTGCCGTCTCGGGTACCGGACCAGATCGTGGCGACCGGGCTGAATTCGGCTGAGATCGGTCGGCTTCAGGCAACCGGCTTCACCGTACTGGACCGTGCCGACATTCAGCTTCTTGGATCGGAGCTGATTCGGCTGCGCATTCCACCCAACATGCCGCTGGAGGCTGCGCGCGATCTTGTCATCGATGCCGCTCCGCAGTCGACGGCAGATTTCGTGCATTACTACCGGCCCGGACAGGAAGCTGAATGTGCCGGGCCGCACTGCGCCGCCGCGGGCCTGATCGGCTGGCCGGCCGGTAGCGGACTGCCAGCCGGCTGCGGTGGCAATGTCACGATCGGCCTTATCGACACCGCGATCAATCCTGCGCATGACGCCTTCTCGAAAGGCCGGGTCGAAGTTCTTCGCCTGTCGGACGACGGCGTTCCCGAGTCCGGCCGCCAGCACGGCACCGCCGTCGCGGCCCTGCTTGTCGGCGGCGCCGACAGCCGTACTCCCGGCCTGCTGCCGCACGCCAGGCTCATCGCGGTCGATGCGTTTCATCGGGGCGATCGCCAGGATGACCGCTCGGACGCCTACGATCTGCTTCGCGCGCTCGACCTTCTTTCGGCGCGCGGCGTGCAGGTGACGAATATGAGCCTGTCGGGTCCTGCGAATGCGCTTCTCGAGCAGGTTGTCCGAAGACTCGCCGAACGCGGCATGGTGATCGTCGCCGCCGCCGGCAATGGCGGCCCAAAAGCCGGGCCTGCCTATCCGGCGGCCTATGCTGAAGTGATCGCGGTGACGGCGGTCGACCGCATGAAACGCCCCTACAGGCGCGCCGGCCGCGGCGAGCATATCGACCTGGCCGCTCCCGGCGTCCAAGTGTGGACGGCCGCGTCGGTCAGAGGCGCACGGCCGAAGACCGGCACCTCCTTCGCGGCGCCCTTCGTCACCGCAGCCGCTGCCTTGATGAAATCTGCAAACGGCAACGCCACCGCAGCCGACATTCAAGACGCGCTCGGCAAGTCGGCGGAAGATCTCGGCGCGCCGGGCAAGGACGACGTCTTCGGCTGGGGCCTGCTCAATGCCAGCGCCGCTTGCCTCGTCACGTCGAAGAAGGCGACCTGAAGCTCCACTGTCGATGCCGGAGGATAGCGCGGAGGGCGAAGGCTGGTTATAGACCGGCTTCCAGCCCCAACGAGGGGATTGCACCCCGACGGTTTCCGATTACGGTTGCGGCTGGAGTTTTTACCACAGAAACAGCAACGGAGATTCTGCGTGAATCGTGTTCTGCCGGCCGTCTTTGTCCTCGCGCTCAGCGCGCCTGCCTTCGGCCAGACCGTCGACGGCGAGGGTGCCAAGCAGCTCTCCGAAAATCTGTCCCGCTATTTCGGCAGCAAGGCGATCGACAGCGGCTTCCTGAAGGTTTCGGTGGAAGGCGACGCCTATAAACTCGCCGTCGACTTCAAACCTGTCGTCGACCTGCTGGCGGCGCAGAATTCCTTCAAGTTCGACTTCAGCCCCTACGCATTGCTCGTCAAGCCAGGCAGGAACGGGACATGGAGCGTCTCGGCGGACGTGTCGCAAAGCGGGTCCTTCGAGTTCAAGGGGCCAGAGGGCCCGCAAAGCATGCAGTTCTCGATTACAGACGGCAAGTTTTCCGGCGTCTACGATCCCGAACTGGCGGCTTTCACCAGCGCCACACAGTCGATAGCCGGGATGACGATGAATTCCCGGGACGCCGTGCAGCGCGCCAAGGTGAGCACCGGCGCCGGTACGGCCACCATGAACGCAAGCAAAGCTGCGAATGGCGGCGTGGATTTTACCGCGACGCAGTCGCTCGCCGATTTCGCCGAAGCGCTCGACTTTGACGATCCCAAGAGCGGGCTGAAATTCCCGCTCACGATCAAATCGCCAAAGCTGTCGGTGAACGCGACCGGCAAAGGCGTGCGGACCAAGCCGCTTCTCGATCTGCTGGCATTTGCCGTCGCCAATGAAGACGAGGCCAGACTGAAGGCCAACCAGGCGCAGCTCAAATCGCTGCTGCTCGCCGCGCTGCCGCTGTGGGAGCGGCTCGACGGAACCTACGGGTTCAAGGATCTCACCGTCGAAAGCCCGGTCGGGCTTTTCGGGGCGACTGAGCTGGACACAGGCTTCGGGACCGACGGCATCGCCCAGAACGGAGCAATCAACTACTCGATCAGGGCCGCGGGACTGAAGATCCCTGACAATCTCGCGCCCGCCTGGAGCACGGCGCTGCTGCCCACCGATGTCAATCTGAGTTTCGGCGGCGCCAATATCGATCTCGACAGCATGGCGAAGAAGGCGATCGAAGCCTTTGATCTGAACAAGAATCCACCGCTGCCGGCCGACTTCGGCGATACCTTGACCGCTGATTTCATGGCCAGGATGCCGAAATTTGTCATCGGCCACAGCACGGTGAAAAACGGCGATATGGAAATCGCGATGGAAGGCGAGATGACCTTCGCCGGCATGAAGCCGGAGGCCAATGTGACCATCGATGTCGCAGGCTATGACAAGATCGTGGAAAGCCTGCAGGCGGCAGCGAAGTCGGAGCCGGAAGCCGCGCAATATGTGCCGGTGGCGCTTGCGATCAAGGGATTCGGCAAGACGCTGCCGGACGGCCGCATCGAATGGGTCGTCAACGGCAAGCCGGACGGTTCGGTCACCGTCAATGGTGTCATGGTGAAACCGGCCGATCCGGTTGCGGATGCTGACGGCGACGACGGCGAAGAAGAAACGACGCCGTAGGCGTTTTCGCGATCCGGTCGTTGCTTATATCGAATGCTCATGATCGTCGTCGCCAAGCGGCAGCGCCCGCAGCGCCCTGCCGACGGAAGCCGGCGGCGTGCCGGTTTCCGCCGCGAACCGCATGAGCGTCGGCTCGTGGGCGAGGATGAACTGCAGCACGCCGGCCAGGAATCCCGGCTCGCCGGCGGCCTGGCGGATCGAATGCGCCTCGATGCCGGTGATCGCCAGGAAGCGGGGCAGAAGTTCCGGATCGGCGGCGACGAAGCCCAATGCCTTCACGGCAATGGTTTCCGCTTCCTCGCGCATTGACCCTGGGTTTGCCATCACTACCTTCTTGTGGGTTGAATGAGTCTGTTTTTGGCAGTAATCGCAAGCGTCGCCTGCGGCAAGCCATCTGTCTCTGCAATGCGGAGTTCGCGGTGAAATCCGAAGCTTTTCCGGCAGCCGGTTTCCGTTTCGTCAATTATCTCGCGGTAGAGTTGAGCAGGGTTTGGTGCGTACCGGCGAGGGCGCATGGCGGCATCCTTCGAGCGGAAGGCAGGCCGGGACGGGAATTTGATGCCTAAGAAGGTCATGATCGTCGAGGACAACGAGCTCAACATGAAGCTCTTTCGCGACCTCATTGAAGCGAGCGGTTACGAGACGGTACGCACGCGCAACGGTCTGGAAGCGCTGGATCTGGCGCGACTGCACAAGCCGGACCTCATTTTGATGGACATCCAGCTGCCCGAAGTGTCGGGGCTGGAAGTGACCAAATGGCTGAAGGAGGACGACGACCTCCATGTTATCCCGGTCATTGCCGTCACCGCATTCGCGATGAAAGGCGATGAGGAGCGTATCCGCCAGGGTGGCTGCGAAGCCTATATTTCCAAGCCGATCTCGGTGCCGCGTTTCATCGAAACCATCAAATCCTACCTGGGCGACGCCTGATGCGCCCTTCCAGCCGAGCCGGAGCTTTATGAGATGACTGCACGGATCCTCGTCGTCGACGACATCCCTGCCAATGTCAGGCTGCTCGAGGTCCGGCTGCTTGCCGAATATTTCGAGGTGCTGACCGCCACCAACGGGCCGGACGCGATCGAGACCTGTGAAAACGGCAAGGTCGATGTCGTATTGCTCGACGTGATGATGCCTGACATGGACGGGTTCGAAGTCTGCCGCCGGCTGAAGAGCGATCCGGCGACGTCGCACATCCCGGTTGTCATGATCACCGCGCTCGACCAGGTTTCGGACCGGGTGCGCGGCCTCGAGGCCGGTGCGGACGATTTTCTGACCAAGCCGGTCAACGATCTGCAATTGATGACCCGCGTCAAAAGCCTGGTCCGGCTGAAGACTTTGACCGATGAGCTGCGCCTGCGCGCCTCGACCACGCGCAATATCGGCATTGAGGAGCTGTTGAGCCGCAACTTCGCGTCCGCGGACACCACGCCGAAGGTTCTGCTGATCGACGAGCGCAAATCCTCCATTGAGCGCGTCCAGAAGATGCTGCGCAGCAGCGCCGACCTCGACATCGCCACCGATCCGCATGCGGGCTTCTTCCAGGCCGCCGAGACGCCCTATGAATGCGTGATGATCTCGACGGGTTTTGCCGATTTCGATCCGCTCAGGCTCTGCTCGCAACTGCGTTCGCTCGATCGCACCCGTTTCGTGCCGATCATCCTTCTGGCGGAGCAGGGTGAGGAGGGACGCATCGTCCGCGGCCTCGAGCTTGGCATCAACGATTATCTGATGCGTCCGATCGACCAGCATGAATTGACCGCGCGGCTGCGCACGCAGGTGCGCCGCAAGCGCTACAACGACCAGTTGCGCGCCAGCGTCACCCAGACCATCGAGATGGCGGTGACCGACCCGCTGACGGGATTGCACAATCGCCGTTACCTCGACAGCCATCTGCAGACACTGTTCGACCGCGCCGTGGCGCGGCGGCGGCCGCTGTCGGTTATGATCACCGATCTCGACCGCTTCAAGACCGTCAACGACACGCATGGCCATGACGGCGGCGACGAGGTGCTGCGCGAATTCGCGCGGCGGCTGCGCAAGAATGTGCGCGGCATCGATCTCGCCTGCCGCTTCGGTGGCGAGGAGTTCGTCGTGGTGATGCCGGACACGGACGGCGCCGTCGCCGAAAAGGTGGCGGAGCGGATTCGCGCCGAAATCGCCCAGATGCCGTTTGCCGTCGGTCAGGACGGCAAGACGATCGAGGTTACCGTCAGCGTCGGCGTGTCGTCGGTGCTGAAGGGTGTCGACTCGGTTGCCGGGCTGATGAAGCGGGCCGACCTCGCGCTCTACGAAGCCAAGAGCGCCGGCCGCAACCGGGTCGTCGCCAAGGCGGCGTAAAAGTCTGATTATCCTGTCAATGTGACAGGGTTAGGAATTTACCTTAACGCAAGCGATTCGCCGGGGCTTGGTTAAGAAATTGTTGATTTTCACAGGCTGTTGCGCAAATGTGCAGGCCAATGACGGGATCGGCGCCGGGGTAGATCGCCGGATCGATCCGAAGAATACCCCATGATTCAGGTCCGCCGCATCTCCTGGGTCCGTGGGGTCGGCCGGCCGGCGCTGGCACATAGTGGCCTCCTCGTACCGCTGCCAAACGCCGGCCGGCCCCCAAACCTCAAAATGACATCAAGTCTCTGCGCCAAGCATTGGAAATGCTGGACTTTTCGAGCGTTGAAAACAAAAAAGCCGCCCACGGGGCGGCGTTTTTGTCTAGGCAGGAAAGCAGATTACTTGATCTTGGTTTCCTTGAACTCGACGTGCTTCTTGGCGACCGGATCGTATTTGCGGAACGACAGCTTGTCGGTCTTGGTGCGGCTGTTCTTGCTGGTGACGTAGAAGAAACCGGTGTCGGCGGTCGACAGAAGCTTGATCTTGATGTTTGCGGCTTTGGCCATTGTATCAGTCCATTATGTTCGTGGAGTCTTGGCCGCTGGAGCACGGGAAAACACCCGGACGCGGGAAACTTGGCGCGACACATAAACAACGCGCCCGGAAAGTCAACCCTGTGAGGCGACCTCTTCCTTCTCCCCTTGTTGGAGAAGGTGGATCGGCGCGTAGCGCCGAGACGGAAGAGAGGTGTTGGACAGAGTGCCGCCAGTGCCAAGCTGGAGCACCCCTCATCCGGCCGCTTGCGATTCTACGCATCTTCTTTAACTGGGGCGGCCTTCTTCCAGTCTCCCGTGGTGTTCCACCAGCGGTTCGGGTTCGAGCGGTCGTCCAATCCCTTGGAGCGGCTGGCGAGGATCGGCTGGATGCGGATCACCGGCTCCTGATAGGTGTGGACCTGGAAGATCGCCTCGACGATGCGGGCGGCCAACGCCTGGTCGTCGGGCAGTTCGAACGACACTTCCACCGTGCCATGCCGTCGGCGCAATTCGGTCTCGGCGCCGGCAGCAGCACCTTCGAGCGCCCGGTAGCGCTCGATGCCGTGCGCCGACTGGTAGGCATTGCTGTCGTATTTGCCCATGGTGAGCGGGGCGATCGCGACCACCGCTTCCATGATACGGTCGACATCGGAAGCCGGCGCCTGGAAGGTCACAAGCAGCAGCAATTCCATCCGCAGCGATTTCGTTTCAAACCCGGAGTCGATCATGGCGGCATCCTCAAATTCGTGGCGTGTTGCTGACAATCTACCCAGGTGCTGCTGACACGGTTATGTCAGCAGCCTTGCGCCACCTGAGGCATCGATCGGGTCTTTCTACAGGATTTTTCGGATAAGCCTGGCGCCGACCAGCGCGATATAGAAGGCGAAGAACAAGCCGAGCGCCCAGCCGAAACCGGAGGGGCCGAAAAGGTCCATGCCGATGCCGATCGCCTGCGGGCCGAGCACCATGCCGACACCGTAGCAGAGCACGAAGGCAGCGTTGGCCGAGGCCAGGTCGTGGCCGGAAAGCTGCGAGCCGAGATGGGCCAGGCCGATCGTGTACATGGCCGCGACGACGCCGCCCCAGACGAACAGAAGCGCCGCCATCAGATGCCAGTTCTGCGCGAAGTGCGGCATGAAGATGGTGCCGGCAAGCCCGATGGTTGCACAGGCCAGAAGCAGATAACGGCGGTCGCTGACACGGTCGCTGATCATGCCGAGCGGGATCTGCAACAGCACGTTGCCGAGGCCGATCATGGTGAGCAGGAGGGCGGCATCGGCCTCTGAGTAGCCGATGCGGTTGCCATAGACGGGAAACAGCGCAAAGCCACCGGTCTCGACCGCGCCGAACACCAGCACCGCAGCGGTCGCCGTCGGCACCAGCCAGATGTAGCGCAGGAAGTTGCTGGTTTCGCCGTTGGAGACGATCGTCGGGCTCTCGTTGCGTGCCGCCAGAACTGGAATGGCGGCCAGCGTCACCAGCGCCATGATGACGCCGAAGGGCAGGAAGCCGGCGCTGCCGAGTTGGGCGAACAGCCACGGCCCGGCGGCAAAGCCGAGCGACAGCACGGTGGCGTAGATGCCGAGGACGAGACCGCGCCGGTGCGGCGGCGCCGACGTGCTGATCCAGAATTCCGACAGGATGAAAAGCACCGTCAGCGCGATGTGCAGCAGGACGCGCAGCGGAAACCACATCCAGAAGTCCGGTGCGAAATGGAAGCCGACAAAGGCCAGCACTCCGGTGGCGATCATGGCGAGCATCGTCCTGGCGACGCCGAACCGCATCGCCAGCGGGGTGGCGAGCGGTGCGCCGGCGATCGAGGCCAGGCCGGCGACAGCGGTGTTGAAGCCGATCATCGACGCCGAATGGCCACGCGTTTCGAGAATGACGCTGAGCAGCGGCATGCCGAGGCCGATGGCGATGCCGACGACGCTGATCGACGAGATCGCCGCGATCATTGGCAGCCAATGGACGCGTTCTTCGACCTCTTGCTGGGTATCGACTGTCATGGGATGTGAATGCTCTATGTTCTACAGAATTTCGCGAACGAAGCGATTGCCGACAAGCCGGTAGAACGGCACGGAACCACCGGGGCGCAGCAGCGGATCGTCGACGAGTCGCTTTTCCAGCTCCCCCAGGATAGCCTTGGTGATGTCGGGCACATCAGCTTCTCTGGCCTTGGCGAGCGGCAGCCAGACCAGTTCCTCCAGCTCGTTGGTCGGACCGCCGTCCGGCAGCTCCACGGCGACGTCTTCGCGCCAGGCGCTGAAGAAGCGCGTGTCGAAGCGCCGCACCCGGTTCGGCGGGGTGATGGCGCGCGCAATGAAGCGTAGCGCTTCCAGCGACGGCCTTACGCCGTGCTCGGCAAAACCCTGCCAATCGCGCCTGGTCGTGGCGAAGGCGCCCTTCTGGCCGATCAGCAGGCCGGCTTCTTCATAGGTCTCGCGAATCGCCGACAGGGCGATGGCGCGGGCACGGGCCGGGCTGGTGCGGCCGACGCCGGCGGTCAGCCTCGCCTGTTCCTCAGGGTGCAGCGCTGTAGCAACGGGAATTCGGCTGTCGGCCGGATCGGTGCGGCCACCGGGAAAGACGAATTTCCCCGGCATGAAGGCGTGACGGGCGTGGCGCCTGCCCATCAGCACCAGGAACTCGGCGCCCTTGCGGTCGAGCAGGATCAGCGTCGCGGCGTCGCGCGGGCGTATAGGCCTGGCGTCGAGCGCGATCGGCTCAACCTTGTCGACTTCCGCCTTGGTCATAACGTCCATGCGCACGACCTAGCGGAATCTTCTTCGATGCGAAAGTGGCGTCCAGCCATGCCGATTTGCGCCAGCCTCGGTTTCAAGCCTCGGGATGCGACTCGATCTGATCTTCTTCCCCGCCGAAGCCGTGCATATAGAACGCCCATTGCAGGCCGATGACGGCGCCCTTGACCGGCTGCAGCAAGACGATCGCCATGAGGATGGTCAGCGGCACCCAGATGGCGACGTGCTGCCATGTGGACAGAGTGGAGGCCGCTTCGACACCCATGAAGGCGCCGAGCACGATGTGGCCGACGATGGCCACCACCAGGTAGGCCGGCAGGTCGTCGGCGCGGTGGTGATGAAGCGCCTCACCGCAATGATCGCATTTGTCGACGGTCTTGACGAAGGCACGAAACAGCTTTCCCTCGCCGCAATGCGGGCAACGGCCAAGCGCGCCACGCTTCATCGCCGTCCACAGCGGGCGGGCGATCCGGCCCGAGTGCTGTTGGCCGCCGAAAACCTGTTCGTTCTTTTTCAGATCGCTTGGCATTACCGTCTCCTGCCGCGCGAGCCTGGACGCGATTGCGACGCACGGGCGCGGCCCTTGGCCTTGTGAAACGACCGTTTGGAGCCGGGCAGCGGCTTTGGGTCGGTCAGCATCTCGAAACGCATCGCGCCGGCCATAGGCGCCACCTCGATCAGGCGAACCTCGACGCGGTCGGCAAGCTGATAGCCCTTGCCGGTGCGTTCTCCGAAAAGCGATCGGGCAGTTTCGTCGTATATATAGTAATTGCCGCCCAGACTTGACACCGGAATGAAACCATCTGCGCCATACTGCGGCAATTGGACAAATAGTCCCGATTTGGTGACGCCCGAAATGCGTGCATCGAAGCGATCGTCGACACGCTCTGCCAGATAGGCGGCGATCAGCCGGTCGACCGTGTCG
The DNA here is from genome assembly GCF_055811735.1 of Mesorhizobium sp. WSM4850. Taxonomy (NCBI): domain Bacteria; kingdom Pseudomonadati; phylum Pseudomonadota; class Alphaproteobacteria; order Hyphomicrobiales; family Phyllobacteriaceae; genus Mesorhizobium; species Mesorhizobium sp. WSM4850. The sequence goes on along the minus strand of NZ_JBVVPV010000007.1, from coordinate 165,316 downwards.
CGCTCGGCGGCCATGGCGCGGCGCTCGGTGGCTGAGATCAGCGCAGAAACTTCTTCCAGCCGCTCCGCTTCATCCTGCGTCAGTCCGCCTGCACCGAAGCCGAGCGCGGCAATCAGCCCGCGATGCACGATCAGGTCGGCATATCTGCGGATCGGCGAGGTGAAGTGCGCATAGCGTTTCAGGTTAAGGCCGAAATGACCGATATTGCTTGGCGAATATTCGGCCTGCATCTGCGTGCGCAGCACCACCTCGTTGACCAGCCCCTCATGGTCGGCGCCGCGGACGCGATCCAGGATGCCGTTGAACTGGTTTGGCCGCATCTGGGCGCCGCGCGCCAGCGAAAGGCCAAGCGTCTGCAGGAATTCACGCAGCGATTCCTGCTTGGCCAGCGAAGGTGCGTCATGGATGCGGTAGACCAGCGCCTGTCGTTTCGCCTCCAGCGTCTCGGCCGCCGCGACATTGGCCTGGATCATGAATTCTTCGATCAGCTTGTGCGCGTCGAGCCGCTCCGGCACGACGACGCGGTCGACGGTGCCGTCCTCCTTGAGCAGGATTTTCCGCTCCGGCAGTTCGAGTTCGAGCGGCTGGCGCGTCTCACGACCGCGCTTCACCACGGCATAAGCGTCCCACAGCGGCTTCATCACGGTGTCGAGGATCGGGCCGGTCTTGTCGTCCGGCGCGCCGTCGATCGCGGCCTGCGCCTGGCGATAGGCGAGTTTTGCCGCCGATTTCATCATGATGCGGTGGAACGAATGCCTGAGCTTGCGGCCATCGGCCGAAAAGGTCATGCGGACCGCCAGCGCCGGGCGGTCCTGGCCTTCGCGCAGCGAACAAAGGTCGTTGGAGATGCGCTCCGGCAGCATCGGCACGACGCGATCCGGGAAATAGACCGAATTGCCGCGCTTCAGCGCCTCGCGGTCGAGCGCGGTGCCATAGCGCACGTAAGCGGCGACATCGGCAATCGCCACGGTAACGACCACGCCGCCGGGGTTCTTCTCGTCTGGATCTGCTGTCGCGAACACGGCGTCGTCATGGTCCTTGGCGTCGGCCGGATCGATGGTGATCAGCGGCAGGTCGCGCCAGTCTTCACGGCCGGCCAGCGTCGCCGGTTTGACCGCCTCCGCCTCGGCGATGACGTCTGCCGGGAAAATATGCGGAATGTCGTGCGCGTGGATGGCGATCATCGAGACCGCCTTTTCGCTGGTCAGCGAACCCAGCACCGCCAGCACCTTGGCCCTGGGCAGCCCGTAGCGGGAGGCCCGCGCCGGCTCGACCTCGACCAGATCGCCGTTCTTGGCGCCGTTCTGGAATTCCTTGTCGACGACCAGCTCCGGCTGGCGCCTTTCGACAGGCTCGATGCGGAAGGTACCGTCCTGCAGCACGCGAAAAACGCCGAGAACAGCATCGGTGCGCTTCTCGAAGATCTTCATCACCCGCCCGGTATAGGCAGGGCCGGTCGCATCATCGGTTGGAAAGGTCTTGGCCAGCACGCGGTCGCCAATGCCCGGTGTCGGGCCGCCGCCGCCGCGCGACACGCGTATCGCTATGACAGGAGGCTCGCCGTTGCCCACCGCTTCGGTTGGGTGCGCCAAAAGCACGCCGTCGGCATCGCGGCCAAAGATGTCGAGCACGGCGACATGGGCGAGGGAGCCGACGCGGGCGAGCCGCTTGCGCTCCTTGGTCAGCAGGCCTTCATCCTGCAAGTCGCGCAAAACGTCCTTCAGCCAGATACGGTCCTCGCCGCGCAGTGCGAACGCCTTGGCGATGTCGCGTTTGCCTGAGCGATCCGGATTTTCGGCGATATAGCGTAGGATTTCGTCGCGGGACGGCCGGTAATCATCCTTGACCTTGGCCCGGGTGTCGGCGGTGCGCAGATCGCCATGACTTCTTCCGGATACCCTGCGCGCCACGATGCACTATCCCTTTTTGTTGGCCACTTTCTTGGCCGCCATTTTTTGGGCCGCCGGTTTTTTGGCCGCAGGCTTTTTGGCAGGTGCGGCCGCTTTGCGGAAGGGCTTTCTGCCGCCATTGCCGCCCTTGGCTTCCTTTTCGGCAATCAGCGCCACCGCGTCTTCGATCGTCACCGACTGCGGGTCCTTGCCCTTCGGCAGCGTCGCATTGACCTTGCCGAAATTAACATAAGGCCCGTATTTGCCGTCACGCACGACGATCTTGCCGCCGCCCGCCGGATGCTCGCCAAGTTCCTTCAAGGCGGCGGGCGTGCCGCCATTGCGACCGCCGGGGCCTTTCAACTGCTTCTCGGCGATCACCGACACGGCGCGGTTGAGACCGATCGAGAACACGTCCTCGATGTTGTCGAGATTGGCGTAGGTGCCGTCATGCAGCACGAACGGACCGTAGCGCCCCAGCCCGGCCGAGATCATCTTGCCGGATTCCGGATGCTTGCCGACGTCGCGCGGCAGCGACAGCAGGGCGAGGGCTTTTTCGTGGTCGATCGAATCGACGGTCCAGCCCTTGGGCAGGCTGGAGCGCTTGGCTTCCTTGCCGTCGCCGCGCTGGACATAGGGCCCGAAACGACCACTGCGCAGCGTGATTTCCTCCGCTGTGTAGGGGTCCTTGCCCAGCACCTTGGTGCCATCCTCGCCATTGCCGTTTTCGGCATTGGGGTTGGCGGCGTCGCCGAGCTGGCGGGTGAAGGAGCATTCGGGATAGTTCGAGCAGCCGACAAAGGCGCCGAATTTGCCGAGCTTCAGCGACAGGTTGCCGGTGCCGCATTTCGGGCAGATCCGCGGATTTGAACCGTCTTCCCGTGCGGGAAACACCAGAGGCGCCAGTTCCTCGTTGAGGGCGTCGAGCACGTCGGTGACGCGCAATTCCTTGATGTCGGCGACGGCGCCTGAAAAATCCTTCCAGAAATCGCGCAGCACATCCTTCCAGGCGAGCTTGCCGTCGGAAATCTCGTCGAGTTTTTCCTCCAGCGAGGCGGTGAAGTCATATTCGACATAGCGCTCGAAGAAGCTCTCGAGGAAGGCCGACAACAGTCGGCCCTTGGCCTGCGGCAACAGCTTGCGCTTGTCCATGCTGACGTAGTCGCGGTCCTCCAGCGTCTTCAGGATCGCCGTGTAGGTCGACGGCCGGCCGATGCCGAGCTCTTCCAGCTTCTTGATCAGCGAGGCTTCCGAATAGCGCGGCGGCGGTTCGGTGGTGTGCTGGGTGGCGTTGATGGCCTCGCGGTCGAGCTGTTCGCCGGCACGGATCTCGGGCAGACGGCGGTCTTCCTCGTCTTCCGCATCCTCGTCCTTCTGGTCGGTATAGGCGGCAATGAAGCCATCGAAGCGAACGACCGAACCGACGGCGCGAAGCTCCGCGCTGCGGGCGCCGTTGACCGCCTCGATTTCGACCGTGGTGCGCTCGATCTCGGCTGGCTGCATCTGGCTGGCGATGGCGCGTTTCCAGACAATCTCGTAAAGCCGCGCCTGGTCGGCATCGAGATATTGCCTGACCGAAGCCGGCGTGCGCATGAAGTCGGTCGGGCGGATGGCTTCGTGCGCTTCCTGGGCGTTCTTGGCCTTGGTGGTGTAGTTGCGCGGCTTTTCGGGCAGGTATTTTGGGCCGAACTCTTTTGCGATCGCATCGCGCGCGGCTGATATCGCCTCGGGCGCCATCTGCACGCCGTCGGTTCGCATATAGGTGATCAGGCCGGTGGTCTCGCCGCCGATGTCCATGCCTTCATAGAGCCGCTGCGCCACCTGCATGGTGCGGCTTGCCGAAAAACCGAGGCGCGAGGAGGCGGCCTGCTGCAGCGTCGAGGTGGTGAAGGGCGGGCCTGGATTGCGCCTGGTCGGCTTGGCTTCGACCGACAGCGCCTTGAAGGTCGCGCCATCCAGCATCGCCTTGATGTCGTCGGCCTGCGCCTTGTTCGAAATGTCGAGCTTTTGCAGTTTTTTGCGATCGAAGGCGGTCAGCCGCGCCTCGAAATTATCCTTGCGCGGCGTGCCGAGAATGGCGGCGATCTGCCAGTATTCCTCGCGGATGAAGCGCTCGATTTCCAATTCGCGGTCGCAGACGAGGCGCAGTGCCACCGACTGGACGCGGCCGGCGGAGCGGGCGCCCGGCAGCTTGCGCCACAGCACGGGCGACAGCGTGAAGCCGACGAGATAGTCGAGCGCGCGGCGGGCGAGATAGGCGTCGACCAGCGGCGCATCGATCTGGCGCGGATTGGCCATCGCTTCCAGCACCGACGATTTGGTGATGGCGTTGAAGACGACGCGGCTGACCGGCTTGTCCTTCAGCGCGCGCTTCTGCTTCAGCACTTCCAGAACATGCCAGGAAATGGCTTCGCCCTCGCGATCCGGGTCGGTGGCGAGGATCAGGCCGTCGGCGTCCTTGACCGCCTTGGCGATGTCGGCAAGACGTTTGCTCGAGGCGGTGTCGACAGCCCAGGACATGGCAAAATCCTCGTCCGGACGCACCGAGCCATCCTTGGCCGGCAGATCGCGGACGTGGCCGAACGAGGCCAGGACCTTGTAGTTCTTTCCGAGGTACTTGTTGATTGTCTTCGCTTTGGCCGGCGATTCGACGACGACGACGTCCATGAGGTCTCATATCAGCTGTGGTGCGGCAGAAGAATTCCGCTGCGCGCGACGAAATCTCGTATAATTGTCGCTCACATGGCCGTGCTTTTGCATCCGGTCAAGGGGAAGCGCCCAAAATGCAGTCCTGCTTTGAGCGCGCAACCTAGGGATGCGTCATGTGATATCCGCTATCCTGGATAGGGAGAGCGGCTGCCCTGATCGTTGGACAAACCGGCAATGAATCCGGGAGAACGGGACAAATACTTCCGCCGATATAAGAGAAACATCGATCACGCGCCAGCCCTGGTTTGAAGAGACGGGCGGCATGATGCGACGTTGACGGGCGAGACAGGCGTGGCAAGCGGCCGTCTGCGACTTGCCACGCGATGGTGATTGGCGGATCGGCGCGGTCGCGGCTATATGGCAGCGCAAACCATCAGGAGTTCGGGAATGGCGTTGGATATCGGCTATGTCAGCGCGGTCGGGGCGGGGGCGATCTCGTTCCTGTCGCCTTGCGTGCTGCCGCTGGTGCCGCCCTATCTCTGCTATATGGCCGGCGTGTCGGTCGATGATTTCCGCGGCAATGCCGGCGTCACCGCCAAGGCCGACGCACGCGGCGCGCTGCTTTTTGCCTCGATCGCCTTTGTTCTCGGCTTCTCGACCGTCTTCGTGGCGCTGGGCGCCGGCGCCTCGACCATTGGCCGGCTGCTGCGCGTCTGGCAGGAGCCGCTGGGGATGGCGGCTGGCGTGCTGATCATCCTGATGGGTCTGAACTTTCTCGGCATATTGCGCATCCCGATGCTGTCGCGCGAGGCGCGCTTCCAGTCGCAGGGCAAGCCGGCCAGTATCGTTGCCGCCTATGTCATGGGACTGGCCTTCGCCTTCGGCTGGACACCCTGCATCGGACCGGTGCTGGGGCCGATCCTGACGCTGGCCGGCGGCCGCGAGACGGTCGGCGAGGGCGCGGCTCTGCTTGCCGCCTATTCGCTTGGCCTCGGCATACCGTTCCTGGTCGCGGCGCTGTTTTCCGGCGCCTTCATGCGCTTTCTCGCAAAATTCCGCGTCCATCTCGGCCGCGTCGAAAAGGCAATGGGCGCGCTGCTGGTCGTCGCGGGCGTGCTTTTTCTGACCGGCGGCGTGCAGGCTGCATCCTACTGGCTGCTGGAGAATTTCCCGGTGCTGGGGCAGTTGGGGTAGGTCTGTACCCGCAAACCCATGCTGGCCCACAGAATTTGACCTATACTCAATCTGCGACAAAGATACTGCTACTGAATTGGTGCCATTTTGTCTATTTCAACAACGCCTGCACACTCTCCGCCTACATGGTAGAATTTACCTTTACCTCTGTTACCGTTTATCTTTCCGTTTAAAATATTGCTTTCTTTTTTCCCCTCGTGAACAAAGCGATGTATTATTCTTAAGGTGCCATCGCTCGCGATTTTTCCTTCCCACTTTGGGGCAGAAATCTTACCGCTTTTGATCGAAACATTTGCTGTAATCTCCCGCCACCCGCACAACGAATTGGTGGCACGTCTCGTCAAAGCCCATCTTCCGTCGAAAGCACTTAAACCGGCAGACCCTGCACCCGTGCAACGACCCTCTCGTGCCTCCATTCCGTCAGCACAAAGAAGGGGGCAGACCCTAGCCCGAATTGCTTTCAGCCCTTTTAGAAGGTAGCCCGTCGGCTCGACCGACGCGAGCTTAATCCCTTGCCGCTTCGCATAGTCGTTCAAAGCTTTCTGGCTGGCGGAACCCCATTTTCCGTCGACCTGGCCAGTAAGGCATCCGATTCGGGCCAACTCCCTCTGGGTGGAAAGAGCAAGTTCGCCGGAGCCATCAGAATCTACTGAAGACCTCTCCGGTTGGACTTCCGGATTGGGATGTTCAAGCCTGGCGACGGTCTTGACGTCGTCTGAAGCCTTTGCGACAGGCCTCCCTTGCACGCGATCTTGTTCTGCCTTTTGTCGTTCAGTCGCCTGCCGTTGCAAATCGACCCGACTGTTTATTGCGTCGATCTTTAACTTGGCTAGGGCTACAAACGCGCCATTCGGATATTGCTGTAGGTACGCTTGAAAGAAACTCTTGTCCGCCGAGTCCTTGATCGTTTCCCAATAAGCGATCTCAACCGCATTGTCAGGCCCGACTGGTACCGGCGTGCGGGCGGATTCCGCCTTCGGCTCCTGAATCGGGAGAGGATTCAACACCACATCGCCCGTGAGCGAGGAATTGTCCCATGGAACTTGCTTTCCATACGTCGCTTCGAGCACATCTCGTCGCACATGAACGAGGTCGCGGGTGATATCCTGCCCCGGCGTGCCGAGGTGCCTGAGCAATGCAGTTGTGAAGGGGGAGTTTCTACCTGACCCGTCGAATGCCACGTTGCCCGGCTGCGTTGCGAATGCGATGAGAGAACCGACACCGCTGCCAAGCTTGGCTAGACCCCGACCCACAGAACCGGATCGTGTTCCCATCGACCGGGCAAGATTCTCGGCGAGCGGGTTGTCCCGGCAGGCATCGAGGAAGACAAGATTGACCTTAGAAGCGCGCTCCATCGCCGCAAGAACAAGGTCCACCGGCAGTGTCTCGAAATCGAGGTCGTCATAGGACGACAGGTGAGCATCCACAGGCGCCATATAATTGTTGCCGTTAACCTGCAGGCCATGCCCGGAATAATAGAACAGCGCAATGTCCGCCCTATCGAGCTTCTTGATAAAGTTCCGTATCGTGACACGCATCCTGGCCAAATCGAGATCCAGACCGGTCACTACCTCGAAGCCCAAATCTTTCAATTTGGCGGTCATGTCGCTGGCATCGTTCGTGGGGTTAGGAAGTCCGTGTACGTTTTGGTACGCCGAATTACCCATCACCAGCGCAACGCGCCTATCTGCGAGCGCATCCGCCGAAACAGCTGTAAACAATAAGATGAGGATAAAACGAACGCTGCGCATGGCAGGAACAACTCCCCCCGAGCGAACGTATCAGATGCTAATATAACGGAAAAGACCTATCACTGGCAGGAAATGGCCAGATCATTGCCCATGCTTCCACGTAAGGAGCGTAAGTCGTGCAGGGTGGCTGTTTGAATTCATTCCATCTCCGATGCCAATTTCCGCGCAAACGCCAAGGCTTGGCGGCTGCAGCCGCTGCAAAAGCTGAAACCGGAGATGTAGGGTAACCACCTGATCGCCCGCCTAGACCTACTGATCAAAAGTCAGTTGCTCGACCACCTCACCGGAATTTAACCGCATTGGTGCAGCATGGCGCCAAATGCTAGTGAAATTCTGGGCTAGACATGCCTTGATTCCAAACCCTCTTCATACGGTCGCATTCCATGAGCCAGAGAACCTGCCTGTCCGTCATCCTCGCCGCCGGCGAGGGCACGCGCATGAAAAGCGCCGTGCCAAAAGTGCTGCACCCAATCGCCGGCCTGCCGATGGTCGCCCATGTCGTGAGGGCTGCTGAAGCCGCAGGTAGCGGCGATCTGGCGCTGGTGATCGGCCATGGCGCGGACGAGATGCGCAAGGCCACGCAAAAATTCGCGCCGAGGGCGGAGACCTTCGTCCAGGACAAGCGGCTCGGCACGGCGCATGCCGTTCTGGCGGCCCGCGACGCGATCTCAAAAGGTTACGACGACATCCTCGTGATGTTCGGCGACACGCCGCTGATCGACCCGGAGGTGCTGAGTGCTGCGCGTCTGAAACTGGCCGAAGGCGCTGCCGTCGTTGTGGTCGGCTTCCGCACGTCAAATCCGTCCGGCTATGGCCGGCTGATCGAAAAAGGCGGCAAGCTCATCGCCATCCGCGAGGAAAAGGACTGCACCGACGAGGAGAAGAAAATCACCTTCTGCAATGGCGGTCTGATGGCGGTTGCCGGCAAGCACGCGCTGACGCTGCTCGATCAAGTCGGCAACAACAACGCCAAGGGCGAATACTATCTCACCGACATCGTCGAGATCGCCGGCGGGCAGGGTTTTGACGTCGTTGCTGCAGAAGCCGGCTTCGAGAATGTGCTCGGCATCAACAACCGTGCCGAACTGGCTGCGGCGGAAGGCATCTGGCAGACGCGCCGGCGGCGCGAAGCCATGCTCTCCGGCGTCACATTGATCGCGCCGGAAACCGTCTTCTTTTCGCACGATACCGAGATCGGTGCCGATACGATCGTCGAGCCCAATGTCTGGTTTGGGCCGGGCGTGACAATCGCCACTGGCGCCAAGATCCATGCCTTCAGTCATATTGAAGGCGCCACGATCGCTTCGAATTGCGATGTTGGTCCGTTTGCGCGGCTGCGGCCGGGCGCCGATCTCCGGCAAAAAGCCAAGGTCGGCAATTTCTGCGAGGTCAAGCAGGCGACGGTCGAGGAGGGCGCCAAGGTCAATCACCTGACCTATATCGGCGATGCCCGCGTCGGCGCCGGCGCCAATATCGGCGCTGGAACCATCACCTGCAATTATGACGGCTACTCGAAGTTCTTCACCGATATCGGCGAGGGCGCTTTCGTCGGCTCGAATTCGTCGCTGGTGGCGCCTGTTGCAATCGGCAAGGGCGGCTACATCGCTTCGGGCAGCGTGATCACCGAAAGCGTGCCCGACGATGCGCTCGCCTTCGGCCGCGCCCGCCAGAGGACGCTGCCCGGCAAGGGCAAGGAATTGCGCGAGCGTTTTGCTGCGGCTGCGGCTGCCCGGAAAAAAGGCTAGCCTGGCTGCGGTAACCGGATTGCAAGAGCGCCCTGTCATGGTGCATCTGTGCAGAACCGTTCCGGCTGATACGGAACGAAACGCAATGTGATTTTCGCGGCAGCCCGGCCAACCCTAAATGGCGCCGGGTTTTCATGCCGGAATCGGGGCAACGTCTATGTGCGGTATCGTCGGAATTGTCAGCCACTCGCCGGTCGCGCCGCTCATCGTCGATGCGCTGAAAAGGCTCGAATATCGCGGTTATGATTCGGCCGGCGTCGCCACCGTCGAGCACGGCCAGCTGGCGCGTCGCCGCGCCGAGGGCAAGCTGATCAATCTCGAACGCCGGCTGAAGGACGAACCGCTCGACGGCATGATCGGCATCGGCCACACGCGCTGGGCGACGCACGGCGTGCCCAACGAGACCAATGCGCATCCGCATTTTTCCGACGGCGTCGCCATCGTCCACAACGGCATCATCGAGAATTTCGCCGAACTGCGCGACGAACTGATGCGCGACGGCTACACATTTTCATCGCAGACCGATACCGAGGTCGTCGCACATCTGGTCGGGCGCGAACTGGCCAGGGGCCTGCAGCCGGTCGAGGCCGCGCACCAGGCGCTGAAGCGGCTGGAAGGCGCCTTTGCGCTGGCCATCATGTTCAGGGGCGACGAGGATCTCATCGTTGGCGCGCGCAACGGCCCGCCGCTGGCCGTAGGCCATGGCGATGGCGAGATGTTTTTGGGCTCCGACGCCATCGCGCTTGCCCCCTTCACCAATTCGATCACCTATCTGGAGGATGGCGACTGGGCGGTGGTGCGCCGCAACGACGTCGCCATCTTCGACATGGACGGCAACAAGGTCGACCGCAAGCGCCAGCAGTCGCTCAGCACCAGCTTCATGGTCGACAAGGGCAACCGGCGCCATTTCATGGAGAAGGAAATCCATGAACAGCCCGAGGTGATCTCGCACACGCTGGCGCATTATGTGGATTTCGTTGGCGGCGTCTCGAAGCCGCTCGACCTGCCGTTCGATTTCGCCAAAATCGACCGGCTGGCGATTTCGGCCTGCGGCACTGCCTATCTGGCCGGCCTGATCAGCAAATACTGGTTCGAGCGCTATGCGCGTCTGCCGGTCGACATCGATGTCGCTTCGGAATTCCGTTACCGTGAAATGCCGCTGTCGAAGACAGACGCCGCCTTCTTCATCTCGCAATCGGGCGAGACCGCCGACACGCTGGCCTCGCTGCGCTATTGCCGCAAGGCGGGCATGAAGATCGGCGCGGTCGTCAATGTCCGCGAATCGACGATGGCGCGCGAATCCGACGTCATCCTGCCGACGCTGGCCGGACCGGAGATCGGCGTCGCCTCGACCAAGGCCTTCACCTGTCAATTGTCGGTGCTGGCCTCGCTTGCCGTGCGGGCCGGCGTGGCGCGCGGAACGATTTCGCAGGAACAGGAAACGACGCTGGTCCGCCAACTGTCGGAAGCGCCGCGCTATGCCAACCAGGTCCTGAAGCTCGACGGCCAGATCGAAAAGGTCGCGCGCGACCTCTCGCACTACAAGAACGTGCTTTATCTTGGCCGCGATACCAATTTCCCGCTGGCCATGGAAGGCGCGCTGAAGCTCAAGGAAATCTCCTATATCCATGCCGAGGGCTATGCTGCCGGCGAGCTGAAGCACGGGCCGATCGCGCTGATCGACGAGAACATGCCGGTGATCGTCATTGCCCCGCATGACCGGATTTTTGAAAAAACCGTGTCGAACATGCAGGAAGTGGCGGCGCGCGGCGGCAAGATCATCCTGATCACCGACAGCAAGGGTGCCGCGCACGCCACGGTGAAGACGATGGAGACGATCGTGCTGCCGGACGTGCCGGAAATCATCTCGCCGATCATCTACGCGCTGCCGATCCAGATGCTGGCCTATTTCACCGCGGTGTTCATGGGCACCGACGTCGACCAGCCGCGCAACCTGGCGAAATCGGTGACGGTGGAATAGGCGTGGTTTGAAAAATTCGCAGTTCCAAAGCCGGATGCGGTTCATTAATGTCGCGCCGCAATCAGCGCTGCGGTGAACCATGTCCGATGCTTCCAAGACCTCAGGCATGACCCGGCTGCGGAATTACTTTCTGACAGGCTTTGTCGTCTGCGCGCCGCTGGCGATCACCGCCTACATCGCCTGGTCGTTCATCGGCTGGGTCGATTCCTGGGTGAAACCCTATATTCCGGCGCGTTACAACCCCGATAGCTATCTGCCGGCGCCGGTTCCGGGATTCGGGCTGATCGTCGCCTTGATCCTGATCACCCTGATCGGTTTCCTGACCGCCAATATCGTCGGCCGGGCTATCGTCTTGTTCGGCGAGCGGCTGCTCGGCCGCATGCCGCTGGTGCGCGGCATCTATGGGTCGCTGAAGCAGATCTTCGAGACCGTGCTGTCGAACAAGGGCGACATGTTCCGCCAGGTCGGGCTGGTCGAATACCCGCGCAAGGGCGTCTGGTCGCTGGTCTTCGTTGCCAGCGAGAAGGAAACCGAGATCAACCAGAAGCTCGACCAGGAGGGTGATCCGCTGATCGCGGTGTTCATGCCGTGCACGCCCAACCCGACCACCGGCTTCCTGATGTATGTGCCGAAATCCGATATCGTGCTGCTCGACATGACGATCGAGGACGGCGCCAAGCTGATCGTTTCGGCAGGGCTGGTGGCGCCGGCGGTCAAGACGAACATGGTGACGTTGAACGGCAAGCCGATCGGCGGCCAGATCGGCAATCCGCCGGTGGATGCCGAGCCTCAGCCGGCGCGCAAGAGCCGCACCGCCTCGTCGCGTCCGAACAAATAGAGCAGCATGCGAAGGGCGGCGCCGCGTTCGGATTGCAGTTCCGGATCGCGCGACAGGATCAGCCGCGCGTCGTCGCGAGCGGCTTCGAGCAGGTCGGCATGCGTCTCGATGCGCGCCACCTGGAAGCCAGGGGTGCCGGACTGGCGGGTGCCGAGCAACTCGCCTTCGCCGCGCAGCTTCAGATCCTCCTCGGCGATGCGAAACCCATCCTCGGTTTCGCGCATCACCGACAGCCGGCGCGTTGCCGTCTCGCCGAGCGGATCCTTGTAGAGCAGCACGCAGGACGACGGTTTTTCGCCGCGACCGACCCGGCCGCGCAACTGGTGCAACTGAGCGAGGCCGAAGCGCTCGGCATGCTCGATGACCATGATCGTCGCATCCGGCACATCGACGCCGACCTCGATGACCGTGGTGGCGATCAGGATGCGTGTCTCGCCGGCCTTGAAGGCGCGCATCGCCTCGTCTTTTTCGGCGCCCTTCATGCGGCCGTGCACCAGGCCGATCCGGTCGCCGAACAGCGGCTTCAAGGAGGCAAAACGGTCCTCCGCCGACATCAGCTTGATCTCTTCGGACTCCTCGACCAGCGGACAGATCCAATAAATCTTCTGGCCGTCGGCGACTGCGTCGCGCATGCGGCCGACAAGTTCGTCGAGCCGCTCGAGCGGCAGGGTCGCGGTGCGGATCGGTTGGCGCCCGGCCGGTTTTTCCGTCAGCTTCGACACATCCATGTCGCCGAAAGCAGTCAGCACCAGCGTGCGCGGGATCGGCGTCGCCGTCATCACCAGCATGTCGGGCGCGTCGCCCTTGGCGGTGATGGCCAGCCGCTGGTGGACGCCAAACCGGTGCTGTTCGTCGATGACGGCGAGGACCAGGTCGTGGAATGTCACCGTTTGCTGGAACAGCGCATGGGTGCCGACGACGATGTCGATCTCGCCACTGGCCAGGCCGGTCAGCGTCTCGGCGCGCTCGCGGCCCTTTTCGCGGCCGGTGAGGATGGCGATGCGCAGGCCGGCTTGTTCCGCCGACGGCGCAATCGTCGCAAGATGCTGGCGCGCCAAAATTTCGGTCGGCGCCATCAATGCCGCCTGGCCGCCGGCCTCGACAGCGCGCGCCATGGCGAGCAGCGCGACGACCGTCTTGCCTGACCCGACATCACCCTGCAGAAGGCGCAGCATGCGTTCGGGGTCACCGAGATCGGCATTGATTTCGGCAAGTGCCATTTCCTGCGAATTGGTCAGCGAATAGGGAAGGGCGGCGCGCAGCTTTTCGACGAAGCGGCCGTCCCCGACCAGCGGCCGGCCGGACAGGCGGCGGACTTTTGCGCGCACCAGCGCCAGCGACACCTGGCCTGCCAGAAACTCGTCATAGGCGAGACGCCGCCAGGCCGCGCCGTCGACGGACACGTCGATCGGGTCGGCGGGATTGTGGATGCGGGAGAGAGCATCACCGAAGGCGGGAAAGCTGCGGCGGCGCAGAAACTCACCCTCCTGCCATTCCGGCAGCACCGGCAAGCGAGCGAGCGCCTGGCCGATTGCCCGGCGCAGCACTTTTCCCGAGAGGCCGGCGGTGAGCGGATAGACCGGCTCGACCAGCGGCAGGTTTTCCACTTCGCTGGCCAGCGCGATGTGGTCGGGATGAACCATGGTCGGGCGGCCGTTGAACCATTCCATGCGGCCGGAGACCACGACATGCTCGCCCTCCGGCATCGCCTTTTCGAGATAGGCGGCATGCGCATGGAAGAAGGTCAGCGCGATCTCGCCGGTGTCGTCATGGGCGTAAACCCGGTACGGCACCGATCGGTTGCCGCGCGGCGGCGGCTGGTGGCGATCGATGCGCACTTCCAGGGTGACGATCGCGCCTTCAGCCGAACCGGCGATGCCCGGCCGGTTGCGGCGGTCGATCACCGAATGCGGCAGCACGAACAGAAGATCGCCGGCACGTGCGGGGCGGCGGTCGCCGAGTTCGGCCGGCACGATTTTCTCGATCAGCGCGCCGACCTTCGGCCCGACGCCGGCAAGCGAGGTGATCGGGACAAACAGCGGATCGAGGAGGGAAGGTCTCATGGGTGAGAGACCACGTCATGTCGGCGCTCACCCCCCTCTGGCCTGCCGGCCATCTCCCCCTCAAGGGGGGAGATCGGCAGCTTTGCCGACAGCGTTCCTTCTACAGCATTGGAGATTTGCGAAAGCAGAAACAACATCCAATCTCCCCCCTTGAGGGGGAGATGTCCGGCAGGACAGAGGGGGGTCTTAGCGCCGATGTTGTCAGGAGTGTATGCCACACCGGGATGTTAGACACCCGCCGGACCGTTGCAAGGCTGACACCGCGCTCTATCCACGCTATATGCGCCGCTTCAGGCAAGGATGCTGGACAATGACCGGAACAAGACGATCAAGCGAGGGGCTTGATGCCCGCCGCCGCAAGCTTCTGTTTCGATCCTGGCATCGCGGCATGCGCGAAATGGACCTTATTCTCGGCAGTTTCGCTGACGCCGAGATCGGCGGCTTGACCGGCGGCGAACTCGACCAATATGAGAGGCTCCTCGAAATTGCCGACACCGAATTCCTGCCCGTGATCACCGGCGAGCGGCCGATTCCGGCTGACATCGACTGTGCCGTCCTGCAAAAAATCCTGGCGTCGCGCCAGGCGATGACATTCCGAATTACGTGATTCCATGAGCCTGATCCCCACAATCGGCCTGCCGAAAGGCCGCGCCGGCCAGTTCATCGTCGACGGCGTCGCCGATGGTTACGAAGCCTTCGCGCTGGTGCAGGCCGCGCACGAGATCGCGCCCGACAAGCCGGTGCTGTTCGTGGCACGTGACGGCCAGCGCCTGCCAGCGATCGTCGAGGCGCTTTCCTTCGCCGCGCCTGGCCTGCCGGTGCTCGGACTGCCGGCCTGGGATTGTCTGCCCTATGACCGCGTTTCGCCCGGCTCGGATGCAGCCGCGCGGCGGCTGGACGCGCTCACCGCGATGATCGCGTTGGCAAAAAACCCGCACCGCGCCGTCATCCTGACCACCGCCAACGCGCTGCTGCAGCGCATTCCGCCGGCAAGCCTTGTCGAGGCGCAGACATTTCACGCCAAACCCGGCAACCAGATCGACATGAACGCACTGGCGTCGCGGCTGGAGATATCAGGCTTCGAGCGGGTGCCGACCGTGCGCGGCGTCGGCGAGTTCGCCGTGCGCGGCGGCATTCTGGACCTGTTGGCGCCGGGCTGGACGGAAGCGCTCAGGCTCGATTTCTTCGGCGATACGCTGGAATCGATCCGCGTCTTCGACGCCGCCACGCAGCGCACCACCGGCCAGCGCAAGTCGATGGCGCTGCAGGCGATGAGCGAAGTGGCGCTGACGCCGGAGACCATCAGCCGCTTCCGCCGCTCCTACATCGACGCTTTTGGCGCGCCCTCGCGTGACGATGGGCTCTATGCGGCGGTCAGCGAGGGACGGCGTTTCGCCGGCATGGAGCACTGGCTGCCGTTCTTCTACGAGCGGCTGGAGACGGTGTTCGACTATCTGCCGGACACGCCTGTCGTGTTCGATCATCTGGCGCATGAGGCGCTGGCGGAGCGCCATGCGCTGATCCTCGACCATTACGAGGCGCGCAGGAAGCAGGCCGACGGCGCGCTGAAGGACGCCGTCCCCTACAAGCCGGTGCCGCCCGACCTGCTTTATCTGTCGCCGGAAAACCTCATCGCCTCGCTTGGCCCGCGCGAGGCGATCGACTTCACGCCGTTCGACGCGCCCGATGCCGGCGCCAGGAAAATCTACCATGCCGGCTCGCGGCATGGCCGCAGCTTCGTCGAGGAACGCGCCGACCCCAACGTCAACGTCTTCGACGTCGTCGTAAAACACATTGCCGACGAGCGCGCCGCCCGCCGCCGCGTCGTCGTCGCCGGCTGGACCGAAGGTTCGCTCGACCGGCTCGGCCAGATCCTGGCCGAGCATAATCTCGGCAACCTCGAGCCGGTGGCTACGCTGGCCGAGGCGGAAAAGCTCGAACCGGGGCAGGCGGGACTTGCCGTGCTGCCGCTCGAATCCGGCTTCGAGACCGAGAAACTGGTCGTCGTCGCCGAGCAGGACATTCTGGGCGACCGGCTCATCCGTCGCTCGAAGCGCAAGAAGCGCCCTTCCGATTTCATCGCCGAGGCCTCGGCTTTGTCCTCCGGCGACATCGTCGTCCATAGCGACCACGGTATTGGCCGCTTCATCGGGCTGCGCACCATCGAGGCGATCGGCGCACCGCATGATTGCCTCGAAATCCATTACGCCGGCGACGACCGGCTGTTCCTGCCGGTGGAGAACATCGAGCTTTTGTCGCGCTATGGCTCGGATTCGGCCGAAGCGACATTGGACAAGCTTGGCGGCGGCGCCTGGCAGTCCAGAAAAGCGCGGCTGAAGCGGCGGCTGCTCGACATGGCCGGGCAGTTGATCCGCATCGCCGCCGAGCGGCAGATGCGCGCTGCCCCTTCGCTGGTGCCGGCAGACGGTCTCTATGACGAATTCGCCGCGCGGTTTCCCTATGAGGAGACCGACGACCAGCAGACGGCGATCGATTCGGTGATGGGCGACCTGGGCGCCGGCAAGCCGATGGATCGGCTGATCTGCGGCGATGTCGGCTTCGGCAAGACCGAGGTCGCACTTCGCGCCGCCTTCATTGCGGCGATGGAAGGCTTTCAGGTCGCGGTGGTGGTGCCGACAACGCTGCTGTCGCGCCAGCATTTCAAGACCTTCTCGCAGCGCTTCTCCGGCCTGCCGATCTGCGTCGCCCAGGCCTCGCGGCTGGTCGGCGCCAAGGAACTGGCAGAGGCCAAGAAAGGCATCGCCGACGGCACCGTCGACATCGTCATCGGCACTCACGCGCTGCTCGGCTCGTCGATCTCGTTCAAGAATCTTGGCCTGTTGATCATCGACGAGGAACAGCATTTTGGCGTCAAGCACAAGGAGCGGCTGAAGGACCTGAAGAGCGACGTGCATGTGCTGACGCTGTCGGCGACGCCGATCCCGCGCACGCTGCAACTGGCGTTGACCGGGGTGCGCGAACTGTCGCTGATCGCCACGCCGCCGGTCGACCGCCTGGCGGTGCGCACCTTCATCTCGCCCTTCGACCCGCTGGTCATCCGCGAGACCCTGCTGCGGGAACGCTACCGCGGCGGTCATTCCTTCTATGTCGTGCCGCGCATCAGCGATCTGGCGGAAATTCATGATTTCCTTCGTGAATCCGTACCCGAGCTAAAGGTGGCTGTCGCTCACGGCCAGATGCCGCCCGGCGAGCTCGACGACATCATGAACGCCTTCTACGACGGCCAGTACGATGTGCTGTTGTCGACCACCATCGTCGAATCCGGCCTCGATATCCCGACCGCCAACACGCTGATCGTGCATCGCGCCGACATGTTCGGCCTGTCGCAGCTCTACCAGCTGCGCGGCCGCGTCGGCCGCTCGAAGGTGCGCGCCTATGCGCTGTTCACGCTGCCGGCCAACCGCAAGCTGACCGATACCGCCGAGCGCCGGCTGAAAGTGCTGCAGTCGCTCGACACGCTCGGCGCCGGTTTCCAGCTCGCCAGCCACGATCTCGACATCCGAGGTGCCGGCAATCTTCTCGGCGAAGAGCAGTCCGGCCACATCAAGGAGGTCGGCTTCGAGCTCTACCAGCAAATGCTGGAGGAGGCCGTTGCCGAGGTCAAGGATTCCGGCGAGGTGCAGGATGGCGGCTGGTCGCCGCAGATCGCCGTCGGCACGGCGGTGATGATCCCCGAAAGCTATGTTCCGGACCTGCAGCTGCGGCTGGCGCTCTACCGCCGCCTCGGCGATCTCGAAAACACCGAGGAGATCGACGCTTTCGGCGCCGAGCTGATCGATCGCTTCGGACCGCTGCCGGAGGAAGTGAAGCACCTCTTGAAGATCGTCTTCATCAAGGCGCTGTGCCGCAAGGCCAATGTGGAAAAGCTCGATGCCGGACCAAAGGGCGTCGTCATCCATTTCCGCAAGCGCGAGTTCTCCAACCCCGTCGGGCTGGTCACCTTCATCGGCGAGCAGGGTTCGATGGCCAAGATCCGGCCGGACCACAGCGTCGTTTTCGTCCGCGACTGGCCGACACCTGAAAAGCGGCTGGCCGGTTCAGCGGTCGTCATGACGCAGCTGGCAAGGCTGGTGGAGAAGGCGGCTTAGCGCGGCTCAGCCGGCTCCCCCTTCTTCCACAAGGGGAGAAGGAAAGACAGGCGGCAAGCTTGCGCCATTCGCCACCACCGAAATTCCGGTCTAGAATAGGAAATCGGCTTCGTGTATGGAGCCGCGATCCCCGTATTGGGGCGAAATGGCGGGCGACAGCACCCGCTGGAAAGAATTTTGGGTGCAACGATGACGAAATGGTCGCCGAATTCGTGGAGAGCAAAGCCGATCCAGCAGGTTCCTGCCTATCCGGATCTTGCCGCGCTGAAGAACACGGAAGCCCAGCTCGCCACCTTTCCGCCGCTGGTTTTTGCAGGTGAGGCACGCAAGCTGAAGAAGCAGCTTGCGACCGTCGCTGCCGGTGACGCATTCCTTCTGCAGGGCGGCGATTGCGCCGAGAGTTTCGCCGAACATGGCGCGGACAACATCCGCGACTTCTTCCGCGTCTTCCTGCAGATGTCCGTGGTGTTGACCTTCGCCGGCGCGCAGCCGGTGGTGAAGGTCGGCCGTGTTGCCGGCCAGTTCGCCAAGCCGCGCTCGTCGGACGCCGAGACCAAGGGCGGCGTGACCCTGCCCAGCTATCGCGGCGACATCATCAACGGCATCGAGTTCGACGCCAAGTCGCGCATTCCCGATCCCGCACGCCAGGAGATGGCCTACCGCCAGTCGGCGGCGACGCTCAACCTGTTGCGCGCTTTTGCGCAGGGCGGCTACGCCAGCCTGGAGAACGTGCATCAATGGATGCTCGGCTTCGTGTCCGACAGCCCGCAGGGCGAGAAATACGAGTCGCTCGCCAACCGCATCACCGAGACGATGGACTTCATGAAGGCTGTCGGCATCACCTCGGAGACCAATTACGCGCTGCGCGAGACCGACTTCTACACCAGCCACGAGGCGCTGCTGCTCGGCTACGAGGAGGCGCTGACCCGCGTCGATTCGACCTCGGGCGACTGGTATGCAACCTCCGGCCACATGATCTGGATCGGCGATCGCACCCGCCAGCCCGACCATGCCCATGTCGAATACTGCCGTGGCATCAGGAACCCGCTGGGCCTGAAATGCGGCCCGTCGCTGACGCCGGACGGCTTGCTGCAGCTCATCGACCTGCTCAATCCGGAAAACGAGCCCGGCCGGCTGACGCTGATCGCGCGCTTCGGCTCCGACAAGGTCGCCGAGCATCTGCCGAAGCTGGTGCGCGCAGTGCAGAAGGAAGGCCGCAGCGTGGTGTGGTCGTCGGACCCGATGCATGGCAACACGATCGAGGCCGCCGGCTACAAGACACGGCCGTTCGACCGCATCCTGAAGGAGGTGCAGAGCTTCTTCGAGGTGCATCGCGCCGAAGGCACGCATCCGGGCGGCATCCATATCGAGATGACCGGCAAGAACGTCACCGAATGCACCGGTGGCGCCCGCGCCATCACCGCCGAGGAATTGCAGGACCGCTACCACACCCATTGCGACCCGCGCCTCAACGCCGACCAGGCGATCGAACTGGCGTTCCTGGTCTCGGACCTGCTCAAGAAGAGCCACCCGGTTCAGCACAAGCAGGCCGTCAACGGCTGATTTCAGTCGCCATCGGAATTCATGATAAAGAAGCGCCGGAGAAATCCGGTGCTTCTTGATTCCGCATTGAATTCCACGCATCTTTGCCGATAGACTGATTGCGATAGGCAATCGGTTATGTATCTTCGCGCGAGGACATAAACGGAGGCACCGATGGCCAGGATCGTCTATGCCATGCTGATGTCCCTGGACGGCTACATCGCCGGGCCGAACGGAGACATTGCCTTGCCGATACCCGAAGGGGAGTTGCACCGGCATTTCAACGACATGATGGGGCAGACCTCGATCGCGCTCTGTGGACGCCGGATGTACGAGGTGATGCGCTTCTGGGACAGTCCGGACCGAGAGACCGGTGCCGAGATCGAGCGTGATTTTGCCCGCGCCTGGCGCGAGACCCAAAGATCGTGTTTTCGACGACGCTTCGGGAAGTCGGACCCAATGCCCGTCTGCTGAACGGCGATGTCGAGAACGTGGTGAGATCCCTCAAGTCGGAAGCGGATGGCCAGATTACCGTTGCCGGCGCCGATCTTGCCGCGCATCTTGCACGCTCCGATCTGATCGACGAGTATCGGCTCTACATCCACCCGGTCGTGCTTGGCGGCGGCAAGCCGTATTTCCAGTCCGGCCTGTCGCTGACCTTGAAGCCGCTTGGTGAGGAAAGCCTAACCCATGGCGTGACGCTGCTGCGCTACGCGCCCGCCGGTTTTTAGCCAGGATCCGGCTAGCGGCCGCGCTCCCAGCGCAGTCCGTCGAGCCGGGGATCGGCGGCAAACGCCGTCCTGGAAAACTCGATCCGGTTTTGCGGGAACTCGCAGATCGCCTGCACGCCGAAGGCGCCCAGCCTGATGCGCCAGGTGTGGGGTTCCAGCGGTTTCGGCTTGGCAAAGCCGCTGCATGCCAGCAGCGCCACGTTAGCGCCTTTCGGGTCGCGCACGGAGCGATAGCGGATCGCCTCCAGCCCGGCTTCGCGCGCGACATCGGCAATATTCTGGCAGGCCGCATAGTCGGTCGGGTGCGTCCACGCCGCCGCGTCGCGGTCGAGCGGCGGCCGCGTCAGGTCGATCACCTTTGTGCTGCGTATCGCTGCGGCGAAGGCGGTGTATTCGGCGGCGTCGCGCGGCCACGGCGTAGCCGGTGATTCGGCGAAGAACAGCAGGCGGTAAAAAGCCATCTCAGAGACGGCGGTCATAATGGTTTCCGCCGCATAGTAGACGCCCTTGGTCCTGCCGGCGCGGCGGAAGCGCGAACCGTGCGGGTAGATCGAGCCGTAGCGGAAGGGCGTTGCCAGGAGATAATGCAGATGCCGGCATTCCAAGGGGATTTGCGGCTTGGTTTCCTCGATCAGGTCTTCGAGGAGGGCCTGCTCGTCGAGCGTGTCAACGACTTTCAATGTCGAGACGCGGTGCTGCGCCTCGACCATGCGCCAGTATTTGCCGTCGAGCCCATACTTGCCATCGAGCCCATACTTGCCACCTCGTTTGGCGGCTTCAGACGAGAGCGCGTCGGGAGTCCAGATAGGCGATGACATCGACAAGCCCTGATATCGTCACGATTTTTTCGAGCGGGGTGCCATCGAAGGCCGTGTTGGCATTCTTCAGCCATGCCCGGGCAACGGTCTCGTCGCCGCCGACAATGGCGTCGAGCGAGCGGAACAGGCGGACGAACAGCACGGCAAGCTCGAACGGCTTGGTTCCACGCTCCAGCAGGAATTCCTGCCTGCGCATGCGCGAAACCGTGGCTTCCGAAACCCCGATGATGGAGGCCAGCATCCTGGCGGTAATGTCCAGCAGGTCGGCGGCGCGCAGCGTCGCCTTGGTCAGCACTGCATTTTCGGCCGTGTTGGCGGCGAGATTGGGTTGCATTGTCGGCAGCGTCTCCTTTCTGATGAAAATATAGCGCACAAAAATTCATATGGAAAGATATTGCTTTAACAATGGGCGGACCGTCGAGAGGCTGCTGGCGCGGCCTGCCGCTTTGCCCAAACCGTGCTGTGCGGAACACGCCTGTCGAATGTCGCATTCGCTTGAGCACGGCCGCTGCAAAACTGGAATCCTGGCAAGGGACGCCGAGGATCACGGCTGCGTCGGGAGGCCCGAGATGGACAACACACATAGCGGCTCTTGCCTGTGCGGGGCTGTGCGGTTCAAGACGCGAGGGGCCTTGCGCGGCGTCATCTACTGCCACTGCTCGCAATGCCGGAAGCAGAGCGGGCATTTCTACGCTGCAACCAATGTTGCCAACGCAGACATCACGATTATGGGCGCGGAAAGCATCACCTGGTACGAAGCATCTTCGTTTGCCAGGCGCGGTTTCTGCAAGACATGCGGCTCGTTGCTGTTCTGGAAGCCGCAGGATGATGAATATGTCTCGGTTCTGGCCGGACTGTTCGACAAGCCCACCGGACTTCAGGGCCAATGCCACATCTTCGTCGGCGACAAGGGCGACTACTACACGATCGACGATGGGCTGCCGCAGTTCGAAAAATCGACGCCGTCGACCAAGGTCGCCGATGAGTGACAAGCTCGCCGGCAAATGATTTTTGCAGCGATCGCCTTATTCCCTTGATCCGGCCATTGCGCTATCCCCTGCCGGTGATTCGGAAAGGTTTGGCATGCAGCGGCTGATCGATGCTTTCTACAATTCAGTGCGGGCATTTCGCAAATTGGCTTCCAGCGAAAAAGCCTTCCAGCAGGAACTGATGCTGCTCGTGCTGGCGCTGCCGCTCGGCTGGTTTGTTTCGGTGTCGTGGCGCGGCTATGCGCTGCTGATCGGCGCGGTGCTGCTGCTGATCATGGTCGAAGTGCTGAACACCGGCATCGAGGCCGCATGCGATGCGTTCAGCCGGGAATTCAACGTCGATATCCAGCTCGCCAAGGACTGCGGTTCGCTGGCGGTGCTGATTTCGGTGGTGATCGTTGCCGGCGTCTGGGGCATCGCCATCATCGAGCGAATCATGGGGCTACCGATCTAGCCATCAAACCCCTACATGCCGGTCACCACAACCTGATCCCATGATCTGTTCCGAAAACCGGTATCCACTTTCCGGGATCATGGTCTGAGGAGACCGACATGACCGCCGTTTCCCTGCTGCTCGAACGGGCAGGCCTGCCGGACGATTTGCGCTGGCTCGCTGAGAAATATCCGCGCGAGGTCTGGCAGGGCCACGCCAATATCCGTGGCATCGCCAACATGTGGCTGCAGCGGCACGACATGTTCCGCGAGCTCGGCGGCATGCTGACCAACGGCATCGGCGACTATCGCGAGGGCAGGCTGACGGCGCCGGAGTTCGCGGGCTGGTTCGCGCCGCGCCTCAACCATTTTCTCGGTCATCTCGACGGCCACCATAATGTCGAGGATATCCATTACTTTCCGGTCTTCGCCAAGGCCGAGACCCGGCTGAAGCGCGGCTTCGAGATTCTCGATGCCGATCATCATACGATCCATGAAGGGCTGGAGCGCAATGCCGAGGCCGCAAACGCTTTCATCCGCACGCTAAGCGAGAGCGAGGACAAGCAGCGCTTTGCCGCCGATGCCTATGCCGACGAGAACAGCCGGCTGATTGCCATGCTGACCCGGCATCTTGCCGACGAGGAAGACCTGATCATCCCGCTGATCCTTGATCGCGGCGACCGGGCGCTCGGCATCGACTGATCCTCACTTCTCCTTGCTGCGCTCCTTCTTGGCAATGGTGTGAGCGATGAACCAGGCGAGGATCGCTGCTGCCAGGCCAATCGCCAGGGCGATCAACAATCGCTCGTGACGGACCAACGCCTGGCCGACGATGCGCTCCGCGCCAAGCCCGAACACATAGCCGACGGTGGTGAACAATCCGGCCCAGACCATCGATGAAATGGCGTTGAGAATGACAAAGCGCGTCACGGCAATGCCGGACAATCCGGCCGCGATGCCGCCGACAAGGCGCAGGCCATAGATAAAGCGGTTCGTCAGCACGAAAATGTCGGGATGGGTGGAGACAAGACGATAGGCGTGGCTGAAACCCGGCCGGCCCTTCAGTTTGACCACGAACGGATGGTCGGCGAAGCTTCGTCCGAGGATAAAGAAACAGCTGTCGCCGGCAAAGGCGCCGATGGCGGCCGCCAGGAACGCCTGCCACAGGACGAAAACATGCTGATGCGCGAAAAAACCGCCGAGGAGGGCGGCACTTTCGCCCTCGGCGACACAGCCCAGGAAGACGGCAATCAGCCCATATTGCTCGATGAGGTTGTGGATGGCATCCGTCATGAAGGCGTCCGCTGCTTCGACAGTATCTCGTCGATCCGCTTCACCTGTTCGGCCAGCTGCGCGATCTCGTCGCGCATGCCAACGATCTGGCTGTGGCGCAGTTCGTCCAGCTTCTCATGCAGCGCCATGATCTCGATCTCGGCCTTGAGATTGACCTGGTAGTCGTGGGCGGCGTCGATGCGGTCGCGCTCGGCCTGGCGGTTCTGCGCCATCATGATCACCGGCGCCTGCAGCGCAGCGACCATCGACAGGATAAGGTTGAGGAAGATGAAGGGATAGGGATCGAAGGCGTCGCGCGACAGAAGCCAAGCATTGCCTGACGTCCACAGGATCAGGAAGGCGATGAAGACCAGGATGAAGGACCACGAACCGCCGATCCGGGCGATGGTATCGGCGAGGCGGTCGCCAAACGTCTGGTGAAAAGCGACGGCCTTGTTGGTGTCCTTCGCGATCGTGGTGCGTTCGAGCGTGCTTTGCAGCACCTGGCTCTCGACCTGGCTTAGGCCATCCGGCCTTCGCCGCAGCCAGCGGTTTGCCAGATCTTCGATCGTCTTGTTCATTGTCGCCTCCGTCGTCAGCGTCCGCATAGACCTAGAGGCTGCCGGTTCGCGCGGGAAGTGGTAGATTGACGCGACAGGGTGAGGAAACAATGATGGATTTTCAGAAAATCCGCGCCCGCGCGGCCAAACGCAAGGGCGGGGAAGCGGTGCTGGCATCGCTGCTGGGGCCGATGCCCGACAATGCCGCGGTGGCTGACATTAGCGACGACCGCATCCTGTCGACGATGGCCGAGCGTGTTTTTGCCGCCGGTTTCGTCTGGCGCGTCATTGAGCAGAAATGGCCGGGTTTCGAACAAGCGTTCCTCGGCTTCGAGCCGAAGCGGCTGTTGTTCCAGCCTGACGATTTCTGGCACGAACTGACGAACGACGAGCGCATCGTGCGCAATCCGCAGAAGATCAAGTCGGTTCGCGACAACGCGGCTTTCGTCGAGCGTGTCTCGAAGGAGCACGGCGGCTTTGGCAGGTTCCTCGCCGACTGGCCAGAAGACGACCAGGTTGGACTGATGGTCTATCTCGGCAAGCATGGCAGCCGGCTCGGCGGCAATACCGGCCAGTATTTTTTGAGGTGGCTGGAGTGGGACGCCTTCATCGTCTCAGGCGACATGGCCGCCGCACTGCGCGACGCCGGCCTGGACATCGCCCAAATCCCGACCTCCAAAAGGGATCTCGACAAGATCCAGAACCAGATCAATGCCTGGGCGGCACAAACCGGCCTGCCGCGCCGGCATATTTCGCGCATCCTGGCGATGTCGATCGGCGAAAACCACTCGCCGCAGGCACTGCGCGAATATATGGGCGAATAGGACGCGATCGGTATCCGGCGGTCCGATCGGTCTTACGAATGACATGTGTCATCACGGTCTGACACGAATGACCTAGGTCATTCGGTCTGGGGTGGTCCAAGCAAACGCCATTGCCCGGCCAATTCTGTCGCGCTAAGTCAGCAGGCATGACCGACAAGACCGCTTCCGACATATTGCGCATCGCCGTCGCCCAGCTCAATCCAACGGTTGGCGATGTCGCCGGCAATCTCGCCAAGGCGCGCGAGGCGAGGGCGGATGCCGCTCGCCAGGGCGCCGACATCGTGCTGCTCACCGAGCTTTTCCTTGCTGGGTATCCGCCCGAAGACCTGGTGCTGAAGCCGGCGTTCCTGAAGGCCTGCGAGCGGGCGGCGCAGGATTTCGCTGGCGACACTGCCGATGGCGGGCCGGGCGTCATCATCGGCACGCCGCTGAAGCGCAAGAGCGGCACGCACAATTCGATCATCTTTGCCGATGGCGGCAAGATCCTTGCCGAGCGCTACAAGCTCGATCTGCCGAACTACGGCGAATTCGACGAGAAGCGCGTCTTCCAGGCCGGCCCTGAAATCCAAGGGCCGGTCAATTTCCGCGGCGTGCGCCTGGGGATTCCGATCTGCGAAGATATTTGGGGCGATGTCGGCGTCTGCGAGACGCTGGCCGAAAGTGGTGCTGAAATCCTGCTGGTGCCGAACGGCTCGCCCTATTATCGCGGCAAGGTCGATGTTCGCCACCAGATTGTCATCCGCCAGGTCATCGAATGCGGATTGCCGATCATCTATGCCAACCAGCTTGGCGGCCAGGACGAGCTGATCTTCGACGGCGCGTCGTTTGCCATAGGTTCCGACAAGACGCTGGCCTTCCAGATGAGCCAGTTCGAGGAAACGGTCAACGTCACCACCTGGAAGCGCAACCGCGCCGCCGCAGGCGCGCAAAATAGAAATAACGCCGCGGCAGGCGCGCAAGTTGGAAATGGTCCTGATGGCTGGGTCTGCTCCGAAGGACCGATGTCAAAAATCCCGGAAAAGGAGGAGGCCGATTACCGCGCCTGCATGCTCGGCCTGCGCGACTACGTCAACAAGAACGGTTTCAGGAATGTCGTGCTCGGGCTTTCCGGCGGCATCGATTCGGCGATCTGCGCCGCACTTGCCGTCGATGCGCTCGGCGAGGAGCGGCTGCGCGCCGTGATGATGCCCTACCGCTACACTTCTAAGGACTCGCTCAAAGACGCCGAGGATTGCGCCCGCGCGCTCGGCTGCCGTTACGACATCGTGCCGATCTTCGAGCCGGTCGACGGATTCCTGCATACGCTGACGCAGCTTTTCGAGGGCACCAAGGAAGGCATCACCGAGGAAAACCTGCAGAGCCGCGCGCGCGGCACCATTTTGATGGCGATCTCCAACAAGTTCGGCTCGATGGTGGTCACCACCGGCAACAAGAGCGAGATGTCGGTCGGCTACGCCACGCTCTACGGCGACATGAATGGCGGCTTCAACCCGATAAAAGACCTCTACAAGATGCAGGTCTATGCGCTGGCGCGCTGGCGCAATACGCATGTGCCGCCGGGTGCGCTGGGCCCTTCCGGCGAGGTGATCCCGAACAACATCATCGACAAGGCGCCGTCGGCGGAACTGCGCGAGAACCAGACGGATCAGGATTCGCTGCCGCCCTATCCGGTGCTGGACGACATATTGGAGTGTCTGGTCGAGAACGAGATGGGTGTCGACGAGATCGTCGCCCGCGGCCACGACCGGGCAACGGTGACGCGCATCGAGCACCTGCTCTACATTGCCGAATACAAGCGCCGGCAGGCGGCGCCGGGCGTGAAGATCACCAAAAAGAATTTCGGCCGCGACCGCCGTTATCCCATCACCAACCGGTTCAGGGACGGCGGATAGATCGCCGTTTTTTGCTGCTGTGAAAATGGCTGCCGCGAGGAAGTGCACAACCCGCGATTGTTGCAAAATCGCCTCACCAGTTGGACCAGATGCACTTTTGGCCTTCCACTGACTTGGCGCGGCGTTGACGCGACTCTATAAACGCCTTTCCGCGATCCCTACGCATCGGCCTGAAAATCGGAATCGATTTTCAGAAAGCACGATGCGCAGATTCAAGAAGTTAGAGCGTACTTTGTGCGTCCGAATGGACGCACGTCGCTCTAATGGGAGGACCGAATGCCAGGATTTGACATCGTTATGCGAGGCCGCGAAGCCTAGGTTTCAGAGGGCGCGCCGGAAGGTTTTCAGCTTCACGGCCAGGCAATCTGACAACAGGCATTCGTCGATGCCGGTCGCCGCCCGAATTCGGGCGAGCCGCCAATATGCCGAACCTTCCGCATTCCCGGGTACTCACGCGCCCAACGCGGTTTTCTCAATTTCGACCTTACCGGGACCGGGCTCGTTTGCGCCCGAATGACATCATGGCTCGTTTTCAGATCGATTTGCGCGCCGGCGCCTTTCGCAGCGTCCTTGGCTTCACGCTCAGTCATTGGCGGCGCCAGCCGTGGCGGCTTTCGCTCATCATGGGCACATTCCTGCTGTCGACCTTGGCCGACGTGCTGACGCCGCTCTATTCCGGCCGGCTGGTCGACGCCGTCGCCAGCAGTGCTGCGGCCGACGATGTCGCCTGGGACGCGGCGATGGCGGCCTTTTCGATGCTGGTGGCGCTGGCGCTCACCGGTGTCGTGCTGCGCAACCTCGCCTTCATGGCCATCGTCGAACTGACCCTGAAGATGATGGCGGATATCGCCGCCGACGCCTTCCACCGGGTCCAGCGTTTCTCCACCGACTGGCACGCCAACAGCTTCGCCGGATCGACCGTGCGCAAGATAACCCGTGGCATGTGGGCGCTCGACCTGCTCAACGACACGATCCTGATCGCGTTGCTGCCGTCCGTCGTCATGCTCGTCGGCTCGACGCTGCTGCTCGGCTGGTTCTGGCCGCTGATGGGTGCTGTCGTCGCCGCAGGCTCGGTGCTGTTCATCGCGGTGACGGCGCTGCTGTCGCTTGGCTATGTCGCGCCCGCGGCAAGGCTTGCCAATGCATGGGACACGCGCCTTGGCGGCTCTCTGGCCGATGCGGTGAGCTGCAACGCCGTGGTCAACGGCTTTGGCGCCGAGGAACGCGAGGAAACACGCCTCGCCAAGGTCGTCGCCAGATGGCGCGCCCGCACGCGCCGCACCTGGGTGCGCGGCACCATCAACGGCACCACGCAAGGATCGATGCTGCTGCTTCTGCGAACAGCGGTGATCGGATTTTCGCTGCTTTTGTGGTCGTGGGGGCAGGCGAGCGCCGGCGATGTCACCTTCGTGCTGACCTCGTTCTTCGTGCTGCAAGGCTATCTGCGCGATATCGGCACGCACATCCGCAATTTGCAGCGCTCGATCAACGACATGGAGGAACTGGTCGACTTCCAGTTCGAGCCGCTCGGCATCGAGGATGTGCCCGGCGCCAGGCCGATCCGCATCACCGACGGACGCATCAGCTTCGACAACGTCACCTTCCATTATGGCAGCCACCGACTGCCGCTGTATCGCGACTTTTCGGTGGACATCGCGCCGGGCGAGCGCGTCGGGCTGGTCGGCCATTCGGGTTCGGGCAAGACGACCTTCGTCAAGCTGATTCAGCGGCTTTACGACGTGAACGCGGGAACGATCCTGATCGACGGCCAGGATATTTCCGGGGTGGCGCAGGCGTCGCTGCGCGGGCAGATCGCTATCGTCCAGCAGGAGCCGATCCTGTTCCACCGGTCGCTGGCCGAAAACATCGCTTATGCCCGGCCGAGCGCGACGCAGGCCGAGATCGAGCATGCCGCACGGTTGGCAAGCGCGCACGACTTCATCGTCGATCTGCCGAAAGGCTATGGCACGCTGGTCGGCGAGCGCGGCGTGAAATTGTCGGGCGGCGAGCGCCAGCGGGTGGCGATCGCGCGGGCTTTCCTTGCCGACGCGCGGATCCTCATTCTGGACGAGGCGACGTCGAGCCTCGATTCGGAATCGGAGGTGCTGATCCAGCAGGCGATGGAGCGGTTGATGGTCGGCCGCACGACGCTGGTCATCGCGCACCGGCTTTCGACGGTGCGAGCGCTGGACAGGCTTCTGGTGTTCGATCGCGGCCGCATCGTCGAGGAGGGCTCGCATGATCAGCTGATCCGGCTGCAAGGCGGCATCTACCGCCGGCTGTTCGAGCGCCAGGCGCTCGAATTGACCAAGGGGCTGGCGATCTGACGACTTGCAGCGCCGCGAGCGTCCAACAACTTTGAATCTGCGCATCGTGCTTTCCGCAAATCGGTTCCGATTTTCGGGCCGATGCGCTAAAACGCGCGGCGCTGCCGCCTTTTCATCGCCTTCGTCATGTCTTATGTCTGCGGCCAAGGGCGGGGGCGTGTCTTGTCAACAGCAAAACCATCCGGTACGCCCCATTCATGACAGTTACCGTCCGTTTCGCCCCATCACCCACCGGCCGCATTCATATCGGCAATGCGCGCACTGCGCTGTTCAACTGGCTGTTCGCCATGAACAACAAGGGCCGCTTCATCCAGCGCTTCGACGACACCGACGTCGCGCGCTCGACGCAGGAATTCTCCGACGCCATCCTCTACGACCTGCATTGGCTGGGCATCTTTCCCGACGCTACGGAATACCAGTCACGGCGCTTCGAGATCTACGATGCGGCGGTGGAGAAATTGAAGGCGGCGCGCCTTCTCTATGCTTGCTACGAAACACCGGAAGAGCTCGATCTCAGGCGAAAGGTGCGCCGCACGCGCGGCCTGCCGCCGGTCTACGGCCGCGAGGCGCTGACGCTGACGGCTGAGCAGGTCGCCGAATACCAGGGGGATGGCCGCCGGCCGCATTGGCGCTTTCTCCTGCCCAACTTCACCAGCGACCGGTTACAGCCGGAGCGCACCGAAATCCACTGGAACGATCTGGTGCGCGGCGAGGAAACCGTCGACCTAGCCTCGCTTTCCGACCCGGTTCTGATGCGCGAGGACGGCACCTATCTCTATACTCTGCCTTCGGTGGTCGACGACATCGAGATGGGGGTCAGCCATGTCATCCGCGGCGACGACCACGTCACCAATACCGGCGTGCAGTTGGCCTTGTTCCAGGCGCTGGGTGCCGAGCCGCCGGTGTTCGGCCACCACAATCTGTTGACCACCGCGTCGGGCGAGGGCCTGTCGAAGCGGAGCGGCGGGCTGTCCATCGAAAGCCTGCGCGAGACCGGCATCGAGCCGATGGCCGTCGCCTCGCTGGCGGTACTCGTCGGCACCTCGGAAAACGTCGCCGCCGTGCAGACGATGGCTGAGCTTGCCGAGCGCTTCGATCCGGCGGCGACATCGAAATCCCCGGCCAAATTCGATCCGGACGAGCTCTTCGTGCTCAATCGCACGCTGCTGCACCATATGCCGTTTTACGAGGCGCGCGACCGGCTGATCGTGCTCGGCATTTCCGGCGAACAGGCGGAGCCCTTCTGGCTGGCGGTGCGCGGCAATCTCGACAGGCTGGCCGATGCAGCAATCTGGTGGCGCACACTTCGCGACGGCCCGCAGGAGCAGCCGGACTTTTCCGACCCCGACCGCGAGTTCCTTCGCCAGGCGTTCGACCTTTTGCCGGAAGACCCCTGGAACGGGTCGGTCTGGAACGAGTGGACCGGCAGGATCAGGGAAGCAACCGGCCGCAAGGGCAAAGCGCTGTTCACGCCGCTCAGGCTGGCGCTTACGGGCCAGCCCTCGGGACCCGAGCTTGCAGATCTGTTGCCGCTGCTGGGTCGGGAAGGAACGTTGGCCCGACGACCCTGACCTTGCGCTGTTCCGGCGGCGGCAAGGTCGTCGGCGAGGGTTTTGCGGCACGGGGCTCGATGGCTTCGCGATCGAGCCGGCCTTCGCCATTGGCCAAACTCGCGGGGTCGGCGGGGTCAGGCTGTTCCGGGCCTGGCGGGTTGCCGGCAATGATCTCGAAATTTCGCGCGGCGTTGCAGCCGCAGGCCGGCGGATGCGCGGGCTGCTTGTAGAGATAGGCGGTCGGCAGCTCGCTGTAGGGCCTGCCGGTTACCGAAGACGTCATGCCGCCCGAGTCGTCGCCAAAGCCGCGCGCATAAAACACCTGCATCTCGGTGCCGGGGCAACTCGAATCGCAGTTCTTCTGGTCGCGCTCGAAATCGCCCAGCGAGGCGGCGTTCGACATCGGGAAGAAATAGCCGTCGCAGGTGCGCACGCACATGGTGCGGAATTCGCCGTGCGGCTGGCCCATGTCATCGGCATTATCGAGCATGTTGCGGATGTCGCGCGGGCCCACAGCTTGATCGGGCTCTTCAGGCCGGTCGGGCGCGCCGGGTTCAATTGCGTCGCTGCCCAAAAGCTGGTCGAGCAAGTTTTTCTCGCCGGTTCCACGGCTGGCGTCGCGGCTCGGTGCCGGCTTTGGCAGCGCCGCATCATCGCGGCAGCCATTGGCGTCGAGCGAAGCCAATATGCGTGCGCGATTGCGGTGCGAGCCGTCGCCGGCGAGTTCAGCGCGCGTGGCTTGCAAGCCGTCGAGATTGGCTGCCATGCGATCGATGGTGGCGTCGAGTGTGGCGCATGCGTTGGCGTTGCGGCGCGACAGCGAAAAGCCGCAGCCGGCGCGGCTGGATTGGCTGACGGCCTTTGAAATCTGCTGGCGCTGCCGCACGATTGCATCGTCATATTTCCTGAGCAGGGCTGGCTTGGTGCCGCCACCGCGCGAAGCGGCCGCGAGATCGGCTTCCAGCTGCCGGCAAACACCGGAGGCGGCCTGCAGTTCGGTGGCGGCAAAGGCTGATAGCGCCAGGGCACCGAGCAGCGCTGCGGCACGCGTCAGTTTTAGCGGTTTCTCGCCCCGGGCGTTGGTGCTGCCCCTCACCTGCCTGCCGGCATCCTCTCCCCGTATAGGGACGGGGAGAGGGGCGCTTTTGTCACCGGTTTCGCCAATCACCAGGGTCGCAGTAAGGGAGCCGAGACTGCGGCCAGCCCCCTTCTCCCCGTTACCATACGGGGAGAAGTACCCGGTCCACCCTCCGCAGCTGCAGCGCAGCTGCTGCGGAGGACGGGCAGGGCGATGAAGGGCGGCGCCGCCTTTGACAGTTGATGCGGCGGCATGCGTCAGCTTCCACCTCGCGCCCATCCGGAACTCCGCTTGCCTCGTCGGTTGCGAAGGTTACCGCGTCTGCGGTTAACTGTTCATTTAGCTTACTGCGAAAGGCCGGCTTCGCCCAGAGTTACGACCGCCTGCGCCTTGTGGGCCGCTTCGACCACCGCGAGCGCCGTCATGTTGACGACGCCGCGTGACGTCACCGACGGCGTCAATATATGCGCCGGCCTGTCGGTGCCGAGCAGGATCGGGCCGACATGCAGCGCGTCCATCATCGCGCGCAGCGCAGTGAGCGTGATATTGGCCGAATCGAGATTGGGGAAGACCAGCAGATTGGCTTCGCCCTTCAGCCGCGAATGCGGATAGACGCGCTGGCGCAGCGGCTCCGACAGAGCCGAGTCGGCATGCATCTCGCCGTCGCATTGCAGGTCCGGCGCGATGCGCGCCAGGATCGCCGCTGCCTGCCGCATCTTGAGCGCGCTTGGCGAATCGCGCGAGCCGAAATCCGAATGCGACAGCAGGGCGGCCTTGGGCTCGATGCCGAAGCGCTGGATTTCCTCGGCCGCCAGCACCGTCATCTCGGCGATCTCCTCGGCGGTCGGATCGACGGTGACATGGGTGTCGGTGAGGAAAATGATGCCGCGCTGCGAGATCAGCATCGAAAGCGTCGACAGGTCGTGATCCTTGATGCCGGCGCGCGGGCCGATGATCAGGGTGACATTGCGCAAATGCCGCTCAAACCGTCCTTCCAGGCCGCAGACCATGGCGTCGGCGTCACCACGCTTGAGGGCAAGTGCGGCGATCACCGTGTTGTCGGTGCGCACCATGGTGCGCGCGGCCTCCGTCGTGACGCCACGCCGGCCGGCGAGCTCGATCAAAAGGTCGACATAGTGGCGATAACGCGGATCGTCCTCGGGATTGATCAGGCCGAAATCGACCCCCGGCTTGATCCGCAGCCCGTAGCGTTTCAGCCTGACTTCGATGACATGCGGGCGGCCAATCAGGATCGGCTCGGCGATGCCTTCCTCCAGCACCACCTGGGCGGCGCGCAGCACGCGCTCGTCCTCGCCGTCGGCATAGATGACGCGCTTGGCGCTCGACGTCTTGGCCATCGTGAACACCGGCTTCATGACCAGGCCGGAGCGGAAGACGAAGCGGTTGAGCGTGTCGATATAAGCGGCAAAGTCGGTGATCGGCCGTGTCGCGACGCCGGTGTCGCAGGCGGCCCTGGCCACCGCCGGCGCGATGCGCAGGATCAGCCTGGGATCGAACGGCGAGGGGATCAGGAAATCGGGCCCGAAGATCGGCGTTTCGCCGGAATAGGCGCGGGCGGCGACGTCAGACGGTTCCTCGCGGGCAAGGGCTGCGATCGCCCGCACCGCAGCCATCTTCATCTCTTCGTTGATGGCGCTGGCGCCGCAGTCCAGGGCGCCACGGAAAATGTAAGGAAAGCAGAGTACGTTGTTGACCTGGTTGGGAAAATCAGAACGGCCGGTGCAGATCATCGCATCGGGTCGCGCCGCCCGCGCCGCTTCCGGCATGATCTCGGGGTTGGGGTTGGCCAAGGCCAGGATCAGCGGTTTTGGCGCCATGTGCTGGAGCAATTCCGGTTTCAGCACGCCGGCGGCCGAAAGGCCCAGGAACACGTCGGCGCCCGGTAGCACATCGGCCAGCGTGCGCGCCTCGGTGTCCTTCACATAGGGGTCCTTCCAGCGGTCCATTTCGTCGACGCGGCCCTTGTAGGCGACGCCGAAACGGTCGGTGACCCAGATGTTTTCGATGGGCGCGCCGAGCAAAACCAGCAAGTTGAGGCAGGCGAGGGCCGCTGCCCCGGCGCCAGAGGTGACGATCTTGATGTCGGAGATCGTCTTGCCGGCAAATTCCAGCCCGTTGAGCACGGCGGCGGCGACGATGATCGCGGTGCCGTGCTGGTCGTCGTGGAAGACCGGTATGGCCATGCGGGCCTTCAGCCGTTCCTCGACCTCAAAACATTCGGGCGCCTTGATGTCCTCGAGGTTGATGCCGCCGAAGGTCGGCTCCAGCGCCGAGATCGTCTCGACCATCCGCTCGATGTCAGGCGCGTCGATCTCGATGTCGAAGACGTCGATGCCGGCGAATTTCTTGAACAGCACCGCCTTGCCTTCCATCACCGGCTTGGAGGCCAGCGGGCCGATATTGCCGAGGCCGAGCACCGCCGTACCATTGGAGACGACACCAACCAGATTGGCGCGCGCCGTGTAGTCGGCGGCGGCTGCCGGATTGTCGCGGATTTCCAGACAGGGCGCCGCGACGCCCGGCGAATAGGCAAGCGCCAGATCGCGCTGGTTGCCGAGCGGCTTTGTCGCCTGGATTTCAAGCTTTCCAGGGCGTGGGTGCTTGTGGAAATAGAGGGCGGCTTCGTCGAGGTCTGACCGGGCTGCTTTTTTGTTTTCGCCTTGCATGCCGGCCGCTCCTCAGTCCGTTTGCTGTTTTGAGTTTTGAGTCTCTTAGCATGCAGCCGAGGCTTTTCGAGAGGTGATATGTCGCAAAGTGCGGCCTTTGGGTTCGCATAGCGTCCCGCTGCGTGGTCCCATTGAAATGCTGGACGCGGGGCGGCGCGCTGCGGCGAGCTACGCCGACATCCAGTTTGAATGTCTGCAATGGGTGGAAAACGACCTTCACGCGCGAGCCGCATCGAATACGAGCGCGCTTCTGTTCGCTTGGGCAAAGGAGAAAATTCTACGTCTTGACCGACGTGCCGAGTTTTCTCACGCCCTCGGTCGAGAGCCGGAGCCGACATCACCCCGCGGTCCAACAATGTCAGCGCTAGATCATTTCGATGAGGGTGACGACTGGCAGGCTCTCGAAATGCTTGTCGCAAGTCAGGAGCGTCGCGTCATGCGCCCGAGCGGTCGCGAAAATGATCGCATCTGCGGTCGCCAATTTGTGCTTCCGGCAGGCTTCGGCGGCCGCTAGGGCGATTTCCGTGTCAAGCGGGACCACCGTACAGACCTGCGTAAAGGCGATGGTCTGATCGGCTTTGTCTTCGCCTACTTCGCGAGTGAGCCATTTTGCGAGTTCCAACTGCACAATGGTCGGAACGAGCCAGTCGGCTTGCTCGGGCAGATGCACTGCCACCTGCTCTCCAGTCGGAGAGCCTATCAGCCATTCGATCCAAGCGGAGGTATCGACGAGCACCATCAGAAACGGTCCGACCGGTCGCGATATTCCGTCGCCGAAGCGCCCTTCGCCAGCCCCTTCAGCGCTTCCCGCTTCGGCACAGGGACGAGTAGCACGCCCGTTCCCTTCGGGATGAAGGCAAAGGTCAAACCCGCTTCCCAATGCTGGGCGGTCCGGATCGCCTTGGGGATCGATATCTGGAACTTCGAGGACAGGGTTGCAGTCTCCGGCATTATCATACCCTCACTTGATCGATGCGCCAAACGTAAGACGCAATGAGGGCCAATGCAAGGAGCTTACGGCAGCCGTCTAGTCTCGGATTTCGAGACAGGGCAGCGCCACGCTTGGCGAATAGGCGAGCGCCAGGTCGCGCTGGTTGCCGAGCGGCTTTGTCGCCTGGATTTCAAGCTTTCCAGGGCGTGGATGCTTGTGGAAATAAAGGGCGGCTGCGTCGAGGTTTAGCATGCAGCGCTGGTTTTTCACGATGCCAAATGACGCAACCGCCAGTTTGGGGGGATGGATCGTGGAAAACCATACCATGTCAGATTGTTGCGCTGAAATCCTCACCTGCCTCGTCGCGGCCGGCGCGGATGTCATCGAGCGCGTCGCGCGGCCGGGCGTGTCCAGTCGCGGGCGGTCAACTCACGTCTGAACGAGCCTCAAGCAGTTTCCAGACGCTATCGACAATCGTGGCGGGTATTTCCGCAGCGGTCGACGGCATCGCGAAATGGAGCGACGTTTCGAGGATCAGCCTCGTCGGCTGGGCCACCGGCGGGCATTTTGCCGGCGCCTATGCCAGCCGGTTTCCGCAGACGGTCGATCGGCTCATCCTCTACAACACCCTGTATGGAGGCTCAACCAGCATCCCACTCTTGGCACCGGCTCGCTGCTCGAAAATCCGGATCGGCCCGGGACGTTCAATGTCCATGCGTTCGGCGGTTATCGGCTGAATACACGTCCGAGCCTGTTCACCGCCTGGGACGACAGCATCCCGGTCGCGGACAAGGCTCAGTGGCGCGATCCCGCGGTGGCCGCGGCCTATGGTGATGCGGCACTCGCCTCCGACGAGACGGCGTCGACGCGCCAGCCGCCGAGTTTCCGGTCACCGAGCGGCGCCATGGCCGACAGCTTCGAACTCGCGTTCGATCGCCGGCAATGGTCGGCGGCGGCGCTCACCATGCCGGTGCTCGTCATCCGTTCCGGACGGGATTTCTGGAGCCGACCGGAGGATGCGAAGGCAATTGTGGACGAAGCACCAAAAGTGGAACGCCTGAACATCCCGGACGCTACCCACTTCGTGCATCTCGACCGCGAGGCCGCAGGGCGCGGTGTGTTCCTCGGCGCCGTGAAGCGGTTTCTCGATCGGCAGGAGGAATGACCATGAAGGGCAGTTCATGTGTCCTGCGGGAGCAGCAGCCGCAACGGTGTTAGGTCGACCGCCTCCAGGCTTTGCGGCTACCGTCCACCCGACAGCTACTCACTGCGCGGTTGCGGGGCTACGCCTATCTCCGCCGCGCCACATCTCGACTCCCCCGTCTCCGCCAACTCCCTGCACGTACAAACGTCAGACTTCACTGGGCCGGCGCCGTTTCCTTGGATGTACATGTTTTTTTGTCATCGATGAACGCACCCATCGCGGCGAGGTGATCGGCGAAGCCGGCAACGAACCGCCTGACCTTCAACGGAATGAAGCGGTTCGATGGATAGACCGCATGCACATGGTGCGGCGCATAGTGCCAGTCCGGCAGCACATGTTCGAGCAAGCCTTCGGCAATGAGCGGATCGAGTATCACCCTGTGCCCGAGGCCGATGCCGACGCCGGACAGCAACGCCTGATGATTGAGCAGCGAATTGTCGGAGCGCATGGCCGGCCGGATTCGCACCTCGGCCTTTTCGCCGCCCGGGCCGGTGAGCGGCACGACATCGCGCTTCCTGATGTGGGCGTAAAGCAGATAATCATGGTCGGCGAGATCTTCCGGGCGTCGCGGCCGGCCCCTGCGGTCGAGATACTCTGGCGTCGCCGCAAGGCAGCGCCCGATCACGCCGAGCTTGCGCACGATCAGCCGGTCGTCATCGATGGTCCCCATACGGATCGCCACGTCGAGCCCCTCTGCGATCACATCGACGAAACTGTCGGTCAGCGCCACGTCGAGCAACAGTTCCGGATAGGCGCGCTTGAACTCGATTAGGTAGCTGCCAAGCACACCTGCGCCGAAGCTGGCCGGCGCGCCGACGGCAAGACGTCCGCACATCTTCGATTCGAGGCAGCCGACGCTGCGGTCCGCCTCCTCGAGGCGCTCGATGATGTCGCGGGCGCGCTCCAGATAACGCCGGCCGGCTTCCGTCGGCGAAACATGGCGAGTCGTACGGTCAAAGAGCCGGACCCCTAGACGCTTTTCCAGTGCGCGGATCTGCTGGCTGACGGCCGGCTGGCTCAAGCCCAACTCGCGCGCTGCCGCCGAGAAGCTGGCGGTATCGCAGGCGCGTACGAAGCTGGTCAGCTCGGTCAAGCGGTCCATGATGGCAACTCTCCGTCGTGATTAATAAACAAGAGTAATAAGACATATAAGGAATCGGCAAGTTCAAAAAGCTGAGCCTATGACATAGACCCGCCTTGCTCCGCCTGGAGCTCTAGATCCCCAAACTGGAGACGATGCAATGCCGCTTTCCCGCCGTCATTTTCTCGCCGGTGCCGGCCTAACCGGCGGCACTCTCCTAGCCAATGTATCCGTTCCGGCGGTGGCCCGAGCGCCGCTGGTCGACGCCGCAACGCTTGGCGCGCTGCGCCGCAACGTGGGATCGGTCCAGGTTACGGCGCTACTAGATGGCTATATCGACATTGGTTCCGAGCTGGTCATCGGGCTCGCTGAGGCCGCGGAGCGGCTGGCTGAGGCCAGCTTCCAGAAGCCCGGACCGCGCCGCGCACCGGTCAATGCCTATCTCATCAATCTGGGCGACCGTCTGGTGCTCGTCGACGCCGGTACGTCGGACAGCATGGGCCCGTCACTCGGCCGACTCCCGGCCGCTATCGAGGCAGCCGGCGTCTCTCCGGACCAGATCGATACATTGCTGATTACCCACATGCATCCCGACCATATCAACGGCGTGCTGACTCCCGCCGGCCAGGCGCTGTTTCCCAATGCCGAACTCGTCGTCACCGCCACCGACTACGCCTTCTGGCACGACGATGCGAACATGAACCAGGCGCCGGACGAAGCGAAGCCGTTCTTCATCGGGGCACGCAAGGCTGCCGCCGCTTATGCGGATCGCCTGCGGCAAGTGGACGGCGAGCGCGAGGCGCTCGGCTCGATCCGCACCGTGCCGCTGCCCGGCCACACTCCGGGCCATGCCGGCTTCATCGTGGAATCGGACGGTGAGGCGCTGTTCATCTGGGGCGATGTCGTGCACATGGCGACCTACCAGTTCGCGCGCCCGGATTGGAGCATCGCCTTCGATGTCGATTCCAAGCTGGCTGCCGAAACGCGCAAGCGGACCCTCGACCGGGTCGCTGCCGACCGGATGCTGATCGCCGGCATGCATTTGCCGTTCCCCGGCATCGGCCATGTGGCGCGCGATGGCGACGCCTATCGCTTCGTGCCGGACGAATGGCCCTATGCACTGTAGCGGCGGCCGGCGCGGGAAGGGGCCATCATAGCCCCGCTACTCAACACCACACCCGCCCCCCTCGCCAGCGCAGCCGATGTCTTTGAGACTTCGGACGATAAATCGGCTCCTTATGGTCTGGCACGGCACCTGCAACGCCTGCGTTCAGAGCCGTCACTTCCTGACAAGAACGGCCGAGATGGATCGCCTCCCGGCGTTCCCAGCGGGTACCAAGCGTTAGGTACCAAAACGCGCTGACGTAGAGGCCGCCACCGCCCAGTGTGATGTCTACAACGGGTGCAGCCTGCGGAATGCTGTCATTCGTCTCGTCGATTGGGAACGAGAAAGTGGCGCCAGCAGATGCCTCACCCAGGGTTATAAATATTCGCGGACAAACACACCCGCGCTGTGAAGAGTGCGGCGACCGGCACTCAATCCTGCATTCCAAACCGGCCAAGCGTGAATCATATACGGCCAAATTTCGAGACGTACTTTGACGTCAGCCGCGCCAGCGGCTTCCGCGAGCCGAGTTGCGTCCGACAACAGCGCCTCGGCCGAACCGACTTGTATCAGCATTGGGGGAAATCCGCTCAGATCGGCGAACAACGGCGAGATCAGGGGATCGCGCCGACCAACGCCATGGGGAACATAGGCGGTGGCCAGTTCCTCCAAATACGCCCGGTGGATGATAGGGTCGATTGCGTCCTTAGTTGATAGTGTCGCGCCGGCCATCGAAAGGTCCGTCCAGGGCGAGACCAGCCAAAGACATCGCGGCAACCGCTCCCCTGCCGCGCACAATATATTGACCAAGCACAGGGTGAGGTTGCCGCCCGCACTGTCTCCGCCAACCACGATGCGGTCCGGCGTGATCCCTTGCCGGCTCAGAAAGCGCCATGCGGTGAGTGCATCTTCATGTTGCGCAGGGAAAGGATGTTCCGGTGCGCGTCGATAGTCGATCGCGAGGGTGCGCATTCCCATGGCTCGACCTGCCTCGGTCACCATTCGACGATGACTTTGGAGAGAGCCGGAGCAGTAGCCACCACCGTGGAAGAAGAGCAGAACCTTATCCCTGTCACTCTCAGGCGCTAGCGACCACTCTCCCCCAAGGCCGTCGAGAACCGCATCCTCGCATCGGATGTCGTCCGCAATCGGCCACACCGAACCAACCTCGTCGAGCCGCGCCCGGCGTTCGCCCCAGCCCACCGGTCGTGGCTTTGACGTCAACAACCTGCGGACGGCGTTGATCTCCGTCAGATCGAGGTGTTCGTCCACATCGCTCATTTTGCTTACCTAGCCTCTCATCAAGCCTAGAAAACCGGCGGACAGCAACAGCCACACGTCATCCATAAAGTGCCAATGCCAGCGCTTGGAATTTTTCGTAGAATCAGAAAAACACCCTTTTTCTCGCAGTTGCCAGCGGGACCAAGCGTTAGGCGCTAAAACGCGCTGACGTAGAGGCCGCCATCGACCGGGATGTTCTGCCCGGTCAGGTAGCCGGCGTGAACCGAGCACAGGAAGGCGCAAATCTGGCCGAATTCCTCCGGCGTGCCGAGCCGCTTGGCCGGAACGTTGACTGCTGCCTGGGTCTTGCGTGCGGCGGCGGCAGCCGGATCTTCCGGTGTGCCGGCTTCATGCGGGGGACGCAGCCGGTCGGTGTCGAGCTTGCCCGGCAGCATGTTGTTGATCGTCACATTGCGGTCGATCACCGTCCGCGCGACGCCGGCAAGGAACGAAGTCAGGCCGGCGCGCGCGCCGGACGACAGATCGAGGCCTGGAATGGGAACATAGACCGACAGCGAGGTGATGTTGACGATGCGGCCGAAGCCGCGCTCGGCCATGCCGTCGATGACAGCCTGAACCAGTTCGACCGGGGTCACCATGTTCTGGGTGACGCCTTCGA
This sequence comes from Mesorhizobium sp. WSM4850, assembly GCF_055811735.1. Taxonomy (NCBI): domain Bacteria; kingdom Pseudomonadati; phylum Pseudomonadota; class Alphaproteobacteria; order Hyphomicrobiales; family Phyllobacteriaceae; genus Mesorhizobium; species Mesorhizobium sp. WSM4850. The sequence continues at coordinate 124,171 of NZ_JBVVPV010000007.1, read as the reverse complement.
GGATCTTTTCGCGGTCGAGTTCGCGGAAATCGCGAAGCGGCGGTCCGCCATTGTTGTTGACGAGGATATCGGGATCGGGACAGGCGGCAAGCAGCGCCTTCTGCACCTCGGGCTTCGATACGTCGCCGACGATCTCGGTCACCTCAATGCCAAATCTTTCGCGCAGTTCGGCGGCGGTCTTGGCCAGTTGGTCGGCGTTGCGCCCGTTGACGACCAGGTCACAGCCGGCTTCGGCGAGCGCCATGGCGCAACCGCGCCCAAGGCCCTTGCTCGAAGCACAGACGATGGCCTTTTTTCCGCGAATACCGAGATCCATGGCGATTTCTCCTCTGATTTGGGTCGCAACCTACTCTTGGGGCTGGACCAATCGCAACCGTCATACGGTTGTTGCATGAATCGGGGCATAGCCTGTTCGGAAGCAACGGTGAGAATCCAATGCCTGGCGCAGAGCCCCGCACTTTCCGCAGCATGTTCATCTCCGACGTCCATCTCGGATCGAAGGCGGCGAAGGCCGAGTTCCTGATCGATTTCCTGCGCCATCACGACGCCGATATCATCTATCTCGTCGGCGACATCGTCGACGGCTGGCGGCTGAGACGGAACTGGCACTGGCCGCAAAGCCACAACGACGTCGTCCAGAAATTGCTGCGCAAGGCGCGCAAGGGCGCCAGCATCACCTACATCGCCGGCAATCACGACGAATTCGCGCGCCAGTTCCAGGGCGTGCATTTCGGCGGCATCGTCGTCGCCGACCGCGTCGTCCACGAGACTGCCAACGGCAAACGCTTTCTCGTCATCCATGGCGACCAGTTCGACACCGTGGTCCATAATGCGCGCTGGCTGGCCTATCTCGGCGACTACGCCTATGATGCGGCGATGCTGGTCAACCGCGTGGTGACGCGGCTTCGCCAGCTGCTTGGCCTGCCTTACTGGTCGTTTTCGTCCTGGGCCAAGGTCAACGTCAAGAAGGCGGTGAATTTCATCGGCTCGTTCCAGACCATGCTGACCGAGGAAGCGCGCCGCTCGCATGTCGACGGCGTGATCTGCGGCCACATCCACCATGCCGCGATCGAAAATTATGAGGACGTGCAATACATCAACACCGGTGACTGGGTGGAGAGCTGCACCGCAGTGGTCGAGCATTTCGACGGCCAGATGGAGATCCTGCACTGGGCGCACGTCCTGCCGGAGGCTCCGGTCGGCAGCGAAGTGCTGGTGCCGATCGACATCGTCGCCATCAAGGGCAGGGCAGTCCAGGCTGCCTGACGCGATGATGTGTTCATGCATGTCGCGCAAAAGCATGCCCTCGGGCCTGACACGAGGGTGTGCAGCGGTTTTGCGATAACGACATACATAAAACAAGAACCTAAAGCGCGTCGCATGAGGCGGTCAAACGCGACGCGCTTTAGCGCAGCGGTTTCATCGCTTTTTTTGCCATGTTATGGGATCGGCGTGCGTTGGCTGGCCGGCCGGTCGAATGCTGCGCCGACGGATTGCCTGCTGATGTCCTCCCTGCCGCCGCCTTTACTCGAACAACTCGTCAAGCCGCGTCAGTTCGAGCTGCGCATGGGCCTGATCTTCTTCACGCTTTTCGTGCCGCTCGGGATACATTTGCCGTACTTTCCGCTGTGGCTGCAGGCAAACGGTTTTGATGCCGAGCAGATAGCGATCATTCTCGCGGCACCGATGTTCCTGCGCGTGGTGACGACGCCATGGCTTACGGCACTGGCCGACAGGGCGAGCGACCGCGCCCATGTCTATGTCGCGCTGACGGCCGCATCGCTGGCGCTGTCCGCCGGTTATTTCCTGACGCCGACCTATGCCCTGGTGCTGGCCGTTTCGCTGGCGCTCACCGTCGCCTGGACGCCGCATTCGCCGATCGCCGATTCGCTGGCGCTGTCGGGGGTGCGCCGCTTCGGCTCGAATTATGCCAACATGCGCAAATGGGGATCGATCTCCTATCTGTGCGCAAATCTTGCCGGCGGTTTTATCCTGTCGGCGACCGGCGCCCCGGCAGTTCCGGTGATCATCTTCGTGGCGTTTGGCGCCGCACTTGTCGTCGCACTGATCGCGCCGCGGCTCGGCCGTCCCCGCCGTGCCTCGCCGCTTTCGGCGGCCGACATCCAGCAGTCGGCGCCAAAACTCCTCAACGGCTATTTCCTGTATTTCTCCGTCGGCGTCGGCGTCATCACCGCCAGCCACGCGTTTTTCTACGGCTTCGTCTCGATCTACTGGAAATCGATCGGCATCGGCGACTCTGTGGTCGGGCTGCTTTGGGGTTGGGGTGTCCTGGCCGAGATCGGCATGTTTATGATCTTTACTCGGGTTTTCGGTTCCTTCTCGGTCGTATCGATCATGGTGATGGCGGGAATAGGCGCGATCGTGCGCTGGATTGCCTTTCCCTTGATCTGGCCGCTTGGCCTTGGCGTAGGTGGGTTTTTCGCAGTCCAGACGCTGCACGCGGTCTCGGTGGCGCTGGTGCTGATCGGCCTGCAGAAAATGATCGGTGAGACCGTCGCGGAGGAACGCACCGGGGCCGCGCAAGGCATCGCCTATTTCTCCAACGGCTTTTTCACCGCTGTGGTGACGCTCCTGTGCGGCCCGCTTTACGACCGCTTCGGCGTCAACGGCTTTTTTGCCATGATCCCGATCGCCCTGGTCGGCCTTGTGCTGATCGGGCTTGCGGCGCGTTCAGCCCCACAGCACCGGATCGGGCGGTGACACCAGCGAACCTTGGTAGACAAGGCCAGGCGCACGGTCGCGGGCCAGCAGCAGTGGACCGTCGAGATCGACGAAATCGGCATCCTGGGCCAACAGCACCGCCGGCGCCATGGCCAATGACGTGCCGACCATGCAGCCGACCATGACGCCAAAACCCAGTTCGCGGGCGCGATCGCGAAGGACGAGGGCAGCGGTCAAGCCGCCTGACTTGTCGAGCTTGATGTTGACGCCATCGTAAAGGCCGACAAGCGAGGCAAGGTCTTTAGCCTCATGCAGGCTTTCATCGGCGCAGATCGGCACCGGATGGGCGATGTTGCGAAGGATGCCATCACGGCCCGCCGGCAGCGGCTGTTCGATCAGCGCGATGCCGTGCTCGGCGGCAAAGGCCAGGTTTGCAACGATGTTGTCGTCGCTCCAGCCCTCATTGGCGTCCAGGATGATGCGGCTCGCCGGTGCCGCCTCCCTGACCGCGCGGATGCGGGCCATGTCGTTGTCGCCGCCGATCTTGACCTTGAGAAGCGGGCGCAGGGCATTGGCGCGGGCCTGGGCTGCCATGGCTTCGGGCTCGCCGAGCGACAGCGTGTAAGCCGTTTCGAGCGCCCTCGGCGGCGCCGTGCAGATGCTGGAAGCCACCGGCTTGCCTGCGATCTTCGCCTCCAGGTCCCATAGCGCGCAGTCGACGGCGTTGCGCGCCGCGCCCGCCGGCATGGCGTCGAGGAGCGCGGCCCGGCTGATGCCGTCTTGAACCTGCTCCCGCATCGCCTCGATCGCATCGCGCACACCCTCGATGGTTTCGCCATAGCGTTTGTAGGGGACGCATTCGCCGCGCCCGCTCTGGCCGTCCTCGCTGATCGTCACTGTGACGACCTCGGCTTCGGTTTTCGAACCGCGCGAGATGGTGAAGGTCCCGGCGATGGCAAAGCGCTCGGACTCGACCGAAATGACACGCGCCATATTTTTCTGCTCCGGCTGTGCGACAACAAGCTTGTCGGCAAATCGACAGGTGGGTTCTGTCAGGTTAAACAGATCGGCCCGTCAGGCTAAACAGGACGCCATGTTGACGATCCGCAAACGCGACGCAAGCGGCACGACCGCCAAGGAGGCCGACCACCAGCCGCGCGTTGTGGTCGGCGAGGACGGCGGCGTCCTCGGCTGCGCTTTCTCCGGCACCTGGACGACACGCACCGTGGCGCTCGTCGATGCCGAGATGCGCAAGATCGAGCAACGCAGCGGCTTTCAGACATTGGCGCTCGACCTCTCGCATATCGAGAAGATGGACACCGCCGGGGCCTGGGTGATCGACCGTCTGGTTAGCGCCTTCGAAAAGCAGGGTGTGAAAATCACGATGCAGGGGCAAAGCGAGGTTGCCTCGATCCTGCTCGGCGCCGTCGGCGACGCTGTTCGACGCGAACCTGATTCCGGCATCGTTGGGCCGCCGAACATCGTCATTCGCGCGCTCGAGGCGGTTGGCCGCCGCGTCTATGAGATGCGTGACGATTTCCTGGCCGCGATGAACATACTGGGCGCCACGATACGCGGCGCGCAGATGAAGCTTGGCCGCGGCCATGCGGTCAATCCGGCGGCGATCTTCAACCAGATGGACCGCATGGGCGTCGGCGCCATCCCGGTGGTTGTGCTGATGTCGGCCATCGTCGGGGCGATCGTCGCCCAGCAAGGCGCCTATCAGCTCAGCTATTTCGGCGCCGATATCTTCGTCGTCGACCTTGTCGGCGTGCTGATCCTGCGCGAGCTCGGCGTGCTGATGACTGCGATCATGATCGCCGGCCGTTCGGGCAGCGCCATCACGGCTGAAATCGGCTCGATGAAAATGCGCGAGGAGGTCGACGCGCTGAAGGTCATCGGGCTCAATCCGATCGGCGTTCTGGTGTTTCCGCGGCTGGTCGCGCTGGTGATCGCACTGCCTTGCCTGACGATCATTGCCAATTTCGCCGCACTCGGCGGCGGCATACTGGCGGCATGGCTCTACTCCGACATCGCACCGGCCGCCTTCATCGACCGGCTGCGCGTTGCCATCGATCTCAGCACCATCTTTGCCGGGCTGATCAAGGCGCCGTTCATGGCCATGATCATCGGCACGATCGCCTCGGTCGAAGGCATGAAGGTCGGCGGCAGCGCCGAATCGCTCGGGCAGCACGTGACTGCTTCGGTGGTGAAGTCGATCTTCGTGGTGATCATCCTCGACGGGCTTTTCGCCATGTTCTACGCAGCGATCGAGTTCTGACATGGCGCTGCTTGGCACAAAGCCGACCACGACTACGCAAAGGGCCGACGAGGAGGAGATCGTGCTTTCTGCGCACGACGTCACCGTCTCCTTCGGCGACAACGTCATTCTCGATAAATTGTCGCTCCATATCCGGCGTGGCGAAATTCTCGGCTTCGTGGGGGGGGGGGGGGCGCGGGGGGGGGGGGGGGGGGGGAAAAGAAAAAAAAGAGGGAGAAAGAAAAAAAAGGAAGAAGAAAAAAAAAAAAAGAAGAAGGTAATAAATAAA
>NZ_JBVVPV010000007.1:112843-118930 GCF_055811735.1 Mesorhizobium sp. WSM4850 | reverse complement strand
CGGAGAGCGTGCTTTCTGCCCACGACGTCACCGTCTCCTTCGGCCACAACGTAATTCTCTAAAATTTGTCGCCCAATATCCGGGGTGGCTAAATTCTCGGCTGCGGCGGCGCCTCCGGCGCCGGCAAGTCGGTTCTGCTGCGCACCATTCTCGGCCTGGTGCACAAGCAGTCGGGAACGATCAAGCTGTTCGGCGTCGATGTCGAAAAGGCGAGCGAGAGGGAGCGCCTTCGCATCGACATGCGCCTTGGCGTCCTCTTTCAGCACGGCGCGCTGTTTTCGGCGCTCACGGTGCTCGAAAACGTGCAGGTGCCGATGCGCGAATATCTCGATCTGCCGAAAAAGCTGATGGACGAGTTGGCGATGCTCAAGGTCGAACTGGTCGGGTTGCCGCCGGATGCGGCGCAGAAATTCCCGTCCGAGCTTTCCGGCGGCATGATCAAGCGTGCGGCGCTGGCGCGCGCGCTGGCGCTCGACCCCGACATCGTGTTCCTGGACGAGCCGACATCCGGCCTCGATCCGATCAGCGCGGCTGAGTTCGACGAACTGGTCGTCAAGCTGCGCGATACCATGGATCTGACCGTATACATGGTCACGCACGATCTCGACACGCTGTTCACCGCTTGTGATCGGGTGGCCGTGCTCGGCAACAAGAAAGTGCTGGTCGAAGGCACGATCGACGACATGCTCAAGAGCGAGGAACCCTGGGTGAAATCCTATTTTCGCGGAAAACGTGCGCGGCAACTTGATCTTGCGGCCCGCGCGTAGCCATAAGTGGATAAATGGAAACCAGAGCCAACTACGTCATTGTCGGCATTTTCACGCTAGCCGCGATCCTGGCGGCATTCGCGTTCGTCTATTGGACGGCCGCGATCGGCGACAGGGGTGAGACGGCGATGCTGCGGGTGCGCATTCCGGGATCGGCTTCCGGCCTTGGCCGCGGCAGTTTCGTGCTGTTCAACGGCGTCAGGGTCGGGGATGTCAGGCGCGTCTATATCGACCCCGCCAATCCGAACGACGCCATAGCCGAAGCGGAAGTAGGCCGCACGACGCCAATTACCAAATCGACGCAGGCCGATATCGGGATCGTCAGCCTTGCCGGCCAAGCGAGTATCGAGCTCAGGGGCGCTGACCCCAAGGAGGTCAACCTTCTCGACCAGGCGGAGCAGGAGGGCCGCGTCGCCGAGATCGTCGCCAACCCGTCGGCGGTCACCAACCTGTTGCAGACGGCGCAGAACATCTTCACCCGCGCCGATACGGTTCTCTCCCAGCTCGAAGGCTTCACCAGCGACGTTCGCGGGCCGCTGACGCAGACCGTCAACAATGTGCAGACCTTCTCCGATGCGCTGGCCAAGAACTCTGACGGCATCGACAAATTCCTCGCCAGCGTCAGTTCGCTGTCGGAGGAACTGAGGGGCGTCTCGGGCAAGCTTGACGGCACGCTGAAGGCGGCGGAAGGGCTGCTCAACGCCGTCGACAAGGATCAGATCAAGAGTATTGTCGCCAACGTCGATACGGTGACCGAGAACCTGAAGGAAACCAGCAAGCAGTTCGACACGGTCGTCAGGAATGTCGACACCGCGGTGGGGTCGATCAACGATTTCGCCCAAAGGACGCAAGGCACGCTGGCCAAGGTCGACGGCGTTCTCGACGGCATCGATCCGGCACAGGTCCGCACCGCGCTGGCCAACATCCAGAAGGCCAGCGAAAACGCCAACGAGGCTGCCGCCGACATCGCCAAGGTGACCAACAAATTCGCCAACCGGGCCGACGATATCGACCAGACGATCAAGGACGCGCAGCAGCTCGCGGAGCGCCTCAACGACGCTTCGGTGCGTGTCGACGGCATCCTCGTCAAGGTCGATACATTGCTCGGCTCAGGCCAGGCCGACGGCATGATAGCCGATGCCAGGAATACCCTGAAATCGTTCAAGCAGGTCGCCGACACGCTGAACGCCCGCCTCGGCACCATCACCGACAATCTGGCGCGATTCTCCGGCCAGGGCCTGCAGGACGTCGAAGCGCTGGTCCAAGACAGCCGTCGCTCGATCAACCGCATCGAAGAGGCGGTAACGGATCTCAGCCGCAATCCGCAGCGAATCCTGTCAGGCGGCGAAGGTGAGGTTCGGCAATTCGATGGCAGGGTGCGGCGTTGACTTCGGCTTTCGCCGGCCCCAAGAACGGCAGGCAAGTACGCTGCGGGTGCGATTTGCTCATTCGATTCGGGGACAACGGGGATCGCGTGTGAAGTCGGTCGTGCTTAAATTGGGCGTGCTTAGATTGGGCGGAGTCAAAGCGGGCGGGCCCACTGCGGGTGTGGCATTGCTTGCGCTTTCGCTGGCCGGCTGCGCGTTTTTGCCGGGCGGCGGGCCGGCGCCCCTGGACACATTCGAACTGTCGGCGCCGTCGCTCGATGCGCGCGGCCGCGGCCGCCAACAAATCCTCATCGCCCAGCCTTCCGCGCTCAAGGCGCTGGACAGCCAGAACATCGTCATCAAGCCGTCGGTGCGCTCGATCCAGTACCTCAAGGGAGCGCAATGGGCCGACCGGCTGCCGCTGATCGTGCAGGCGCGGCTGGCCGAGACATTCCAGCGCTCGGGCAGTTTCGCCGGCGTCGGCAAGCCGGGCGAGGGCCTGGCGATCGACTATCAGGTGATCGTCGAGGTCCGTTCCTTCGAAGTCCGCGTCGACGGCGGCCAACACGCCGAGGTCGAGCTGTTCGTGCGGATATTGAACGACCGCAATGGCGAGGTGCGCGCCTCCAAGAGCTTCAACGCGACCGCGCCCGTCTCCGGCAGCGGCAACCAGGCCTATGTCGATGCGCTCGACAGGGCGTTCGGCGATGCCGCCAAGGACATCGTCCGCTGGACCGATTCGGTGATCTGACCACAGCCGGAACGGCCGGGCACTCAATTGTCGCTGCCAACGCCGGTAACGATGTGAAATTCAAATCCGAAGCGATTGCCCTAAAAGACGGGAGTTTCCCGCCTTTTTCTGTTCGCTTATCGTCTGATCAATGCAGGCGGCCACTGGCGTGGGCAAGCATCGTATAGACCTTGCCGGTGTCCGACGTCAGGTAGGTCTGCGCCATCATGTTGTCGCGGTCGTTGCGCGAGACGTCCTTGAGCAGCTTTTCGAAGTCGTCGCAGTAACGGTCGACGGCGGCGCGGAATTCCGCCTCCATTTGATATTTGCGGCGAATCTCGTCGAACGTCTGCTGGCCCTTCAGCGTGTAGAGACGCCGGGTGAACACGTCACGCTCGCCGCTCCGGTAGCGGTTCCACAGTTCGATCGAGGCGTCGTGATCGATGGCGCGAGCGATGTCGACGGAAAGCGAGTTGAGCGACTCCACGACATGAAGCGGCGAGCGCTGGGCAAGGGCCGTCGAGCGTGGCGCTTCCGAAGGTGCCGCCGGCTTGGCGGCCTCTTCGCGCGACGCCCCTGTCAAGAGATCGCGCACCCAGCCGCCTTGCGGCGCACGGCCATTAGGGTCGCGCTGGCGCGGCGCCGTCTCCGGCGGGCGTTCCAGGTCGCCGCGCAGTGTGGTGTCACCCGACGGCGCCTGCGGGGCAAGGGGTTCCGGGGCCGGAGGCCGGCGTAGCGGCTCAGTCGCGCGCGGGGCAGGCGTCTGCTGTGCTGGACGCAGGTTGCGCGGCTCGGAGGAGTCGGTGCTGCGGCCAGATTTCGCAACGATGTCAGAGAGTTCCTTCAGCGCGTTGATCTGCTCGGAAACGGCACGGCGGATGGCCGTGGTCGATTCCTTTGCCTCTTCCGGCATCTCGATGACACCCTTCTTGAGCTCGGCGCGGGTAAGGTCGAGCTCGCTCTTGATCGAGCTGGCGGTGCGTCGCATCTCCTCGGTCGCGTCGGCAAAGCGCTTGGTTGCCGAATCGACGACGTCGGCAATGGAGGTACGGATCTTGTCCGCCGACTCCAGCGTCTTGCCTTCGGCGTTCTGCAACGTCTGGCCGACCAGATCCTCGAACGAGCGCATGACTTTTTCGAGATCCTCCGACTTCTTGACCAGGCCGACGGCGAGGTCCTCCAGCGACGACTGCCTTTCCAGCGTGTGTTCGAGGTTGCTCTGGGCCGAGCTCAACAGGTCCGAAGCACTGGACAGCAACCGGCTGTGCTCGTCGAACTTGGTGGCGATCGAGGCAACCTCGCGCAAGGTCGAGGATGACAGCTCGGTAAGCCGTGTCGTGTTCGAATCGACCAGACGCGCCGAGCTGGCAAAAGTCTGCGCGGCTTTTTCCGTTGTCGCCGCAAAGCTTTGCGTGCTGCCGGTCAGGCGTTCGTCGACCTGGCCGAGATTGGCCGCCGCCTGTTCGATCAGCTGGCCGAGCTGTGCGCTCGAGGTGCTCATGCGGCCGATGAGATCGGCGACGCTGTCGGCAAGCGTCGAGCGCGCCCCTTCGACGGCCGACAATGTTTCGGCCGTGCGGCTGGCGAGCGCGTCGACCAAGGCGGCGTTTTCGCTGCGCAGCTTCTCGGTGGCGCGTTCGGTCACCTCTTCCATGCTCTTTTGCAATTCCGAGCCGCCGTGGGCGAAGCGCTCGACCAGAGGCCGTGCCGTTTCGTCAAGGATTTTCGAGATCTCGGCCGAACGTGCCGCAAGCATGGTGTTGAGTTCGCGGGTGTTGGTGCCGATGGTCTTGGCGGCGTCGTTGGTGCTCTGGCCGATATGCTGGCCGACCGCAGTGAAGGTTTCGGCGATCGAGTTGGCGCGCGAAATGAGCTGCGCCTCAGCGGTCGAAACCTGCTCGTTGAGCTTCTGGCCTATCGTTTCGGTGGTGTTGACCAGACGGTTTTCGACGCCGGCAACCTGTTCCTCGACGCGAGCCGCCGCGGCCGCCGCGCTGGAGGCCAGGCGCTCGTCGGCGCCCGCGAGCGCCTGCTCGATCTCACGGGCGTGGACGGCCAGGTCCTGCCCGGTCTGCTTTGCACGTTCGGCAACCCGCTGCTCGGTGCTGGCGAAGGCCCCGACGATGTTGTCGGCATGTTCTCCGATCGTCGACGTGCTGTCGGCGATACGCGACACCAGGCGGTGATCCGCCTCATCGAAGATGCGGGCGATCTCGGACGCGCGGGCCGACAACGCTTCCGAACCTTCGGCGATGCGCGAGATCAGCTGTTGGTCGGCAGCATCGAAAATGCGGCCAAGGTCCGATGCACGCGCTGCGAGCGCTTCGGCCGATTCGCCGATGCGCACGCTGAGCCGTTCGTCGGCGCCTTCGAAATTGCGCAGGATGTCGCCGGCGCGTTCCGCCAGCGACTGTGCCGTTTCGACCGCGCGGGCAACCAGCTTCTGGTCCGCCGCATCGAATGTACCGGCGATCTCGCTGGCACGGGCAGCCAGCTGGTCGGCCGTTTCCTGGGCGCGCGCCAGCAACGAGTTCGAGGTGTCGTCGACGCGGGCCATGATTGCGCTCGATGCACCCTCTGCCCGGGCAACGAGCGCGGTTGACGTGTCTTCGGCACGTGCGGCGAGGCGGCGATCCGCTTCCTCGAAGGTGCGTGCGATATCCTCCGCCCTGGCGAGCAGGGCAGCAGAGGTCTGCTCCGCCCGTTCGGCGATCTTGCGATCGGCGTCACTGAAAGCCGCACCTGCCTGCTCATGCAGTGCGCTGGTGACTTCCATGACCTTTTCGCGCAGCGCTCCGGCAACGAAGACGGCGCTCTTTTCGAGCACGCTGCGGACGTTGTCGACCCCGGTCGACAGCGCGCGCTCCATGGTCCCGGCACGCTCCTCGATGATGCCGGTCTGGCGGCTGAACGCCTGCTCGATCTTTTCGACGTCGGCGGCAATGGCGTCCGAGATGTCGGTGCTCCTGGCGGCGATCTGGTCGATATGGCCGGACAGGGAACGGTCGACTTCCTTGCGCGTGTCGGCGAGCTTGGAGAGGTCGTCCTCCAGCGCACGGGTCAGCGCGTCGCGGCCTTCGGTCAGCTTGCCGACGTGCCCGGCGATGATGTCGTCTATGTCGCTGCGGCTCGCTGCAATTTTCTGCAGGTCTGCTTCCAGCGCACGTCTGAGGATGTCGCGGCCTTCGGCCAGCTTCTCGACCTGGCCGGAAACCAGCCCGTC
>NZ_JBVVPV010000007.1:112224-112743 GCF_055811735.1 Mesorhizobium sp. WSM4850 | reverse complement strand
GCGAGATCGTCTTCGAGCGCCTTGGACAGGATTGAGCGGTCCTGGATGAGCTTCTCGGCGTGGCTGTTCACAAGACCGTTGACGCTGCCGAGGTCGGCCTCCAGCGCCCGCGCAAACTCTGCGCGATTGTCGGTCAGCTGCTGAGACTGGTCGGCGACGACACCCTTGATGGTGTTGAGGTCTGCTTCCAGCGCACGTCTGAGGATGTCGCGGCCTTCGGCCAGCTTCTCGACCTGGCCGGAAACCAGCCCGTCGATGCTCGACCGGCTTTCCGCCAGCTTGGCGAGATCGTCTTCGAGCGCCTTGGACAGGATTGAGCGGTCCTGGATGAGCTTCTCGGCGTGGCTGTTCACAAGACCATTGACACCGCCGAGATCGGCCTCCAGCGCCCGCGCGAACTCTGCGCGATTCTCGGTCAGCTGCTGAGACTGATCGGCGACGACACCCTTGATGGTATTGAGGTCGGCTTCCAATGCGCGTCTGAGCAGGTCGCGGCCTTCGGCCAGCTTCTCGACCTGG
>NZ_JBVVPV010000007.1:0-112124 GCF_055811735.1 Mesorhizobium sp. WSM4850 | reverse complement strand
CCGGCAACCAGCCCGTCGATGCTCGACCGGCTTTCGGCCAGCTTGGCGAGATCGTCTTCGAGCGCCTTCGACAGGATCGAGCGGTCTTCCGCAAGCTTTTCGGACTGCTCCGATATAACGCTTTTGATCGTGTTGAGATCGGACTCGAGCGCGCGCTTGAGAATGTCGCGACCCTCGGCCAGTTTCTCGACCTGCCCGGTAACCAGCCCATCGATGCTCGACCGGCTTTCCGCCAATTTGGCGAGATCCTCTTCGAGCGCCTGGGACAGGGTCGAGCGATCTGCGGCGAGCCTGTTCATGTGATCGGAGATAAGGCCGTTCACGCTCTGCAGGTCGGTTTCCAACGCCTTCGAGAGCTGATCACGGTCTTCCGCCAGCTTTTCCGACTGGCCTGATAGGACCTCCTTGATCGTGTTGAGATCGGATTCCAGCGCGCGCTTGAGGATGTCGCGGCCCTCGGCCAGTTTCTCGACCTGGCCGGCAACCAGCCCGTCGATGCTCGACCGGCTTTCGGCCAGCTTGGCGAGATCGTCTTCGAGCGCCTTCGACAGGATTGAACGGTCCTCGGCGAGCCTGTTCATGTGATCGGAGATAAGGCCATTCACGCCCTGCAGGTCGGTTTCCAACGCTCGCGCCAGTTGACCACGATCTTCCGCCAGCTTTTCGGACTGGTCTGATAGAACGCTTTTGATCGTGTTGAGATCGGATTCGAGCGCGCGCTTGAGGATGTCGCGACCTTCGGCCAGTTTCTCGACCTGCCCGGTGACCAGCCCATCGATGCTCGACCGGCTTTCCGCCAGCTTGGCGAGATCGTCTTCGAGCGCCTTCGACAGGATTGAACGGTCCTCGGAGAGCCTGTTCATGTGATCAGAGATAAGGCCATTGACGCTCTGCAGGTCGGTTTCCAACGCCTTCGAGAGCTGACCACGGTCTTCCGCCAGCTTTTCGGACTGGCCTGATATGACCTCCTTGATCGTGTTGAGATCGGATTCGAGCGCGCGCTTGAGGATGTTGCGGCCTTCGGCCAGCTTCTCGACCTGACCGGCGACCAGCCCGTCGATGCTCGACCGGCTTTCCGCCAATTTGGCAAGGTCTGCCTCGAGCGTTTGCGAAAGCAGGCTGCGATCGTCGGCGAGCCTGCCCGAATGGTCCTCGATCAGGCCTCGGATGCCCGACAGGTCGTCTTGGAGCGAACGCGAAAGCTCGCTGCGGTCTTCCGCCAGTTTGGCGGAATGGGTCTCGATGAGACCCTTGATGCCGACAATGTCGGTTTCCAACGCCTTGGCGAGTAAGGCGCGACCTTCGGCGATCTTCTCGACCTGGCCAGCGACCAGGCCGTCGATGCTGGCGCGACTGTCGGCCAGCTTGCCGAGATCGGCATCGAGAGCGCGTGAAAGAATGCTGCGGCCTTCGGCGAGCTTTCCAACATGGCCGGCAACCATTTCGTCAATGATCGTGCGGGCTTGCACAAGTTTTCCGGAGTCTTCATTCAAGGCCTGCGAAAGCCTGCTGCGGCCCTCTTCGAGCCGTTCGAGATGGCTGCCGAGCGACGCATCGATGGCGGCGCGCGACTCGTTGACCTTGCGCAGATCCTCCTCCAGGGCGCGCGAGATCAGGTTGCGGCCTTCGGAAAGCTTTTGCACCTGGTCGGTGACAGCCGCGTCGATGCCGGCGCGGCTTTCGGCGAATTTCTCCAGATCGGCCTGCATGGCCGCCGTCATGTGTTCGCGGCTTTCGGAAAGCTTGCGGCTGTGGTTCTCGACAGCCTCCTCGATGCCGACGCGGGCATCGGCAAGCCGCTGGATGTCGGCGTCGAAGGCGCGCGACACCACATGACGGGCCGCTTCCATGCGGCCGGCGAAATCGCCGGCGCGTGCTTCGAGCATCGACGAGGTCGACGAAACGATGTCGGCCATGTCGGCGCCGATCTGGGTCTTGCCCTGATCGATCATCGCCGAAAGCGTCTCCTTGCTCTCCTGGAAGGTATGGGCGATTTCGCGCGCGCGCTCGACGAGGGTCTCGTTGATCTGGCGTGCGCGGGCCTCGAGCGCGGCGTTGAGCTTTTGGGTGCCGGTGTCCAGCGCTTCGGCGCGGGTCTGGAACTCACTGATCAGCACCTGGCCGCGTTCGGCCAGCGTCCGCTCGATGCCGTCAAGGCTGGCTTCAAATTCGGAGTTGAGCGTGCGTGCGGCGCCGCCGAGCAGCGACACCATGCCGGAGGTCCGATCGTCGAGCAGATCGGTCAGCGACCGGGTGAGGCCGTCGGTCGTCTCCGTCAGCTTGGCAATGCGTGTGTCGAGAAGGCTGGCGAAGGCCTCGCCGGAGGTCGACAGCCGGTCAGTGATGGATTCGAGCCGGCCTTCCACCGAATCGAAGATCGACAGCGAGCTTTGGTTGATCCTGTCGATCAGCGTGTCGCCGGAATTGGTGATGGTCATCGACAGGTTGGTCGAGGCGTTGAGGATGCTGTCGCGAATGATGTCGCTGGCAGCCCCGATTTCGTCCTTCAGCGTCTCATGCGCGCCGGTGATCGAGGCGCGCACGCGTTCGGCGTGGGTGACCACCGCTTCGCGCTCGCTGCCCAGCCCGTCGACAAGCGAGCGGATGCGGGATTCATTCTCCGAATAGGAGCGCTCGATCTGGTTGACCTCGCTGTGGACCAGGGTTTCGAGCTCGACGGCACGTGCAAGCGTGCGCTCGATGCCTTCACCCATGGCCGCAACCTCGCGGCGCACGGCTTGCCCGATCATCATGACGCGATCCTGGGCGATTTGCTCCGGCTCGGTCAGGCGGAAAGCCACTTCCGTCATCGACTGAGCGGCGATGCGCATCTCCTGCGCGCGGCGAATCATGGCTGCAAACGCCCAGAACAGGAGGACCGGCAGGATCGCAGCGATTGCCAGGCCAATCAGTTCGGGACGGGCGAAAAACTGGCCGGGCGTGCGGATTTGCCAAATGCCTGGGCCAAACAGCAGGTTTGCCAATGCACCGGCGCCCGCGACCCAGGCGAGCGAAACGAGCGCCACGACCCAGTAGATCGTGTTCGAGGCACGCCGATTGAGGGTGTGCAGCAGCGTCTTGTAATCTTTTTGACGAGGATCGTTGGCCGGCGTGAAGCCGGCCGACTGCGTGCCATTGCGCGTTTCGACAGGGCGCATTTCAACGGGGCGCGTTTCAACAGGGCGCAGCTCAGCAGGGCGCGGTTCAGCCTGCTTGGCGTTTGCCGCCTCTCTCTGGTCCTGGGCTTTCTGGTCCTGATTGGCGGCAAGCTCGGCATTCTGGCTCTGGTTGACGACAGGCTCGGCATCCTGATTCTGGTTGGCGACAGGCTCGGCATCCTGGTTCTGGTTGGCGACAGCCTCGGCATCCTGGTCACGGCCCTCGCGTGCCAACTCGTCGGCCGCCTGCGATATCTGCGCTTCCAGATCCTCCATCGACGCGGCGATGTCGAGGTCGCCGTCGGCATCGCTGTTCAGATCGATTTCAAGTGCTTTTTCGAGTTCCCTGGCTACGTCGTTGTCGAGCGTTCTTGTCGTCGTTGTTTTCTTCGCCATGCCTTCGCTACCCTGTACAAGCTGCCGCGGGACTTGTGATTTTGCTTTTCGTGTCCCACGCAAGAGGCTGAAAATGGACCTTTCGTATCGTAATGACACACCGGGGTAAAGAAAACACGCATTCGGTGCGATACGTAAAACTTTAAATATAAGGTTAACAGAACTGTGATTCCGGCGCCCCTATCGCAACATTTTTCCGGGCCAATCGTTAACCCGTCGTCCACAGGATGGGCCTATTTTTTGGCGGCTGCCTATTTTTGGCGGCTGGAAGAACGGAGTTGCAGAGTCATGCGTGGCGAAAACGGCATTGCCTTCTCGATGCCCGGCGGCGATGTGTCGGGAACGGCCGGGTCGCGGCCCGTGGACTTGGCGCATCTGGCGCGTCAGACGATGGGCGACCGCAGCCTCGAACAGGAGGTGCTGGCGCTGTTCGTGCAGCAGGCATTGTCGGTGCGCGACAGGATCGTCGACGCCGATGTGAAACAAAGACTGCTCCTGGCGCACGGGCTGAAAGGCTCGGCGCGCGGCGTCGGCGCCTTCGCTGTTGCCGATTGCGCCGGCGCGATCGAACTTCAACCTGAAGATACCAATACCCTCAAGCGGCTTGGCTCCCTGATCGAAGAAGTCCGCGATTTCGTCGCCGCCATCAGCCGTTAAACCCATTTCCGAAAAAAACGGCATGGAGCGCCGCTTTCGCGCCGCAGTTGACTTGTCTGCGGGAGTGATTATCTCGGCTGGGACTCCCTTCAGGTGACAAATGACCAAGCTGACCTTCATCGCCCATGACGGCACACATTTTGACGTGGATGCCGAAAACGGCTCGACCGTCATGGAGAATGCGATCCGCAACGCCGTGCCGGGGATCGAGGCCGAATGCGGCGGCGCTTGCGCCTGCGCGACCTGCCATGTCTATGTCGATGAGGCATGGACGGCGGAGGTCGGCGAGCCGGAAGCGATGGAAGAGGACATGCTGGACTTCGCCTACGACGTCCAGCCGAACTCACGGCTCTCCTGTCAGATCAAGGTGCGCGACGCTCTCGACGGCCTGGTTGTGCGCGTGCCCGCCCGCCAGGGCTGAAGCGTGGAGGCTTAAGCGGGGGATATAGCCGATTTTTCCGGCGCCGGCTTGGCAGCGGGCCAATGGTCATGCAGTGTCGCGCCGTTCTCTACAGCGCCGCACGTTCCCTGGACCACGCAAAGCACGCTGTAGCACGGTGATTTGGCGCAGGATCCCCGGCGAGAATCGATTCCGATTTTCGGGGTCATGCGCATCGAAGGCGCATTCATGACCGATATCATCAGGACGGACGTATTGATTGTCGGGGCGGGGCCCGTCGGCCTGTTCGCCGTGTTCGAGCTCGGCCTCTTCGACATGACATGCCATCTGATCGACATACTCGATCGGCCCGGCGGGCAATGCGCCGAACTCTATCCGGAAAAGCCGATCTACGACATTCCCGGCTGGCCATCGATCTCGGCCCAGGGCCTGGTCGACAGACTGCTTGAGCAGATCGCGCCGTTCAAGCCCGACTTCACCTTCAACCGCATGGTCTCGAGCCTCGAAAAGCTCGAGGACGGCAGCTTTCGCGTCATCACCGACGAGAACGAGGTGTTTGAAGCCAAGATTGTGGTTATCGCCGCCGGCGGCGGCTCTTTCCAGCCGAAGCGGCCGCCAATTCCGGGCATCGAGCTTTATGAGGGCAAGAGCGTCTTCTACTCGGTGCGCCGGATGGAGGAATTCCGCGGCCACGACCTGGTTATCGTCGGCGGCGGCGATTCGGCGCTCGACTGGACGCTGAACCTGCAGCCGGTGGCCAAGAGCGTGACGCTGGTGCACCGGCGGCCGGAGTTCCGCGCGGCGCCAGACAGCGTCAACAAGATGTACGCCATGCAGGAGATGAAGGAACTGGATTTCCATGTCGGGCAGGTGACCGGGTTGACCGGCACGGACGGCCATCTCTCGGCGGCGACCATCAAGGGACCCGACGGTGACACCGAGGTGCCGTGCACTCGGTTGCTGCCGTTCTTCGGGCTGACCATGAAGCTCGGACCGATCGCCGAGTGGGGGCTCAATCTTCATGAGAACCTGATCCCGGTCGACACCGAGAAATTCCAGACGTCGGTACCGGGCATCTTCGCCGTCGGCGACATCAACTGGTATCCCGGCAAGCTGAAGCTGATCCTGTCGGGCTTCCATGAGGTCGCGCTGATGGCGCAGGCGGCCAAGCGCATCGTCAGCCCCGGCGAGCGCATCGTATTCCAGTATACGACGTCATCGACCAGCCTGCAGAAGAAGCTCGGCGTCGCCGGCTGAGTCTCTTACTCGACGAGAATCGCCCTTACCGTCTGGCCGAAGCTAACCCGGCAGCCGGCCGTTTTCGATGCGCTTCATGCGATAGCGCAGCAGCCGCAGGATGCGGCTTTCGAAATTGATGGTTTCGACGCGATCGAACTGCATCTGAGCGCGGTCGTGCTTGGCAAGAATAGCGGCGGAGATCTCCGCTGCCTTGGCCTTGGCCTCCTGGCACGTCTTGCGCGGGTGGGTCGCCTTCAGCGCATCCTCGAGTTCGCCGGCATGGTTCTTGGCGATCTCGACATGGCGGTCCTCATGACGCTTGATGTCGGCCGACAATGTATCCCAAAACAGCCTTACGCCGGCATCAGCCTTGCGCGGGCGGCGCCACTCGGGAAGGATCACCTTGACCTTGACGGTGACATCGGCGTCGGCAATCGCGCAGGAGTTAGATCTTTCCGCATAGCTGACGCGGGTGGTGAACGCCATCTGCGTGGCGCCTGGATGCCGCATCCCGGTGCTTTTCACCCGAGGTCCAAGTTTCGTAAGCTGGGATCCGATATCATCGAGCGTTCTGCCGCCGATGCTGAAATAGCTATATGTCTTCACCAAATTCGCCGTGCCCGCCGGCAAGGCGGAACAAGCAAGCATCAGGGCGCAAAGCAGGGATCGTTTCATCATGTTGCCTCTTTGCCTACCTTGCGCTACCGCCGTTGCCGACGCAACGGAATTGATCTTTGGTGGATCACACATGGTTTATCGACAATGACGACAGGGCGATGGCAGCTGGCGCATGGGCGCCATCTCGACCTTGGCGGCAAGGCGGTGATCGTCGGTATACTCAATGTCACGCCGGACAGTTTTTCTGACGGCGGACTGTTCGTCGCGCCCGAACAGGCGATTGCCCAGGCGCGCCGGATGGCGGAAGAGGGGGCCTCCGTCATTGACGTCGGTGGCGAATCGACACGCCCCGGCGCATCTCCGGTAGCCATCGAGGAAGAGCAGGCCCGCGTGCTGCCTGTCATCGAGGCGCTCGCCGGGCTCGGCGAGGCGCTGATTTCGGTCGACACCTATCGCGAGGACACCGCCCGGCTTGCCGTCGCCGCCGGCGCGCATATCCTCAACGACGTCTGGGGTCTGCAACGCGAACCGGGCATCGCGCGGGTCGCGGCCGAAACCGGCGCCGGGCTTGTCATCATGCACACCGGGCGTGACAGGCAAAAACTGCCCGACGTGATCGAGGATCAGTTTTTCTTCCTCGGGAAGTCCCTGGAAATCGCCCGGCGAAGCGGCGTTGCCGACGACCAGATCGTGCTCGATCCGGGCTTTGGCTTCGCCAAGGAAACCGCGGAGGAAAATCTCGACCTGATGGCACGGTTTTCCGAGCTCGATGTCTTGGGCTTTCCGCTGATGGCCGGTACATCGCGAAAGCGCTTCATCGGCGCCGTCACCGGCCGCGACGCCTCGGCCAGAGACGCCGGAACAGCGGCGACGAGCGTCATACTGAGGCTCAAGGGCGCGCGGCTTTTTCGCGTCCACGATGTCGCAATCAATGTGGATGCGCTGGCGGTTGCGGATGCTATGCTGGCGCGTGAAACCGCCGAATAGCCCGCAAATCGAAATGCGTAGATCAAAGGCCTTAGAGCGTAGTCTGTGCGCCCAAGCGGACGCGTATCGCTCCAATCGAGCAGGACGCTGAGCGATGTATATCATCCGCATGAAAAATTGCGCTTTCTTCGCTCGGCACGGCGTGCTGGATGAGGAGGAGACGCTCGGCCAGCGTTTCTATGTCGACGCTGCGCTCACCGTCGAACCCGGCCGCGCGCTGGTCGATGATTCCATTGAGGATACCGTCCACTATGGCATTGCCTTCGGGGTGATCGAAAAGATCATCACCGGGGAGAGGCGTTTTCTGATAGAAGCGCTGGCGCTGGAGGTGGCCCGGGCGCTGACAGCCCGCTTTCCCCAGATAAAAAAGGCCGAGATCACTGTGCGCAAGCCGAACGCGCCGGTGCCCGGCGTGCTCGATCATGTCGAGGTGACCGTTGCCTGGCCCCAATAACACGGTCTACCTCAGCCTTGGCGGCAATCTCGGCGACCCGGCAAGGTCGATGGGCGCGGCGCTGCGCATGCTGGACGCCGACGGGAACACGCGCGTCGTTGTCGTCTCCTCGCTTTACCGCACGCCGCCCTGGGGCAAGCTCGACCAGCCGGACTTTCTCAATGCGGCCGCCGAAATTTCGACCGTGCTCGCGCCACATGCATTGCTCGATCTCTGTCTCGACGTCGAGCGCAGGCTGAAGCGGGTGCGCGAGGAGCGCTGGGGTCCACGGCTGATCGACATCGACATTCTGGTGTTCGGCGATCGGATCATCCACGAAACCGGGCTGGAAGTGCCGCATCCGCGCATGCTGGAGCGCGCCTTCGTTCTTGCGCCGCTGGCCGAGATCGCGCCTGACCTCACCGTCGACGGCAGAAGCATGGCAGAGCGGCTTGCCGCTCTCGACAGCGCCGGCATCGAGCAATTGTCGTCCGGCCGGGATTGGTGGCTGACCTAAAGCATCGAACCAAAACCTCTAACCATTTTTGGCTCCGATGCACTGAGCTCAGCTCAGCCGGAAAACCCGCCGCCGTCGAGGAACACCTGTTCCTCCGGCGTCGTCTCGCGGCCAAGCATCCTGTTTCGATGCGGAAAACGGCCGAAGCGCTGAATGATCTCCAGGTGCTCGACGGCATACTTCAGATAGGATTGGGCTTTGGCGGTGGTGAGGTCCACCGATTTGAGCTGGTCGGCGAGATGCTCCGAATGCTCATAAGGCAAATAGAGGAAGACGCGAAGCTCTTCGTCGAGCGCCAGATCCTGGCCGGCGGCGATCGCCTTTTCGGCAAAATGCCTTGCCAGCGGGTCGGTGGCATACATATGGCCGGTGCCGCGAAAGCAGTTTCGCGGGAACTGGTCGAGCAGGATCATCAGCGCCAGTGAGCCTTCGGCATGCTCCGACCATCCGTCGCATTCACGCCGCGCGGCAGCGTAATGCAGCTCGAGAAACCAGTTGCGGAACTCCGCGTCGAAGGCGTCATTCTTCTCGAACCATGCATCTTTCCCGGCGTCACGCCAGAATTTGGTGACGGAGAGCGCGCGCTCGTCCAGTTCGATCATCTGTTTGCTCTCCAATGTTTAGTCGGCAGGCTCGGATTTGTGCAGAACGCCGGCGGTTTCTTCATTGAGCGCCTGACCGGAGCGGCGCGGCTGGCTGAGCGGTGTCGGAATGGGTGTGCCGATATTGCCCTTGAGGAAGCGCGCTCCGGCGCGAACCCCTTCGGCGAGCTGCAACTCGAAACGGGCGGAATCGCGGTGGCGGACGTCCTCGATCACCTCGGCGACTTCCTCGGGGTCGACGCCCAGTGCTTCCAGCGTGGAGCCGCCGAAGACAAGCGCTGATTCGAAGGTTTCGCGAATCTGGAAATCGACGTCGGCACGTATCAACTGCAGCGCGGTTCCGCGGTCGAAAGCGCGTGCCAGCACGGTGAGCAGGGGAAACTCCGCCTTGATCAGCTTTGCGATGCGGACGGCGACATCGGGCTTGTCGACGCAGATCAACACGGCGCGCGCGCGGCCGGCGCCGGCGGCACGCAGAATGTCCACCCGCGTGCCGTCGCCATAATAGACCTTGAAACCGAAATCGGCCGCCGCCTGGATCATCTCGACCTCATTGTCGATGATCGAGACGTCGATCCCGCGCAGCAGAAGCGGCTGGCTGGCGATTTGGCCGAAGCGGCCGAAGCCGATGATCAGCACGCTGCCGGTCAGGCCATCGGCGATGTCGACGCCTTCGAGCGACTGCTCGTCGCGTGGCGTCAGATACCGCAATGCCAGAATGGCCAGCGGCGTCAGCACCATGGAGATGATGACGATCGCCGTCAGCGTCGCGTTAGCCTGGCTGTCGATGATGCCGACCGCCGCCGCGGCGGAATAGAGAACGAAGGCGAATTCGCCGCCTTGCGCCATGAAGACGGCGCGCTCGAGCGCCTCCCGGTGGCCGGTCTTGAGGATGCGGGCGACGAGATAGATGCCGATCGCCTTTATCACCATGTAGGCGACGACGTAGATGGCGACAAGCCGCCAGCTCTGGGCAACCACGTGCAGGTCGAGCGACATGCCGACAGCGAGGAAGAACAGCCCGAGCAGCACACCGCGGAAGGGTTCGATGTCGGCCTCGAGCTGATGGCGGAAGGTGGATTCCGACAACAGCACGCCGGCCAGGAAAGCGCCCATCGCCATCGACAGGCCGCTGAGCTGCATGGCAAGCGCCGACCCCAGAACGACCAGAAGAGCGGCGGCGGTCATCACTTCGCGGGCGCGGGCATCCGCCAGGATGCGGAAGAACGGATTGAGCAGGTAACGCCCGGCCAGCACCAGCCCGACGATGGCGGCAAGACCGATGCCCACCTCCGTCAGCCGCTGCGTCAAGCTCATATCGGCGCCGCCCGGTGCCAGGAAAGCGATCAGCGCCAGCAGCGGCACGATCGCCAGGTCTTCGAGCAGCAGGATGGAGACGATGCGCTGGCCTTTGGGCGCGGCCATCTCACCGCGTTCCTCCAGAAGCTGCATGACGATCGCCGTCGAGGTCAGCACGAAACCGGCGCCGGCGACGAAGGATTGCGAGACCGGAAAACCTCCCGCCAGTCCGACCCCGGTCAGCAACAGCGCGCACACGCCGACCTGCAATGCGCCAAGGCCAAAGATCTCTCGCCTGAGGCCCCACAGCCGTGACGGCTGCATCTCCAGCCCGATGATGAACAGGAACATGACGACGCCGAGCTCGGCGACGTGAAGAATGGCTTCCGATTCGGAAAAGATGCCGATGCCGAACGGGCCGATGACCACGCCGGCCGCCAGATAGCCGAGGATGGAGCCAAGCCCGATGCGCTTGAAGATCGGCACGGCGACAACACCTGCGGCGAGCAGCGCCACGACGTGGATCAAATCGCTGCCCGCTGCTTCTGCCGCCATGCCTGCCGTTCCGTTCTCTCTAGGGACCGCTGCACGTGCTGCGGCATCGAGCGGCAAAGATAGGGGCTTCGGTTGAGATCGAACAGTCCGAATCCGGAAACTGGTGCAGCAGTGTTGCAGGCGCGCTCCACAACTTTATCCACCGGCTGCGTTGTGTGTTGCAGAAATCGGGCGCTAAGGACGCCGCGGCCTTGGCCGTGAGGGGCGGATGACGATCAAGTCGGCCGCCTTTTTTTGAGGGAGACGACTGACATGAAGACATTTTTGCTTGTTGCCGTTGGCATCGCGGCGCTTGCCGGATCGGCCTGCTCGAAGGCGCCGGACTGCACCACCGAAATGCTGACCAAGAAGGCCCAGGACATGACCGCAGCCCCTCAGGAGGCAATTACCAAGGATCCGGCCAAGGCAGCCGATCTCACCGCCAAGGTCCAGGCGGTCACAACCAAGTATCAGGGCGCGACGACGGCGGAGGAGGCCTGCAAGCCCTATGACGAGCTGACTGCCGCCATCAAGGCCTGAGAATCGATTTGAGTTTTGCTAAAAGAAGCGGTGGCCGTGGCTGCCGCTTTTTTAGTGAATAGTGAATAGTGAATAGTGAATAGTGAATAGTGAATAGTGAATAGTGAGTAGTCAGTAGTCAGTAGTCAGTAGTCAGTAGTCAGTAGTGAGTATCTAATTCCATTCACCATTCACCATTCACCATTCACCATTCACCATTCACTAAATTGCACAGCGCGTTGCATTTTCACTGGATGCGCAGAGGATCGTTCAGTTCGGCGCGATGGAGCCGACTTCGAGCGTATCGACGCGCTTCAGCTTCATGCCGATGACCGGCACCAATTGCTGGTCGACGCGCACCGCAACCGTCACTGTCATCGAATTGTCGTTGGGGACAAGAGCCTGCATGACGCCGCGCAACTGGTTACGGTTGATGGTGAAGACGACCTTGTTGGCGCTGACCACATTGCCGCCGATGATGTCGAGACCGGAACCGGCGGCACCGCCCATGAAGCTGCCCTTGTAGCCCTCGCGGCCCTTGTGCTGGATCGTCGCCGACATCTGCTGGGTGAACATGCCGACCCGGCAACCGCCGTCGAGCGACATGCCGATCTTGCCGTCCGGCGTCGAACCGGTGAAATTGCAGGTGAATCTCGTGCCCTTGTATTTGCCGGCGACGATTTCCCCCGGGCCGACCCATTCGCCTTTCACCGATTGAAAGAACTTCTTGTCCTGTTCTGCCGCAAAGGTCTTTTCGGCCATGCCGGCGGTTGTTGAAACCACGACTGCCATGGGCAGGACGCTAGACAAGATCACGCTTTTCATCGACGACACCCGGCAACAAAGAGACTGGTTTGGAACCCGTCCGACCATGAACAAGATTGGTTAATGCTTCGTCACCGGTTGCGGATGACCCCGAAAATCGGACGCGATTTGCGCTGGGATCATGGGCAAAACAAACGTGTTGCAGCATCCCTTGGCGCGCCACCAGGACGTGCCGCGTCGGAGACGGTCGTCAGGTGTCGGAAGCGGATGTTTCCTTCTGCTTTTTGGTTGCAAATGATGTCAGCGCGGACAGGAAATCGCCCATGCCGGGCCGCCTCGCGGCGCTGAAGGGCAGGGGCCTTGCGGTCTCCATCGCAGCAATGCCGATGCGCGCCGTCATCATGCCGTTGACGACGCCTTCGCCAAGTTTTGCCGAGAGCCGGGCGGCAAGGCCATGGCCGACGATCTGCTGCACGAAACTGTCGCCGACGGCAATCGAGCCGGTCACCGCCAGATGGGCGAGAACGCTGCGTGCCAGCCGGAAGAACCCCAGCGTGCCCGGCCGGCCGCCATAAAGCTCCGACAGGCGGCGAATCAGCCGGCCGGCTTCGAACACGACATAGGCGACGTCGACCAGAGCGCGAGGGCTGACCGCCGTCACCAGCGACACACGCTTTGCCGCTTCGAGGATCATCACCTTGGCGCGTGCATCAAGGGGGCCGAGGATTTCGGTCTCGGCCAGGCGCACCAGATTGCCGCCGTCGATGATCTCGTCGCGCAAGTCTGCCAGGGCGCGTCTGCCGGCCGCGGTTTCGGGTTTGGCCGCGACAAAGGCCGACAGTTCCTCGACCACGGCGCGAGCGGCTTTCGGATCGTCGCGGGCGATGGCGTCGAGCGCCCGCATCTGCAGCTTTTCGACCTCGGCGAGGCGGGTGATCGCCAGGAACTCGCGGACGAGGATGACCAGAAGCGCGAGCAGCGCGACCACGGCCATCCCGGCGGCCAGCCAGCCCAGCCATTCGGCACGGGCGAACAGATCGCGAATCAGCCGGTCGGTCCAAAGGCCGAGGGCCAGCGAAACCAGAACGCCCAATGCGCCGAAGAACAGGCTGACTGATATCGAGCGCTGCCGCGGCGCGGTCGCCGGCGGCGGTTCGGCGGCGATGATGTCCGGCTCGTCGAATACGTCGATTTCCGCCGACGTGACGACGGCAAGGTCAGCGTTCACGGTGCGTGGTTTTCTGGCCGCAGCGGCGTCGGGCTGGCGCGAGGCCGCCTGTTGCTTTGGCGGGGCTTCCGGCTCGATGCGAAATGCCGCCGGCTTGCGGGGCGCGGTCATGCCAGATGATCTCCGATCAGGAACTGCAGGGCACGGTCGAGCCTGATATGCGGCAGCGACAGCGTGACGCCTTCGGCAGTGCGTTCGAGTTTTGGCGGGCGAAAGCGCACGAAGCGGATCGCCGGGTCCTCATTGGCCTGCCGATGACCCGGGTTCTGCTGACGGTCTGGTCCGGAGACATCGAACACTGCATCAATTTTCTCCGGCAAGTCACCGGGAAATATGGCTGTTTCTGTTCTGCCATCAAATGTGTCGCCGTTGATCTTTTCACCTTTCAACGGTGTGCCGATGATGACCGGCAGCGTTTCGCGGCCTTGCTTGACCGTGCCTTCCCGAGTCGCTCGCACCGCCGCCAGGGCGACCACGTCGACATCGGCGCCGGTGAAATTCGCCCGCGCCACGGCGCGGTCGGCGAGCCGCCGCACGATCGCCTGCAGCCGGTCATGGCTTTCGTGATGCAGATGGTCCGCCTTTGTCGCCGCCACCAATATGCGGTCGATGCGCCTTGAAAAAAAGTCCGTCAGGAAATTGCCGCGACCGGGGCGGAAGCAGGCGAGGATTTCGGTCACCGCACGTTCGAGATCGGCCATCGCGCCGGGCCCGGCATTCAAGGCCTGCAACGCGTCTATCACAACGATCTGACGGTCGAGGCGCGTGATGTGCTCCCGGAAGAACGGCTTTACGACATGCGTCCTGTAGGCCTCGTAGCGCCGCTCCATCATCGCCTGAAGCGACCGGGGCCGCGCCCGCCGCTCGCTCAGCCCCGGCAACGGCGCGAAGGTCAGCGCCGGTGAGCCCTCAAGGTCGCCGGGCATCAGGAAACGGCCGGGTGGCAGGGTCGAAAGTGCCCGCTCGTCGAGCTTGCATGCCTTGATGTATGCGGCGAAGCTCTCGGCGAGGCGTCGCGCCGTCATCTCATCGGCGTCGGCATTCGGGTCGATTGCGGCGGAGAGCGCGCGCCATTCCTGCGAAAGGTCGGCGCGCACCGGCAGCACGGCCATGTCAAAGGCTTCGCGTGAGAAATCGGCGTAGGATTTGCCGAGCAGCGGCAGGTCAAGCAGCCATTCCCCAGGATAGTCGACGATATCGATCGACAATCTGCCTGATGAGAACATGCGGCTCCAGCCGGAGGCCGATTCATATTCGATGGTAAGCCTCAGCTCGGAAATGGCACGTGTCGAATCCGGCCACAGGCGGTCGTTGACCAAGGCCGCGATGTGGTCCTCGTACTGGAATCGCGGCACGGCGTCATCGGGTTGCTCTTCGAGGAAGGCACGGGCAATACGCCCCGATTTCTGCGCCTCGAACAGCGGCAACCGCCCGCCGTGGATCAGATTGTGGACAAAGGCTGAGATGAACACCGTCTTGCCGGCGCGGGAGAGGCCGGTAACACCCAGCCGCAGCGATGGCGAAAAAAGCCCGGTAGCGCGCCCCGACAGCGTATCCAGGGCAATCTTCGCCTCGTCGGTGAAAGTGGTCAGCGATGATGCCAAAATGCGGTCTCTCGGGGCTTCGGTCCGCCCCGATATAGGCGCTGGCGGCTAGTGTGGCGAATCCGAAATTCGCAGTACCTTGGAGCATCGCAGTGAGCGAATTTCGGATTCTAAGTCACACTGGCAAACCATCGTTTCTAGCGTGGTTTTGGATTTGAAGTTCCTGAACGCTGACGCCATTGAAGTGGCAGGAACGTCAAATCCACCACGCTACGTTTGAAAAGGCGTCAGATATCGGCCGGTGACAGGAAGGCTTCGAGATAGCCGGTGCCTTGCGCGGCGTTGGCAAGACTGCCTGGAAAACGGACGACCGCGAGGCCGGAGGTCGGGAAGCCGTGGTTCAGCATTCCCCTGGCAGCCTCCTCGCCATCGCCCGAAAGCGCGATGGTGAGATCTTCCGTCATTGGATTGTGGCCGACGACGAGCAGCGAGCCTGGCTCGCCATTGCCGCGGATGAGCTTGAGATAGCCGGCGGCATCCTCGCTGTAGAGCGTCTCCAGGAACAGGACCCGGCCCGTATCGGTGTGACCGGCCAGGCCCTCAAGCGTTTGGCGCGCTCGCTTTGCATTCGAGCAAAGGGTCAGGTCCGGAATGTAGTTGCAGGCCCGCATGACCGCACCCATCGTTTCAGCGTCGGCGACGCCGGATGCGTCGAGCGGACGATCGAAATCGCGCATGCCCGGCAGGGCCCATCCGGCCTTCGCATGCCTCAGCAGATAAAGCTTGCTCACCGGTCCCTCGCTTGTGCCAAACACCGAAACTCGTCAAAAGGCGCTGCGGGATTAGTCATGAGAAACGCCTTGCGCACAATGGCCGGCGCCCTACAAACCTAACGAATCATACGCGAATTCGGTCGCGCCCTTCATGCGAATGATGCGGCCCATGGCATTTTGGCAGAGATTAACAATTGCGTGAATCTGTCGTCGATTGCGCTTGTGCAGCATTCGGTCCGTGAATATATAGGCGCCAAATTTGGGGCTGTCTGGGTGAGTCGAATGAACGACATCGTTACCGCCGATTACGTACCCTCCGAAGACGAGCCGTTCATGAACGAGCGGCAGAAATCCTACTTTCGCCTGAAGCTCGTCACCTGGAAGAACGACATACTGCGCGAAGCGCGCGAAACTCTCGAAATCCTGCAGCAGGAAAACGCCAACCACCCCGATCTCGCCGATCGCGCCTCTTCGGAAACCGACCGCGCCATCGAACTTCGCGCCCGAGATCGCCAGCGGAAACTCATTTCAAAGATCGATTCTGCGCTTCAGCGCATCGATGAAGGCACTTACGGCTATTGTGAGGAAACTGGCGAGCCGATCGCGCTGAAGCGGCTCGATGCGCGTCCGATCGCGACCCTGTCGATCGAGGCGCAGGAGCGCCACGAACGCCGCGAGAAGGTCTACCGCGACGACTGAAGCACGGGCGAAGCGTCCAAGCGGGCGAAGCGTCTAAAAGCAGCCAGCGAATTTGTCATGGCCGGTCTCCGGCCATTTTTTTATTGGCTGTTGGCCGGTTATCTCTTCTGGCTGGACAACTCGCCGAGAAGCTTCGTCATCTCGTCATCGAGAGACGACGGCTCTTTCGCCGCCGGCTTGCTCTCCGGCTTGGCGGGGTGCGGGTCATCAAACGGGACCTCGAGCTCCCTCATCAGCGTATCGTCGATGGAATCCTCTTTTGCCGGGGAATTCGGCTTTGCCGGGGAATCCTGTCTTGCCGGCGATGGCGCGTACCGAACGGCATTGGTGTAGGCGGGCAGCGGCGTGATGGTCGTCGATTGAGGGCTTTGCGCTGCTGGCCTCGGCGCCGGGGCGGGCTGATGCGGCCGGCCCGGCGTTGGGGCGTTGCTTGCCGGCTGCGGAGACGGTGTTTGCCTCACTGGCGCGGGAGCCGGTTGCGGCGCGCGCGGCGGCGGTGCCGGCTGATGGCCGCCGCCATCTCCGGTCAGTGCAGGACGGCGCAGCGCCGACAGCCTGATGTCGCGTTCGACGACGACGTCGGTTGGGCCGCCGATCAGCAGCAGGTGCTCGATATCGTCGCGGCGCACCAGCACCAACCGGCGGTGACTGTCGACTGCGGTGGCGTCCATCACCGCCAGCCGCGTCTTGCGGTTCCTGCCGCCGGCAACGAATGTTCCAAAAGTCAGATTGCGGACCAGCTTGATGATGAGGAGAACGATGACCACAAGGACAAGCGCGACGACGGTCCACAGGATCGCCGCGGCATAACCGGGACCCGCCACGCTATCCAGCCACTGCAGCATTGGTGCACCCAAAATCAGCTTTCGAAGAAGACGCGACACTAGACTGTTGCGGCACGCGACTGCAAGTTACGTTTCGCGCTTCGTGAACAGCTTGAAACACCCATTTTGTGGATTTCAAGCTCCTGCGAATTGAGGGCGTCTGCGTTCCCACTTCAATCCACGACGCTGGATTTTCAGCAAGTTGCTGGCGTGATGAATCCAAAATTCGCTCGCGTCGGACCAGGAATGATGCGAATTTCGGATTCGCCGCACCAGGCGCCGAACGGGTGTCATTTTTAGCGGACAGTGGCCGCCAAGGCCTTTTCCGGACCCTGAGAATGTGATTCAACCGGGCAGGGGCAAGTACCGGAATTCACGAGCAGGGGGCACATGGCCAAGGAAGCGCGCGGCGATTTCTATCCGGTACCGATCGTCGACCAGAACACGCGACCGGGCGCGGTCACCCGGCTCATCGTCTTCATCGTTGTGCTGACAGGAGCGGCGATCGTTTTCGGCCTTTTCCGAGAACGTCTTGGCGATCCATTCCTGCTTGGAATGCTTGGCGTGCTGGCGATGATCGGTGTCGGCTTCCTGTTCGCCACCGCCATCGGCTTCGTGCAGATCACACCGCGCTCGACGAGTGACGAGCTGTCGAAAGCCTTCGTCGATTCAATGTCGCAAGGCCTCCTGGTCACCGACACCAAGGGTCGTGTCGTCTACGCCAATCGGGCCTATGCCGAGATGACGGGCGCGGCTTCTGCGGCGGATCTAAAGACCGTCGAAGGGTTGCTGTCCGATGTTCCCGAGGCCTCGGTGACCATATACCGGCTCGCCTCCGGCCTGCGCGACGGCCAGCCCGGCGACGGTGAGTTTAGGCTTGCCCAATCCATTCGACCCGGCGCTGAGCCGGGCGCGCGCTGGTACCGTGTCCGCGCCCGCGCCTTCAGCGTTCCGGGCCAGCGGCTGCCCTTGCTCGCCTGGCAACTCGCCGACATCTCGAAAGAACGGGCCGAGCAGGAGCGCTTCTTCCTCGATCTGCAGGAGGCCATCGACCATCTCGACCATGCGCCTGCCGGCTTCTTTTCGGCCGACCAGGAAGGCCGCGTCACCTACATCAACGCCACGCTTGCGGAGTGGCTGGGCATCGACCTGACGAGCTTCACGCCTGGTGCCGTCACGCTTGCGGAGATCGTCGCCGGCGACGGCATGGCGCTGGTCCGCTCGGTCAAGGCCGATCCCGGCACCACCCGCAATGCGGTCATCGATCTCGATCTGACGACAGTGAAGGGCGAGGCGCTGCCCGTGCGTTTCATGCATCGGGTTTCGGCCAGCCGCGAGGGCGCCAACGGTCCGACGCGCACCATCGTGCTCAACCGGACGCAAGGCGAGGACGCTTCCGCCGATCTGCGCGCCTCGGAGATCCGCTTCACCCGCTTCTTCAATTCGACGCCGATGGCAATAGCGGCCGTCGACAACCGCGGGCGCATCCTGCGCACCAACGCGCCTTTCCTGTCGCTGTTTTCCTCCGTCGTCGACGGGGACGCGGTCGATCGGCGCGTGCGGCTGGACACTGTGATCCATGAGCGTGACCGCCCCGCCTTTGCCGCGGCGTTCGAAAAAGCGCGACAACGGCAGGCCGATATCGAACCGATCGATACGCTGCTGCCCGGCAATGAAGAACGGCACATGCGCTTCTACGTCAACGCGGTTGCCGACGGCACCGGCGAGGGCGCCGAAGAATCGGCCATCGTCTACGCCGTCGAGACCACCGAGCAGAAGGCGCTCGAGGGCCAGATGGCGCAAAGCCAGAAGATGCAGGCGGTCGGCCAGCTTGCCGGTGGCATCGCACACGACTTCAACAATGTGCTGACCGCCATCATCATGGCGTCGGACCTGTTGTTGACCAATCACCGCCCGTCGGACCCGTCCTTCCCCGACATCATGAACATCAAGCAGAACGCCAACCGGGCGGCCTCGCTGGTGCGGCAGCTTCTGGCCTTCTCGCGCAAGCAGACGCTGCGGCCGGAGGTGCTCAACCTGACCGACGTGCTTGCCGATCTGCGGATGCTGCTGGCCCGTCTGGTCGGCAACGACATCAAGCTGAAGGTCGATCATGGCCGCGATCTGTGGCCGGTGAAGGTCGACATCGGGCAGTTCGAGCAGGTGGTGGTCAATCTGGCGGTCAATGCGCGCGACGCGATGCCGAACGGCGGCGAGCTCACCGTGCGCACCCGCAACGTGACCACACAGGAGAGCAAGAGCCTTCCCTACCGCGAACTTGCGCCTGCCGATTATGTGGTGGTCGAAGTTGAAGACACAGGCAGCGGCATCGCCCCCGAAGTGCTCAAGAAGATTTTCGAACCCTTCTTCACCACCAAGGAGGTCGGCAAGGGCACCGGCCTCGGCCTGTCGATGGTCTATGGCATCATCAAGCAGACAGGCGGCTTCATCTTCTGCGATTCCGAGGTCGGCAAGGGATCGGTGTTCCGCATCTTCCTGCCGCGCTACATTGCAGAGGCGCGAACGGCAGGCGAGCCCGGCGAGGCGCCGGCTGCACCGGCAAAGGTCGCCGACGCAGCCAAGGACCTGTCAGGTTCGGCCACGGTGCTGCTCGTCGAGGACGAGGATGCCGTGCGCATGGGCGGCATGCGGGCGCTGACGTCGCGCGGTTACACCGTCCACGAAGCGTCCTCGGGCGTCGAGGCGCTGGAAATCTTCGAGGCGCTCGGCGGCAAGGTCGACATTGTCGTTTCCGATGTGGTGATGCCGGAAATGGATGGGCCGACGCTGCTTGGCGAATTGCGCAAGCGGCAGCCGGACATCAAATTCGTCTTCGTTTCCGGCTACGCGGAGGACGCGTTCGCCAAGAATCTGCCGGCAGACGCGCATTTCGGTTTCCTGCCGAAGCCGTTTTCGCTCAAGCAACTGGCCACAATCGTCAAGGACGTGCTGGAATCTTAGGGTTCACTAATTCGCACTTGCGAAATGGCGTGAGACTGCCATGATTATGGGGCCAAACAGACGGCGGGTTTTGGGGGAGCGTGCCGTGACGCCGCACAACGAGGCAGGCAAGGGTGATTATGCGGCAACAGTGCTGTTGCCGGGCGATCCGCAGCGTGCCGAATGGATGGCGGAAACGTTTCTCGAGGCGCCGCGCTGCGTCAACCGTCGAAGGCAGGCCCTCGGCTTTACCGGCTTGTTTCGCGGCAAGCCCGTCAGCATCCAGTCCACCGGCATCGGCGTCTCGTCATTCCTGATCTACGCCCATGAATTGCTGGACTTCCATGGCGTGAGGACACTGATCCGCACCGGTACCTGTGGTGCCCTGACTGCCGCAGTCAAACTGCGCAGTTTAGTGATCTCGCAAGCGGTGCGGGGTGAAAGTGCCGAGAGCGGCCAGGTTTTTGGGCTTTATGGTGCTGATGCCGGACCCGATCCGGATCTGGTTTCCCAAGCCCTGGCCCGGGCTGCCGAAATCGGCATCGAGCATCAGGCCGGACTGACCATCTGCAGCGACATATTCTATCACCCCAAGGGGCGCGACCGCTTCGCCGAAGCGCAGGCACAGGGCGCGTTGGCCGTGGATATGGAGACCAGCGCGCTCTATCGCATCGCCGCGCATTTCGGCGCCAGGGCCTTGTCGATGCTGACTGTCGTCGACAATGTGGTGACCGGCGAGCAAACCGATTATTCCGAACGCCAGGCGCTCTTCACCGATATGACCCGCCTGGCGCTCGATGTCGCGATCGAAAGTTAAGCTGCCTGCCGCTTCGGCGCCGTGTGTTCTTCGATGCCGGGCCGATGGCCGCGCAGATAGAGAGCACAGGTCGTGCGCAGCATCGAGGCGAAGTTCGGGATCTGGCCATTGATCTCGATGGCCTCGTCATAAAGCTTCGAGATGAATTTCGGCGTCGTCAGGCCCTGGCTGTCGGCGATCTCGTCGAGCAATGCCCAGAACGTCGCCTCGAGCTGGATGCTGGTCGAATGCCCGTCGATACGAATCGACCGGTTGATCTGCCGGTAGCCCTCCGGATCCTGCCCGGCAAAAACCCTGCACATCGTTACCTCCCGTTCTTATTGATCTGGCCGTTCTTATTGATTTTGGGCGCAATCAGCAGTGATTCGCGCCTTTGGCAGTGCCTTGTCGTGGCCAATTATCTTCAGCTGGAAAGCGGAAAACAGCAATCGGACTTTCGTCCTTAAGCGGTTTTCCCGGTCGTTAGATTAGCGCGTGGTAATCGGCTGCCACCACGTTTGCCGCAACCCGCGCATAATCACGCCGACGCGCACATCGCGCTTACCGCACGGAGTGTCATTTGGCGAAGGCGATCCACACCATGATCCGGGTTCTCGACGAGGCCCGGTCCGTCGACTTCTACCGAAAAGCGTTTGGACTGGACGTCGCCGAACGGCTCGATTTCGAAACCTTTACGCTCGTATATCTGAGCAATGCCGAGGCGGAGCTCGAGGTCGAGCTCACCGTCAACAAGGGCCGCCAGGAGCCTTATGCGCTCGGCGACGGCTACGGCCACCTCGCGGTTTCGGTCGCCGATCTGGACAGCGAGCATGACCGGCTCGGCGCGCTTGGCCTGAACCCGAAGAACATCGTCGAGTTCAACCGCGACGGAGCGCTGCTCGCACGCTTCTTCTTCATCGAGGATCCCGATGGCTACAAGATCGAGGTGCTGCAGCGTCAGGGCCGGTTCAAATAGGAGATACTCGGCCGCGCCGGCCAGCGCGGCGCCAGCCAGGGCACCTTCGGGTGCAGACAGCAAGCAAGGGAGGAACAATTGGTCACAATTTATGAGAGCAAGCCGGTCCATGAAACGAAGCCAGTTCTATCGCGCCGCGAGCTACTGAAGCGCGGCGGTGTCGGCGCGCTGCTGGTCATTTCAGGCAGTGCCGTCATCAGCCCGGAACATGCCTGGGGTCTCGAAACATCCGCGCTCAAGCCCGAAACCATGGCGACCCTGATCCAGATGGCGCGCGACATCTACCCGCACGACCAAGTGCCTGACAAATATTACGCAATCGCCGTCAAGGCGCACGATGAGCAGGCCGGCAAGGACCCTGCCCACAAGGACCTTATCGAAAAGGGTATCGCCGATCTCGACTTGAAATCGGGCAAGGACGGCTACACCGGTCTCGGCTGGGAGGAGCAGCGCGTTGCGGTGCTCAGGGATATCGAGGACACGCCGTTCTTCCAGGCCGTCCGCGGCGGGCTTGTCGTCGGCCTCTACAACCAGAAGGAGGTCTGGCCGATCTTCGGCTACGAGGGCGAATCCTACTCCAAGGGCGGCTACATGGCGCGCGGGTTCGACGACATCGAGTGGCTCTGAGCCCCGTCGTCGCAACCGCACACAACAGACATCATGGGAGGAAACCATGGCAGCACCATTTGATCTCAACAACGACGGCGTGGTCGTCATCATCGGCTCGGGCGCCGGCGGCGGCACGCTCGGCAATGAACTTGCGCAGAAGGGCGTCGATGTCGTCATGCTGGAGGCGGGCGCCCGTCACGAATACGAGGATTTCATCAATGACGAGTGGGATTCATTCGCCCAACTCGCCTGGACGGACAAGCGCACGACCTCGGGCGACTGGCGGGTGGCGAAGGATTTCCCCAACCTGCCGGCGTGGATCGTCAAGGCGGTCGGCGGCTCGACCACGCACTGGGCAGGCGCCTCGCTGCGCTTTCAGGAGCACGAATTCAAAACGCTTTCGACCTACGGAAAACTGGAAGGCGCGAACCTGCTCGACTGGCCGATCACGCTTGCCGAGCTCGAGCCCTACTACGCAAAGGCCGAAGACAAGCTAGGCGTGACGCTCACCAGCAACATCCCGGGCCTTCCCGGCAACAACAACTTCAAGGTGATGAAGGCCGGCGCCGACAAGCTCGGCTACAAGGAGTGCCACACCGGCCGGATGGCAATCAATTCCGAGCCGCGCGACGACCGCAATGCCTGCCAGCAGACCGGCTTCTGCTTCCAGGGTTGCAAATGGGGCGCCAAATGGTCGACGCTCTACAGCGAAATTCCCAAGGGCGAGGCGACCGGCCATCTCGAGGTCAGGCCGAATGCCATGGCCATCAAGATCAACCACGATGCGTCGGGCAAGGTAACCGGGGTCCTCTATGCCGACAAGGACGGCAGACTGAGGGAACAGAAGGCCCGCATCGTCGCGGTCGCCGGAAATTCGATCGAGAGCCCGCGACTGCTGCTCAATTCGGCATCGAGCCAGTTTCCCGACGGCCTTGCCAATTCGTCGGGGCAGGTCGGCAAGAACTACATGCGCCACACCACCGGCTCGGTCTACGGCATCTTCGACAAGCCGGTGCATATGTATCGCGGCACCACCATGGCCGGTATCATCCGCGATGAGGCCCGCAACGATCCCTCGCGCGGCTTCGTCGGCGGCTACGAACTCGAGACGCTGTCGCTCGGCCTGCCGTTCATGGCCGCCTTCCTCAATCCCGGCGGCTGGGGGCGTTCCTTCACCACGGCGCTCGACCACTACCACCACATGGCCGGCATGTGGATCGTCGGCGAGGACATGCCGCGCGAGGAAAACCGCATCACGCTGCATGCCGATATGAAGGACGCGCACGGCATGCCGGTGGCGGACGTCCATTTCGACGACCATGCCAACGACACGGCGATGCGCAACCACGCCTACAAACAGGGCTCGGCGCTCTACGAGGCGGTCGGGGCGACGCGGACCTTCCCGACGCCACCCTATCCGTCGACCCACAATCTCGGCACCAATCGGATGAGCGAGAAGGCGGCCGACGGCGTCGTCAACAAGCATGGCCAGGCGCACGATATCAAGAACCTGTTCGTGTCGGATGGCAGCCAGTTCACCACGGGCGGGGCTGAAAATCCGACATTGACGATCGTGTCGCTGGCGATCCGTCAGGCCGAGTACATTGCCGGACAAATGTCGGCCAAAAGCATTTAGCCATAGCCTCCCGACTGCCTGCTGGCGCGGAACCTCACAAGGTTTCGCGCCTCTTTCTTGTCGGCCGTTCACCGCTTCGTGCAGGTCGAGGCGGTGAAGGCGCCGTCAGGCTGCTTCATGATGATGTCGAAGGACGGGCTGGTTTGGCCGTCCAGGGTGGCTTGCGTGAGCGAGATCGAGTTGCCGCCGGTCGTGTAGCCGCCCAACGGGCCCAACCAGGTGATCTCGCCATTTGCATTCATCTGATAGTTGTAGCCCTGCCGGGCGGTTCCGAAGCTCACCGGGCCGCTATAGACATTGCCCTTGACGGTGATGTCGCCAAGGCTGAGGAACATGCCAAGCAGATAGACTTCGCAGTGATAGGTGCCGTCCGGCAATTTGCCATCGGTGAAGTCGGCGCGGGTGCTGCCGGTTGCCGCAACCAGAAGCATGGTGCTGAAAATGCGAGAAATCCTGGAGGTCATGCGATCGCTCTTTTGAAGATCGATCTTGCCCCATTTTCCTGCAGCGCCGCAACGGTTCGCCGTCTTTTGCTCAAAATTCATGCATTAATTCGCGAGTGATCAAAAATTGGGCGATAGCGGGGGACCTTTTCTCAAGCAGAGCACTGGCAGCGGCGCTTATCTTTGGCGGCTAATATATTAACCGGCTGATAGGGCTAGGAAATCCAGACCCACTTGATTTTGCTCCTGCGGTTGGCACAGCCGTTGCATGGTCTGTTCGCGATGCGATCAACCAGTCAGGGAGTTTTGAAATATGCGGGGCAGTTTCTCGACAATAACAAAAATGTTTTCGGCAGGCGCGGTCACGGCCGGCCTGCTGATGAGCGTCCCGGCCAGGGCGGCTGACGACACGATCAAGGTGGGTATCCTCCACTCGCTGTCGGGGACCATGGCGATTTCGGAGACGACGCTGAAGGACGCCATGCTGATGCTCATCGAAGAGCAGAATGCAAAGGGCGGCCTGCTCGGCAAGAAACTCGAAGCGGTCGTCGTCGATCCGGCTTCGAACTGGCCGCTGTTCGCCGAAAAGGCGCGCGAGCTGATCTCCAAGGACAAGGTCGCGGCGGTGTTCGGGTGCTGGACCTCGGTGTCGCGCAAGTCGGTGCTGCCGGTGTTCAGCGAACTCGACAACATCCTGTTCTACCCCGTCCAGTATGAGGGCGAGGAGAGCGAGCGCAACGTGTTCTACACCGGCGCGGCGCCGAACCAGCAGGCAATTCCGGCTGTCGACTATCTGATGAGCGAGGACGGCGGTTCGGTGAAGCGCTGGGTGCTTGAAGGCACCGACTACGTCTATCCGCGCACCACCAACAAGATCCTCGAAGCCTATCTGAAAGCCAAGGGCGTCGCTGCCGAAGACATCATGGTCAACTACACGCCGTTCGGCTTCTCGGATTGGCAGACCGAAGTCGCGGCGATCAAGAAGTTCGGCTCCGCCGGCAAGAAGACCGCCGTCGTCTCGACGGTCAACGGCGACGCCAACGTGCCGTTCTACAAGGAGCTTGGCAACCAGGGCATCAAGGCCGAGGATATCCCGGTCATGGCCTTCTCGGTCGGCGAGGAAGAGCTTGCCGGTCTCGATACCGCGCCGCTCGTCGGTCATCTCGCCGCCTGGAACTATTTTCAGAGCATCGATACGCCCGAGAACGCCAAGTTCATCGCCGACTGGCACAAGTTCATCAAGAGCGACAAGCGCACCACCAACGACCCGATGGAAGCCCATTATGTTGGCTTCAACATGTGGGTGAAGGCGGTCGAGAAGGCCGGCACCACCGATCCTGACAAGGTCATCGACGCCGTGATCGGCGTCTCGGTGCCGAACCTGACCGGTGGCTATTCGACGATGATGCCGAACCATCACATCACCAAGCCGGTGCTGATCGGCGAAATCCAGGCCGATGGCCAGTTCGAGACCGTCTCGCAGACGCCTGACTTGGTGATGGGCGACGAGTGGTCCGACTATCTGGCCGATTCGAAGGACCTGATTTCCGATTGGCGCGCGCCTCTGTCCTGCGGCAATTTTAATGTCGCCACCGGCAAATGCGGCGGCAAGGGAACCAACTGATCCTCCCGGGTCTGACGGTCGTGGATTTCTCCACGACCTGGACCGCGACGCGTCCGGGCGAACTCGTCCTCTCCTCCAGTTCGCCCGGACGCGAAGTTTCAACCCTCAAGAATCGCAGAAATCGATGATCCTTACCCGCGCGATCGGCCTGACGCTGCTGCTCCTCCTGGGGATGCTGTCGCCGTCGAACGCTGCCGAAGCGGATCTGCGCGCCATCATTGCCAAATTTGCCACTGCCTCGAATTTCTCGGCCACCGAAGCTGTCGTGCGCGAGCTGGCGGCTACCGGTGATACTGCCGTCGAACGTCCGCTTGGCGCGCTTGCCGAGGGCGATCTTTACGTCCGCAAGGCCGATTCGCTGGTTTTCATCGGCAAGGCAGCTGGCGGCAGCGTTGAGCTGCTCGACCCGCTGAGCGGTGAAAAATCCGGTGACGCGGCCAAAAGCGAGATCACCAAGATCAAGGTCAACAACACGCTGCGCCGCGCCATCCGCGATGCGCTGGGCACGCTGACGCTCGGCGCAAATGATCCGGCCGCGCGCATTGCCGCCGCCGACACCATGTTCAGGACGCCCGACGCGACAAACATCGAGCCGCTCGATGCCGCAATCGCCAGCGAGAGCGTGGCAAGCGTCAAAGCGCTGCTCGAACAGGCCCGCGCCGCATCGGTTCTGGTGTCCGACAGGCCGGAGACCGACAAACTGGCGGCGGTCGCCCTGATTGGCGGGCGCGGCGATCGCAACGCCCTGTCCCTGCTCACCGCCGTCGAGGCCAATTCCGAAGGCGCGGTCAAGGACGCGGCGACGGCGGCGATCGCCAACATCAATTCGACGCTGGCGCTGTGGGATGCGGGCCAGAACATCTGGTACGGCATTTCGCTCGGATCGGTGCTGCTGCTGGCGGCGATCGGCCTTGCCATCACCTTCGGCGTCATGGGCGTCATCAACATGGCGCATGGCGAAATGGTCATGCTCGGCGCTTACACCACCTTTGTCGTGCAGGAGGTGATCCGCAATTCCTTTCCCGGCCTGTTCGACTGGTCGCTAGTCATCGCACTGCCGCTCGCTTTCCTGGTCGCGGCGCTTGTCGGCCTTGCCATCGAACGCGGCGTTATCCGTTTCCTCTACGGCCGGCCGCTGGAGACGCTGCTGGCGACATGGGGTGTTTCGCTGATCCTGCAGCAGGCCGTGCGCACCATCTTCGGGCCGACGAACCAGGAAGTCGGCAACCCGTCATGGATGTCCGGTTCGTTCGATATCGGCCAGCTTGCCGTGACCTGGAACCGGCTCTGGATACTGGTATTCGCGCTTGGCGTGTTCGCGGTGCTGCTTTATGTGATGAAGCGCACGCCTTGGGGCCTGCAGATGCGCGCCGTCACCGCCAACCGCCGCATGGCCGCATCGATGGGCATCAGGACGCCATGGGTCGATGCGCTGACCTTTGCATTGGGATCCGGTATAGCCGGCATCGCCGGCGTCGCGCTCAGCCAGATCGACAATGTCTCGCCCAATCTCGGCCGCGGCTACATCATCGACAGCTTCATGGTCGTCGTCT
This sequence comes from Mesorhizobium sp. WSM4850, assembly GCF_055811735.1. Classification (NCBI taxonomy): domain Bacteria; kingdom Pseudomonadati; phylum Pseudomonadota; class Alphaproteobacteria; order Hyphomicrobiales; family Phyllobacteriaceae; genus Mesorhizobium; species Mesorhizobium sp. WSM4850. Next base: position 84,355 of record NZ_JBVVPV010000007.1, on the reverse strand, counting down.
TCGGCGGCGTCGGCAATCTCTGGGGCACGCTGGTCGGCGCCTTCTCGCTTGGCATCGTCAACAAGTTCCTCGAACCCTACGCCGGGGCAGTCCTCGGCAAGATCGTCGCCCTGGTCCTCATCATCCTCTTCATCCAGAAACGCCCGCGCGGCCTGTTCGCGCTGAAGGGCAGGTCGGTGGAAGCATGATCACTGGACGCTTCTTCGCTGCCGGCGCCGACCGCCGCATCGCCATCACGGTCTTCGTCCTTTTGGCGGTTGCGATCGTCGTACCGCTGCTCAATCTTGCGGTCTCGCCGACAAGTGCGTTCTACGTGCCGTCCTATATCGTCGCGCTCACCGGGAAATATCTCTGTTACGCGCTGCTCGCCTTGGCGCTCGATCTCGTCTGGGGCTATTGCGGCATCCTTTCGCTCGGCCACGGCGCCTTCTTCGCGCTCGGCGGCTATGCGATGGGCATGTATCTGATGCGCCAGATCGGCTCGCGCGGCGTCTACGGCAATCCGCTGCTGCCGGACTTCATGGTGTTCCTGAATTATGGGGAATTGCCGTGGTTCTGGTACGGTTTCGACCAATTCTGGTTTGCCGCGATCATGGTTCTTGCGATGCCTGGCCTGCTCGCCTTCGTCTTCGGCTGGTTCGCCTTCCGCAGCCGCGTCACCGGCGTCTATCTGTCGATCATCACCCAGGCGATGACCTATGCGCTGCTGCTTGCGTTTTTCCGCAACGACATGGGTTTCGGCGGCAACAACGGCCTGACCGATTTCAAGGATATTCTCGGCTACAACGTGCAGGCCGATGCGACACGCTCGGCATTGTTCGCGGCCAGCGCCGTCACGCTGGCCCTCGCCGTCTTCGTCACCTGGGCGATCGTCGGTTCCAAATACGGCAAGCTGCTGATGGCGGTGCGCGACGCCGAGAGCCGCACGCGCTTTCTCGGCTGGCGCGCGGAAAACGTCAAACTGTTCGCCTTCACCGTGTCGGCTGTCATGGCCGGCATTGCCGGCGCGCTCTACGTGCCGCAGGTCGGCATCATCAATCCGGGCGAGTTCGAGCCGTCCAATTCGATCGAGGTCGTGGTATGGACGGCCGTCGGCGGGCGCGGCACCATCGTCGGGCCGATCATCGGCGCGCTCGTGGTCAATGCCGGCAAATCCTGGTTCACCGGCGTGCTGCCGGCGTTCTGGCTGTTTGCGCTGGGCGGACTGTTCGTCGCCGTCACGCTGTTCCTGCCAAAGGGCATTGTCGGCATGTGGGATTCCTGGCGCGGCAATGCCAGGGCGCTGCGCGCAGCCTCGATTGCCGAGGAGGCCGGCACCGACCCTGACGTCCCGCCACTGCCGAAGATCGTTCGCTCGGCTGCGAGAACGCCTGGCGACTGGTCCGCATCCGGCCCCGAACCGCAGCCGGCGGAGTGAGCAATGTCGAAGAGCAACACCATCCTCTATCTCGACGGCGTCTCGGTTTCCTTCGACGGCTTTCGCGCCATCAACAATTTGTCGCTGGTGCTCGACAAGGGCGAGATGCGGGCGATCATCGGTCCCAACGGCGCCGGCAAGACCACGATGATGGACATCGTCACTGGCAAGACGCGCCCCGACGCGGGCGAGGTTTACTTCGATGGGCAGGTCGACCTGACGAAACATGACGAGGCCGAGATCGCCATGATGGGCATCGGCAGGAAATTCCAGAAGCCGACGGTCTTCGAAAGCCACACGATCGAGGACAACCTGATGCTGGCGCTGAAGGGCCCACGCTCGATCTTCCCGGCACTGTTCCATCGCCGCTCGGCTGCGGAGGCGCGGCGGATCGACGACATCCTCGGCATCATCCGGCTCGGTGACAAGCGCGACGAGCTCGCCGCCAATCTCAGCCACGGCCAGAAGCAATGGCTCGAGATCGGCATGCTTTTGGCGCAGGATCCGAAACTGCTTTTGGTCGACGAACCGGTCGCCGGCATGACCGACGCCGAGACCGAGGAGACTGCGCGGCTGCTCAGGGATATTGCCCGCGACCACTCGGTCATCGTCGTCGAGCACGACATGCATTTCGTGCGCGAGCTCGGCGCCAAGGTCACCTGCCTGCACGAAGGCTCGGTGCTTTCCGAAGGCTCGCTCGATTTCGTTTCGGCCGACGAACGTGTCGTCGAAGTCTATCTGGGGAGATGATCATGGTCTGGCGCGTTCCGTTCCATCATTTCGATCTTTCGTTCTTCAGGCGCTGGAGAAGGCGCTGACCATGCTCGAAGTCTCCAACGCCACGCTGCACTACGGCGCCGCCCAGGCGCTGCGTGGCGTCTCGCTGAAGGCCGGAGCCGGCAAGATCACCTGCGTGCTCGGCCGCAACGGCGTCGGCAAAACCAGTTTGATGAGATCGATCGTCGGCCACCACCGGCTGACGAGCGGAAGCGTTGCCTTCGAGGGGAAGGCGCTCGACCGGAGCGCGGCGTATGATCGCGCCCGGTCGGGCATCGCATTCGTGCCGCAGGGCAGGGAGATCTTCCCGCTGCTCACCGTGCGGGAAAACCTCGAATCGGGCTTTGCGCCATTGAAGCGCGCCGACCGCAACATCCCCGGCCACGTCTTCGAATTGTTCCCGGTGCTGAAGCAGATGCTCGGCCGCAGGGGCGGCGACCTTTCCGGCGGCCAGCAGCAGCAGCTTGCCATTGGCAGGGCACTGGTGATGCGGCCGAAACTGCTGGTGCTCGACGAGCCGACCGAGGGCATCCAGCCGTCGATCATCAAGGATATCGGCCGCGCCATCCGCTATCTGCGCGACCAGGCCGATATCGCCGTGCTGCTGGTCGAACAGTATCTCGATTTCTGCCGGGAATTGGCCGACGAGGTCAACATCATGGACCGCGGCCTGATCGTCCACACCGGCCCGGCCGAGGATCTCGACCGGGCGGATGTGAGGAAATTTCTTACGGTGTAGGGTTCATCCCATCGTCATCCTGGGGCGAAGCAAGGAGCAAAGCGACGCGGCGCACACCCCAGGATCCATGCCGTGCAGTCAGCCAAAGAGTGCAGCGGTCAAGAACAGAAGCCGTTTCCAGCGTACAGTATCCTGGATTCTGCCCCGTGGCGACGCTCTGAAGTTACGGCATGGATCCTTGGGTCTTCGCTCCGCTTCGCGTCGCTGCGCCCAAGGATGACGAAGTCGCGAGATCTGCTCAGTTTTTCTTCAACGACACCGTGTGCAACTCTGGCGCGCTGAAGATTGCGTGCTAGGCTATACTTGGCCTTGTTGAGTCGGCCGCTTTCCGTATCAGTCACGTCGACAGATCAGGCGCAGGCTCAGCCGGCACGTTTCGTGCAAGCAGCCTCCTCCTGCGATCTGATCGTTGTTCAAACGCATTTGGGGCACTTGGGCCAGGGCAGCCGATGGAACGTTACGTCGAGGACTACCAGAAACGACGGCTTACCGAGCGCTTCGACATCATGACCGCCATCGATATTTTGAAATCGCAAGGATACGACCACGACCAACTGATCGCGGAGCTCACCAAGGTGTTCTTCGTCGATCTCGATGCCTACAACGAAGTCGTGGTGGCGGCATGACCGAAGGGGTGGATGCGCTGTGCCGTCAACGTCAGCCTGTGACGCGCTTCATCAGCGCCATGGCGCCGAACGGCGCGCGGGCCTTGCCTTCGGTAATGAAGTAGACGAACACATCACGCGGTTTGACCGGTGCTTCGGTTGAGGGATCGGCGCGCGGCAGGTCGGCCGGCGCCTTGCCCTGCGCCCAGCTCTTCGCCCGGGCCGCCCATTCGTCGAGCGCAGTTGGCGTGTAGCAGTCGGGATTGTCGTCGCTGCCGGTCTGCAGCCGGGCATAAATGAAATCGCCGGTGACGTCGGCGATCGCTGGATATTTGGTGTGGTCGGCGTAGACGATCGCGACCTTGTATTGGCGCGCCAGGGCGGCGAATTCCGGCACGACGAAGCTGTCGTTGCGCACCTCGACCGCATGGCGCAGCGCAACGCCGTCCTGCTTTTCAGGCAACAGCTTGAGGAAAGCCTCGAAATCGTCCGGGTCGAATTTTTTGGTTGGCGCGAACTGCCACAGGATCGGCCCGAGCTTGTCGCCGAGCGCGGCGACGCCCGATCCCAGGAAACGCGTCATCGACTCGCCGGCCTCACCGAGCACGCGGCGGTTGGTGACGAAACGGTTGCCTTTCAGCGAATAGACAAAACCGTCCGGCGCCTCGTTTGCCCATTTGACGAAGGTCGGCTCCTTGAAGCTCGAATAAAAGGTGCCGTTGACCTCGATACTCGGCACCTGCCGGGTCGCGTAGTGCAGTTGCTTCGCCTTGGACAACTTGTCGGGGTAGAAAGACTTGTCCCAGGGCTCGAAGGTCCAGCCGCCCATGCCGGCGCGGATTGTTCCAGATTGAGTCACAGTCGTCCTCCCGGGTTGAAATGGATCAGGCCGTAGCGAGCGTTTCGACAGCTTTAGCCATGTCGAAATGCGGATTGGGCGTAGGGTGCATAGGCGGCTTGCGTCAGCCGGACGACAGCATCAAGATCACCGGCAAGCGCTCTTCTGATCCTTATTTGAGGATTTTCCAAACGCCAGCCAGTCTTCGCTCACTCCGCCGCTTCGCGCTTGCCTCCGGGGCGCCGCTCCAAAAGTTCCCTGAGGAACTGGCCGGTGTAGCTGCGTTTTTCGCGGACGATATCCTCCGGCGTGCCTGAGGCCACCAACTCGCCGCCGCCGTCGCCGCCCTCGGGACCGAGGTCGAGCACCCAGTCCGCGGTTTTTATCACCTCGAGATTGTGCTCGATGACGACCACCGTGTTGCCCTGATCGACCAGCTCGTGCAGCACTTCTAAGAGCTTGGCGACATCGTGGAAATGCAGGCCGGTGGTCGGCTCGTCGAGGATGTAGAGCGTCTTGCCGGTCGCCTTGCGCGACAGTTCCTTGGCCAGCTTGATGCGCTGCGCCTCGCCGCCCGACAAAGTCGTCGCCTGCTGGCCGACATGGATGTAGCCGAGGCCGACCTGCTTCAGCGTCTCCAGCTTGTCGCGCACGCCGGGCACGGCGGCGAAGAAATCGACGCCTTCCTCGACCGTCATGTCGAGCACGTCGGCAATCGACTTGCCCTTGAACAGAACGTCGAGCGTCTCTCTGTTGTAGCGCTTGCCGTGACATACGTCGCAGGTGACATAGACGTCGGGCAAAAAGTGCATCTCGATCTTGATGACGCCGTCGCCCTGGCAGGCTTCGCAGCGACCGCCCTTGACGTTGAACGAGAAGCGGCCTGGCTGATAGCCGCGCGCCTTGGACTCCGGCAGGCCGGCGAACCAGTCGCGGATCGGCGTGAAGGCGCCGGTATAGGTGGCGGGATTGGAGCGCGGCGTCCGTCCGATCGGCGACTGGTCGATATCAATGACCTTGTCGAGGAATTCGAGGCCCTCGATGCGGTCGTGCTCGGCCGGGTGCTCGCGCGAGCCCATGATGCGGCGCGACGCCGCCTTGAACAAGGTCTCGATCAGGAAGGTCGACTTGCCGCCGCCGGAGACGCCGGTGACGGCGGTGAAGGTGCCGAGCGGGATTTCGGCGGTAACGTTCTTCAGATTGTTGCCGCGCGCGCCGACGATCTTCAGGCGCCGGTTCTTCTTGGCCTCGCGCCGCACCGCCGGCGTTGCCACTTCGAGCTCGCCGGACAAATATTTGCCGGTGATCGAGGCGGGGCTGGCCATGATCTGCTGCGGCGTTCCCTGCGCGATGATGTGGCCGCCGTGGATGCCGGCGGCCGGGCCGATATCGACGACATAATCGGCATGCAGGATGGCGTCTTCGTCATGCTCGACGACGATCACCGTGTTGCCGATGTCGCGCAAATGCTTCAGCGTGTCGAGCAGGCGCGCATTGTCGCGCTGGTGCAGGCCGATCGACGGCTCGTCCAGCACATAGAGCACGCCGGTGAGGCCGGAGCCGATCTGCGAGGCCAGCCGAATGCGCTGGCTCTCGCCGCCCGACAGCGTGCCGGAATTGCGCGACAGCGTCAGGTAGTCGAGCCCGACATCGTTGAGGAAGCGCAGCCGCTCGCGGATTTCCTTGAGCACGCGCACCGCGATCTCGTTCTGCTTGTCGCTGAGTGCGGCGGGCAGCTCGGTGAACCATTGGTCGGCCTTGCGGATCGACAGCTCGGTGACCTCGCCGATGTGCTTGCCGGCAATCTTCACCGCCAGCGCTTCCGGCTTCAGCCGGTAGCCGCGGCAGGCCGGGCAAGGTGTGGCCGACATGAAGCGCTCGATCTCCTCGCGCATCCAGGCAGATTCGGTTTCCTTCCACCGCCGTTCGAGATTGGGGATCACGCCTTCGAAGGTCTTTGTCGTCTGGTAGGAGCGCAGCCCGTCATCATACTGGAAAGTGACCTCGCGCTCGCCGGTGCCGTGCAGGATGGCTCGCTTTGCCTCTTCGGTCAGGTCCCGGAACTTGTCCCCTAGTTTGAAGCCATAAGCCTTGCCCAGCGCCTCGAGCGTCTGCACGTAATAGGGTGAGGTCGATTTCGCCCATGGGCTGACGGCGCCGGCGCGCAGCGACAGATTGTCGTCGGGCACGATCAGGCTGGCGTCGATGGCGCGCTGGCTGCCGAGGCCGTCGCAGGTCGGGCAGGCGCCGAACGGGTTGTTGAAGGAAAACAGCCTGGGCTCGATCTCGGGAATGGTGAAGCCTGACACCGGGCAGGCGAATTTTTCGGAGAACAGGATGCGCTCATGCGTCTCATTCTTCGATTTGTTGACCGAATCCTCGCCGGTCTGGCTGGCGTCGAGCGGCCGGTCGGCGAATTCGGCCACTGCCAGCCCGTCGGCGAGCTTCAGCGCGGTCTCGATGGAATCGGCAAGCCGCGTCGCCAGATCGCCGCGCACGACGATGCGGTCGACGACGACGTCGAGGTCATGCTTGTACTTCTTGTCCAGCGCCGGCACGTCGGCGATTTCGTAAAAGACACCGTCGACCTTGACGCGCTGAAAACCCTTTTTCTGCAGCTCCAGCAGTTCCTTGCGGTATTCGCCTTTGCGGCCTCGCACCATCGGCGCCAGGATGAACAGACGCGTGCCTTCCTCGACCGCCAGCACGCGGTCGACCATCTGCGACACCGTCTGGCTCTCGATCGGCAGGCCGGTGGCCGGCGAATAGGGGATGCCGACGCGCGCGAACAGCAGCCGCATATAGTCGTAGATCTCGGTGACGGTGCCAACCGTCGAGCGCGGGTTCTTCGACGTGGTCTTCTGCTCGATGGAGATGGCCGGCGACAAGCCGTCGATCTGGTCGACATCAGGCTTCTGCATCATTTCGAGGAACTGCCGCGCATAGGCCGACAGGCTCTCGACGTAGCGGCGCTGGCCCTCGGCATAGATGGTGTCGAAGGCGAGCGACGACTTGCCTGACCCCGACAGCCCGGTCATGACGATCAGGCTGTCACGCGGCAGGTCGAGATCGACATTCTTCAGATTGTGTTCGCGCGCCCCGCGAATGGAAAGATATTTATGGTCGGCCATCGCCGGTCGCCGCCTCAGATCTGGAATCTCGTGGGATGGCGGGTTGTCCCGGCCATCCCCTATGTAGGTAATTTCGCCACCGTTTCGAGAGAACTCTCGACCAAGCCTTTAACCGTCTTTCGCGCGGGCGAGCAAGCGGAAAGAACAAAGGCCGAACACGCTCCTGACAAATGCGTTCATGTAATCCACAGCCGACGTCGCGCTGCTCAAAACGGATGCAAATTTCGGATTCGCCACACAAGCGATCACGTTTTTGGTAAATCGGCTATCCAACTGTTGACGTCTCGGGCTCAGGGGGGCAGACTCCGAACGTCACCGAAGCCGACCGTCTTTCGATGGCCTCGCCGCCCCAAGGCGGCCTGCGAGACGCCGCAGGCTTTGCGATATGCGCTTCGGACGACACCAGTCGCAATGGACAGAAAAGGAGAGCAGAGGAATGACTCCACCGGACAGTTCCTTGAGGCTCCACGTGTCGCTGGAGCCGCGGCAGGCATAAGTGCCAAGGCTAGGCGTTTTGCGCCGCCCGACAAACCGTGACCTGCCGATCCCATTAAAATCAGAGACTACTAGTCGGATCGTCGGCTGAATGCCGCGAAGCATCCGAAATCAAAAGCCGGCAGTGTACTCCCGGCGAGTTTGGATTTCAGATCCAAAAAAAGCCCCGACCGTTTGCGGAAGCAGCGGCGGGGCTGTTCGTTTCAGAGCCGCAGGCGCACGAGCGCCTTGAGATTGTGGCAGCGATGAAGGCCGATGGAGGTGTCCTATCACCGGGGGCCTTCATCGAGCCCGCGCCGACATCGAAGGTTATGCTGCCGGAAATCCTGACATCGGTATCGCCGATCTTGAACTGGCGGTTCGGCAGCCGGCTTGGCGATGCGATAGTCGTTGGTCACACCGGGCAGCGTGCCGTTCTGCGAAGGCGGTGAACTGTCTTCGGCGAACGCCGCGCCGGAGGTCATCGCCGCGACGGCGATACCGATAATCAGCCGATTCAAGCAAATGCGTGAGATCTCAGACATCGGCGGACTGTATCGCCGCACTCTGGCCGAAGCCAGACCGGTGGCGATCAACCGGCCGAACGGCTGACCGACGTTGCTTATGAGCCGGCTACCCTTTCACGCCGCTCTCTTACGCGTGTCAAAAACATGGTCGACAAGGCCCCATGTCTTTGCCTCCGCGGCGGTCATGAAATGATCGCGGTCGAGCGTGCGTTCGACTTCTTCGAACGTGCGACCACAGTGGTGCGCGTAAAGCTCGGTCATGCGCCGCTTGGTCCTGAGGATGCCTTCGGCGTGGCGCTGGATGTCGGAGGCCTGGCCCTGGAAACCGCCTGACGGCTGGTGCAGCAGGATGCTGGCGTTGGGCAGCGCGATGCGTCGCCCCGGTGTGCCGGCCATCAGCAGGAACGAGGCCATCGAGGCGGCAAAGCCCATGCAGACGGTGGATACCGGACTGCTTATATACTGCATCGTGTCGTAGATGGCGAAACCGCTGGTCACCACGCCGCCCGGCGAATTGATGTAGAGGGAAATCTCCTTATCGGGATTGTCGGATTCCAGCGACAGGAGCTGGGCACAGACCAGCGCCGACACATTGTCGTCGATCGGACCGTTGATGAAGACGATGCGCTCGCGCAGCAGCCGCGAAAAAATGTCGAAGGCGCGTTCGCCGCGGCTCGACTGCTCGATCACCATCGGCACCAGATTGGCAAAACCGCTCATCGCTTTTCTCCGTTGTGCCGCTCAGGCCGCGCGCAGGGAGAGGCGAGGCGTGTTTGCGGCTATGGTCTGTCTCGGGTTGTGTGCGTCGAACGAAAGCCTGCAACCGGCGCCGGCAACGGCAGGTGTGGCTACTCGTGCAAATCCGTCGTGGACGATGCGCAGATGGGTGCCGCCCGACACAGTGCGGTCGAGCGTGAAGGTGACGATACTGTCCAGCGGGCTGGTGAGCGGATGCGCTGTATTGCCAGGCGCCGGCCGCTCCCGCCAGGAGTAACGCAGCAGGCGTTCGGGCTCGGCGTCGAGGATTTCGCACTCGATCGGTGCATCCGGCCTGGCAAAGGCAAAGCGGCCGCCGATCTCCGGCTTGATGTCGTTCGGCATCATCCAGGCCGCGAGCAGGTCCGGCACAGTGAGCGCCCGCCACACTTTTTCCGGCGGCTCTGGAAGCTCGCACTCGAACTCGATAGAATCTGCCGTCATGTCTGAATGCTGTTTTGCCGTCATTGGTCCATATCCTTCAAAACCGCCTTGAGCCGTTCGATACGCTCGGGCCAGAACGCACGGTAGCGCTCGATCCAGCCGAGCAGTGGGTCAAGCCCTTGCGGATCGGCGCGATAATAGGCGTTGCGGCCGGCTCGCCGCTCGGCTACCAGGCCGGCGCCGCGCAGCACTGCGAGATGCTGCGACACGGCCGGTTGCGACACGCTCAGGCCGCTGCGCAGTTCCGATACCGTCATCTCGCCGGCGGCGAGCCGTTCATAGACGGCGCGGCGCGTCGGGTCGGCAAGCGCTCGAAAAATCTCGGCTTCGATCATGCCGGAAGCATAAGTCTACGCTTATTGATTTGGCAAGCAGTCTTTTCGCGCCCATATGGAACGGTACGGCGGAACCCATCGATTGCTGACATTCCTTGACAAAACGGATTGATGGTTATAGAACGAAAAGAGAACAAAAACCTTGTGGGAAAAGCCAGCCACGGCAGGCGGGGAATGTCCGCAGTCTATAAGGTGAGAGCGAGAAAAAATTGTTTCGGATGAGCGCGGAGAAGTATCATGGCGGGTAGCGTCAACAAGGTCATTCTGGTGGGCAATCTCGGGGCGGACCCGGAAATCCGCCGTTTGAATTCGGGTGAGCCGGTCGTCAATATCCGCGTCGCCACGTCGGAAAGCTGGCGCGACAAGACTTCCGGCGAGCGCAAGGAAAAGACCGAGTGGCACAATGTCGTGATCTTCAACGAGCAGCTCGCCAAGGTCGCCGAGCAGTATCTGAAGAAGGGTGCGAAGGTTTATGTCGAGGGCCAGTTGCAGACGCGCAAATGGCAGGACCAGACCGGCAATGACCGCTACACGACCGAAATCGTGCTGCAGAAATTCCGTGGGGAACTGCAGATGCTCGACGCACGCGGGCAGGGCGAGGGCGGTCAGGTCGGCAGCTATGCCGGTGGCGACAGCAGCCGCGGTTCCGATTTCGGCCAGTCCGGCCCGGGCGAGAGTCTCAATCGCGGCGGCGGCGGCAACAAGGGTGGCGGCGGTTCGTCGCGCGAACTCGACGACGAAATTCCGTTCTGATCGCTTGGAGCGAGCGGCTCTGCGCGAGTTGACAGCCAGCTATTTGAGGCCACGCATGGGCGTCCCGAAAATCTATCTTGGATTTTCGGGACGTTGTGCGTTTTGAGCGGTGTGCGGTGAAAGGACGTATCAGGTGAAAGCACGGGTCAAATGGGTCGAGGAGCGCACTTTCGTCGGCGAGTCCGGCAGCGGTCACAAGATGGTGCTGGGAACCGCGTTCGGACCGGACGGCAAGACGCCGGGGCCGAGCCCGATGGAACTGGTGCTGCTCGGCACTGGCGGCTGCTCGGCCTATGATGTCGTCCACATTCTCGAAAAGGGCCGCGAGGCGGTCGAAGACTGCGTGGTTGAACTCGACGCCGACCGGGCGGAGAAGGAGCCGCGGGTGTTCACCCGCATCCATATGCATTTTATCGTCAAGGGCCGCGCGCTTTCGCATGACAAGGTCCGGCGGGCGATCGACCTGTCGATCGAAAAATACTGCTCGGCCTCGGCAATGATGGCCAAGACCGCCGAGATCACCCACGACTTCGAAGTTATTGATACGACGGCGAAGTAGGATAGCGTCCAGTGGCGGTTCGTTGCGCGAGACGGACAACGAAAATGACGGCCTCGGCAATCAAGCGCGAGGCCGCTTTCATTTTCATGCCGCCATCAGCGCCTTGACGCCGTCGGCGACGAACTGCACGGCGAGCGCCGCCAGGATGACACCGAGCAGCCGGGTCAGGATCGAGCGGCCGGTTTGGCCGAGGACCCGGTCGATGCGCTCGGCCAGAACGAACACCAGATAGGTGATCACAAGGCAGATCGCGATGATGCCGACAAGGGCTGCCTGCGCGCCAAAACCTGGAAACGAGCCGGACAGCAGGACTGTCGCTGAAATTGCGCCCGGACCGGCGATCAGCGGGATCGCCAGCGGAAAGGCGGCGATGTTGTGGATCATGTCCTTGGTGATGGCGACGTCGCCAATCTTCTCCTTGCGGTCCTGCCGGCGCTCGAACACCATTTCGAAGGCGATGAAGAACAGCAGGAACCCGCCGGCGACGCGGAACGCCGGCAGCGTGATGCCGAACACCGACAGGATCGATGCGCCGGCGATTGCAAACAGCGCCATCACCAGGAAAGCGATGATCGAGGCGCGCACGGAAACCTGGTTGCGCTCCTCGCGGTTCATCCCGCGCGTCACGGCAAGGAAGAGCGGCGCCAGGCCAGGCGGGTCGATGGTCACCAGAATGGTGACGAAGGCGTTGAACAGGCTGTCGAAGCTCGGCATCTCTGACCCTCCCCGCCGGGCGGTGCCCGAGACCCCAGCATTGGTAGAGCAAAGCGGCGTCAGGGGAAACCGTGCAGGTCAGCTGCTGGCGACGCGCCGCGCCAGGAACTCGACTTCGAGCCGCCAGGTCGCGCCATCGTCCTGAGAGCGTTCGCCTAGCCAGCGGAACGAATTTTCGGTGATGCGGGAAAAGCTCCAGCGCACCGAGGCGCCGGTGCCGTCGGCGCCTTGCTGGACGATGGTGTCGCCCTCGGCGCGGCCGAGCTGGCGGCTGTAATACTGGGTGCGCGGATCGCTCCAGAAGATATGCCAGGCGTCGATGCCCGGGTCATAGACGCGCAGTGTCGTGCCATAAAAGCTCCATTTGCCGAGCGACCTCTGTGCGCCAGTGTTGCGCGCGGGCAAGATCCATACGTCCTGGATCGCGCGGCCCTCGAGCACCCAGCCGAAATGCACCTCGCCGCGTCCGGTCAGCACCTGGCCGTCTTCGAGATGGCGCGTGGCATCGAACGTCCAGGCGCCGACGAAGCGGCCGTAAAGGTTCAGTTTTTCGGCAAGGCCTGCGGCTGGCCCGTCACCGTGCAGGGCTTCGGCAAAGTAAGACGAATTGAACATGGTTTCTGCCCACTTTGTCAGGAGACCGGGAAGAATAGGCCGCGCCAGGCTTCTTGCGCTTGGGAAAAATTGCTATCTTTCGACCATGACGACGAGCGTGCATACACTGGCGTCCGGAAAAGGCTGGCGGGTGTCGGACGTGGTCTGCACTGCCGGCGTCGCTGATCGCCCGTTCGAGGAAGAGCATCGCAACTTCTGCGTCGCAGTGGTGACCAACGGCACCTTCCGCTATCGCGCACGCCAGGGCACGGCGATGCTGACGCCGGGCGCAATTCTGCTCGGCAACCCCCGCACTTGCTACGAGTGTCGGCACGAGCATGGCGCCGGCGACCGCTGCATGTCCTATCATTTCAGCCCGGCCTATATGGAACAGATCGTCGCCGACACGCCGGGCGCGAAGAAGCTGGCCTTCGAGACGCCGCTTCTGCCGCCCTTGCCGACGCTGGCACGGCTGCTGGCCGAGGCGGAAGCCGCGCGCGAAATGGCCGAGATCGAGGCGTTCGAGGAACTCGGACTGCGGATTGCCGGCGCAGCCGTCGCCTCCGGTCTCACGCCCGCTGCCCGGTCACCGAGCCGCCGCGATCAGAAACGCGTCGCGGAGGCGGTGCGGCGCATCGAAAAGGATGCCGAAAGCCCGGTCTCGCTCGCCGAGCTTGCAAGCGAAACGGCGACCAGTCCTTACCATTTCCTGCGCAGCTTCCGGCATGTCGCGGGCATGACGCCCTACCAGTTCGTGCTGAAAACCCGGCTGCACAGGGCGGCGGTGCGGCTGCGCATGTCGGACGAGGCGATCTCGACGATCGCCTTCGAAGCCGGGTTCAACGATTTGTCGACCTTCAACCGCCGTTTTCGCCGCGTGATGGGGGAGGCGCCCGGTGCCTACCGGATCCGGCGGCGAGGCGATAAATTGCCGAACGCATCCGTGGTTCCGGCTTTGTGAAGCAAAAAATCGGCCTGCCAATGAGCTTTGCCCCGGCGGCCACGAAAGCGCCTCGGCCATATCGTCGCAATCAGTGATATCCTTTTGAAATCACCACAAAAACCGACACTGGAAAACTGCCGCGGACGTTGGAGTTTCGCCCCGGCTTCCTATATAAGCACCGAGTGATTCCCGATTTGATTGTGACCTGATTTGACCGACCAGAAGACACCGCGCGGCGCCGACGGCGGGCCCACCGGCATCGAGCCGATATCCATCATCGAGGAGATGCAGCGCTCCTATCTCGATTACGCGATGAGCGTGATTGTCAGCCGTGCGCTGCCCGACGTGCGCGACGGGTTGAAGCCGGTGCATCGCCGCATCCTCTACGCTGCCCATGAGAGCGGCTACCACTGGAACCGCAAATATGTGAAGTCGGCGCGCCCGGTGGCCGACGTGATGGGTAAATACCATCCGCATGGCGACGCCTCGATCTACGACGCCTTGGTGCGGATGGCGCAGGACTGGTCGCTGCGCGTGCCGCTGATCGACGGGCAGGGCAATTTCGGCTCGATCGACGGCGATCCGCCGGCGGCGATGCGTTACACCGAATCGAGGCTGACCAAGGTCGCGCATGAGTTGCTGGAAGACATCGACAAGGACACCGTCGATTTCCAGGACACTTATGATGCGTCCGGCAGCGAGCCGAAAGTCCTGCCGGCGCGCTTTCCGAACCTGTTGGTCAACGGCTCCGGCGGTATCGCCGTCGGCATGGCCACCAACATCCCGCCGCACAACCTGGGCGAGGTCTGCAACGGCGCCATTGCCCTCATCGACAATCCGGCGATCGATCTGCCGGCGCTGATGGAGATCATTCCAGGGCCGGATTTCCCGACCGGCGGCATCGTGCTCGGCCGTTCCGGCATCTACAGCGCCTATTCGACCGGCCGCGGCTCTATCGTCATGCGCGGCCGCGTCAACGTCGAGGCGCGCGGCAACGACCGTGAATCGATCGTCATCACCGAGGTTCCCTACCAGGTGAACAAGTCGTCGATGATCGAGAAGATGGCCGAGCTGGTGCGCGACAAGCGTATCGAAGGCATTTCCGACATCCGCGACGAGAGTGATCGCCAGGGCTACCGTGTCGTCATCGAACTGAAGCGCGACGCGGTCGCCGACGTCATCCTCAACCAACTCTACCGTTTCACGCCGCTGCAGACGTCGTTCGGCGCCAACATGGTGGCGCTGAACGGCGGCAAGCCGGAATTGCTGACGCTGACCGACATGCTGAAGGCGTTCGTCGCCTTCCGCGAGGACGTGATCAGCCGGCGCACGAAATTCCTGCTGCGCAAGGCGCGCGACCGTGCCCATGTGCTGGTCGGCCTTGCCATTGCCGTCGCCAACATCGACGAGGTGATAAAGCTGATCCGCAGCGCGCCGGATCCGCAGACGGCGCGCGAGCAGTTGATGGAGCGGCGCTGGCCCTCGGGCGACGTCGAATCGCTGATCCTGCTGATCGACGATCCGCGCCACCGCATCAACGAGGACGGCACCTACAATCTGTCCGAGGAACAGGCGCGCGCCATCCTCGAACTGCGCCTGCAGCGGCTGACAGCGCTCGGCCGCGACGAGATCGCCGACGAGTTGAACACGATCGGCGACGAGATCAAGGATTACCTGGACATCCTGTCGTCGCGCGCCCGCATTCAGCAGATCGTCAAGGACGAGCTTGCCGCCGTGCGCGACGAGTTCGGCACGCCGCGCCGCACCGAGCTGTCCGATGGCGGGGCGGATATGGAAGACGAGGACCTGATCCAGCGCGAGGACATGGTCGTGACGGTCAGCCATTCCGGCTACATCAAGCGTGTGCCGTTGTCGCTCTACCGGGCCCAGCGCCGCGGCGGCAAAGGCCGCTCCGGCATGTCGACCAAGGAAGAGGATTTCGTCACCCGGCTGTTTGTCGCCAACACGCACACGCCGGTGCTGTTTTTCTCCTCGCGCGGCATTGTCTACAAGGAAAAGGTGTGGCGCCTGCCGATCGGCAACCCGCAGTCGCGCGGCAAGGCGCTGATTAACATGCTGCCGCTGGAGCAGGGCGAACGCATCACCACGATCATGCCGCTGCCCGAGGACGAGACCAGCTGGGGCGAACTCGACGTGATGTTCGCCACGACGCGCGGCACGGTGCGCCGCAACAAGCTGTCGGATTTCGTCCAGGTTAACCGCAACGGCAAGATCGCCATGAAGCTGGAAGAGGAGGGCGACGAGATACTCGGCGTCGAGACCTGCACCGACAATGATGACGTGCTGCTGACCGCAAGCTCCGGCCAGTGCATACGCTTCTCGGTCAGCGACGTGCGCGTTTTCCAGAGCCGCAACTCGGTCGGCGTGCGCGGCATCGCCATGGCTGCCAGCGACCGGGTGATCTCGATGGCGGTGATCGAACATGTCGATGCGTCGCCGGCCGAACGCGCGGCTTATCTCAAGCGGGTGGCGGCCGAACGGCGGCTCGCCGCCGGCATTGCGGCGGGCGAGGACGAAGACTTCCAGCTCACCAATGAG
The DNA here is from genome assembly GCF_055811735.1 of Mesorhizobium sp. WSM4850. Classification (NCBI taxonomy): domain Bacteria; kingdom Pseudomonadati; phylum Pseudomonadota; class Alphaproteobacteria; order Hyphomicrobiales; family Phyllobacteriaceae; genus Mesorhizobium; species Mesorhizobium sp. WSM4850. The sequence continues at coordinate 68,190 of NZ_JBVVPV010000007.1, read as the reverse complement.
GAGGTCGGCGAGGAGACGGAGCTTTCCGACGAGCGCTACGAATTCCTCAAGGCACACGAGCAGTTCGTGCTGACGGTGACGGAATATGGCTACGGCAAGCGCTCGTCTTCCTATGATTTCCGCCAGATAGGGCGCGGCGGCAAGGGCATCCGCGCCACCGATGTGTCGAAAGTGGCTGAGATCGGCCGTCTGGTCGCGACTTTCCCGGTCGGCAATGACGACCAGATCATGCTCGTCTCGGATGGAGGCACCGTCATCCGCGTGCCGGTCAACGGAATTCGCTTCGCCAGCCGCGCCACCAAGGGCGTGACCATCTTCAACACCGCTGACGGCGAGAAGGTCGTTTCGGTGGAGCGGATAACGGAACCGCAGTCGGACGAGGAAGCCGAAGAGAGTGTCGAGGGCGACGCAACTCTGGATACCGGTACTGCTGGCCCGGACAATAACGCCGAGTAGGTCTTGAACGCCGAGTAGGTCTTGATGGGCGATGCCGGCCCGATGGACCGGCGCCGTTAACAGGCGGCGACCGGTCTAGAAGTGGCGTGAAGGCTTGCGGATACCGAAGCCTCCGAACCGCTTGGCATTGGACTTGGCGCGGACGCGCTCTGCTTCCTGATGCAGCCCGAATACGGTGGCGATGAGCATGGCGACGGTCATTGCGGTGGCGAGCATGTAGATCAGCATGTGCGTGTTCTCCTGCACCTAGCAACGATCAAATGGGGTTTTGGTTTCATCTTCTGAAGCTGCAATCTAATGAACGCTGCGTGAAGCCTTCGTGATCGGCCCATTCATTGGTCGTTCATCTCGGCCAAAAGGTTCACTCAAAGCGCATCGCGATTACCGTGGCTCAGGCGATGCGCTTTGAAGTCCTGTTTTGGGTGCATGCCGTTGTTCCAAACGGCTGTGCACCTCGGGTCGGGCCCTGACTCAGGCCCAGGGCAGGCTTTTGCGGCGACATGGATTGGCGGCTCGCCGATCGGATTTGCCTTTGCGAGAGAGGCTCGCTAGAAGCACCTGCCATGACCGAACGCATCGCCCTTTATGCCGGCTCCTTCGACCCGCCGACCAACGGCCATCTCGACGTGCTGAAGGCGTCGCTGGCCGTGGCGGACACCGTCTATGCGGCGATCGGCATTCATCCCGGCAAGAAGCCGCTGTTTTCTTTCGAGGAGCGGGTCGGCCTCATCGAAGCTGCGACGAAGGCCGAATTCGGCCGCGACGGCGCGCGCATCAAAATCGTGGCTTTCGACGGGCTGGTCATCGACGCTGCCAGGAAGCAGGGCGCCTCGATCATGATCCGCGGTCTGCGCGACGGCACCGATCTCGACTACGAGATGCAGATGGCCGGTATGAACGAGACCATGGCGCCTGAACTGCAGACGGTTTTTCTGCCCGCCAGCCCTTCGGTGCGAACCATTACCGCCACACTTGTCCGTCAGATAGCCTCGATGGGCGGCGACGTCCGCGCCTTCGTGCCGGCGGCTGTGGCTGGCGCACTCACCGCCAAGTTTGCGAAATAATGCATGTCGCCCAACGTGGAACCCGGTTTTGGGGCAACGACATGCGTGAAACAAAGGTTTTCGGAGAAAGATCCATGCAGCTCAAAAGGCTCGCCATCTGCTTTGTCGTTCTTTTCGGTCTTGTGACCGCATCCGTTTCGGCGTTCGCCGCCGATCCGGAAAACACCATGGTCATCACGCTGAAGGACGGCGACGTGACCGTCGCGCTCAGGCCCGATCTCGCGCCGAAGCATGTCGAGCAGATCAAGAAGCTGGTGCGCCAAGGCGCTTATGACAACGTCGCTTTCCACCGTGTCATCGACGGCTTCATGGCGCAGACCGGCGACGTGAAGTTCGGCAACATGAAGAACGGCTTCAGCGCCGATGCTGTCGGCACCGGCGGTTCCGATCTTCCCGACCTGCCGGCCGAATTCTCTCAGACCGAGCGCTATCAGCGCGGCGTGGTCGGGATGGCCCGCTCGCAGGACCCGGATTCCGCCAATTCGCAGTTCTTCATCATGTTCGCGCCGGCGCCGCCGCTCGATGGCCAGTACACCATCGTCGGCAATGTCGAGAACGGCATGGAGTTGGTGGACAAGATCAAGAAAGGCGACGCGGCGCAGAACGGGGTCGTCACCGATCCCGATCGCATGATCAAGGTGCGCATCGCCGCCGACCGCAAGTAAACCCATTTGTTTCAAAGGATATTCTGACATGGCCGAGATCAAGGACCGCGAGAACGCGCTCATCATGGAAACGACCAAGGGCAAGGTCGTCATCGAACTGTTTCCCGATCTGGCACCCGGCCATGTCGGCCGTATCAAGGAACTGGCGCGCGAAGGCGCTTATGACGGCGTGGTGTTCCACCGCGTCATCGACGGCTTCATGGCGCAGACCGGCGACGTGAAATTCGGCAATTCCAGCAAGCCCTCTTTCGCACCGTCGCGCGCCGGCACGGGCGGCTCCGACAAGCCCGACCTGAAGGCGGAGTTCTCCAATGCCAATCACGGCCGCGGCACCTGCTCGATGGCGCGCTCGCAGAACCCGAACTCGGCCAACTCGCAGTTCTTCATCTGCTTCGAAGATGCCGCCTTCCTCAACCGCCAATACACGGTCTGGGGCCAGGTCATCGAAGGCATGGACAATGTCGACAAGATCAAGCGCGGCGAGCCGGTGCCGGATCCTGACAAGATCGTGTCGCTGAAGGTGGCGGCCGACGTAAAATGACCTACCGAGCTGTCGCGGCGATCACTCTGATGCTTGTCGCGGCGGCTACTCCGGCGCTGGCGACAGAATCGATTGTTTGCAGCGCTGAGGGCAACGCGGCATCGATCGACGTCCTGATGGGGCACACTGCCGTCATCGCGGTTGCGCGCGTATGGCTTGATGCCGGCGGCAGGAACTGGACCACCGACGGTCAGCCGGGTTCGACGAAAGTCATCGTCGGACAGGCATTCGAGGACGACCAGCAGATGGCGATCGATCTCACCGATGAGGGCATCAGCTCGATCGTAGCCAAATTGCGACTGGTCAAGGCCAGCGAACAGTCCAATTTCGCAATGGGCGGCACGCTGAGCATCGACGGTGTTGGCGCCTGGGCGGTGACCTGCCCGGAATTTTGAGGCGGGGTTTTCTTGCGCGTCGATCTATTCGACTTTGATCTGCCGGAGGAGCGCATCGCGCTTCGACCGGCGGAACCGCGCGACAGCGCCAAAATGCTGGTTGTCAGACCGGGTGAGGGACTTGAGGACCGGACGGTGCGCGAGCTGCCGTCCCTGCTCGAGACCGGTGACGTGCTGGTCTTCAACGATACCAAGGTCATCCCGGCGCAGCTGAAAGGCATCAGGCGGCGCGGCGAAGCAGCGGCGCAGGTCGAAGCCACGCTGCACATGCGGGTGGCTCCCGACCGCTGGCTGGCTTTCATGCGGCCGGGCAAGCGCATCGCCGTCGGCGACCGCATCCATTTTGGCCATGACGCCAATTCCTGCTTTCTCGGCCAGCTTGATACCACGGTGATCGCGAAGGGCGAGGCCGGCGAGGCTTTGCTCGGTTTTGACCTCTCTGGTCCGTTTCTCGATGAGGCGCTGCACGCCGTCGGCCACATTCCGCTGCCGCCTTACATCGCTTCGAAGCGCGACGACGACGAACGCGACCGCAAGGACTACCAGACCATCTATGCTAGGGAGGAGGGGGCTGTGGCGGCACCCACTGCCGGCCTGCATTTCACGCCCGAGCTTTTCGCCGCTCTCGATGCCAAGGGCGTCGAGCGGCGCTTCGTCACCATGCATGTCGGCGCCGGCACGTTCCTGCCGGTGAAAGTCGACGACACCGCCGACCACAAGATGCATGCCGAGATCGGTTCTGTCAGCCCGGAAACCGCCGCGGCGCTCAACGCGGCGAAGGCGCGCGGTGGGCGCATCATCGCCGTCGGTACGACGTCGCTGCGCCTGCTGGAGAGCGCCACGCGGGAGGACGGCACATTGGCTGGATGGTCGGGTCCGACCGACATCTTCATCACGCCCGGCTATCGTTTCAAGGCCGCCGACATGCTGATGACCAATTTCCATCTACCGCGCTCAACGCTGTTCATGCTGGTTTCGGCGTTTTGCGGTCTGAAAACAATGCGTGCGGCCTATGCGCATGCCATCGAGACCCGCTACAGGTTCTACTCCTACGGAGATGCAAGCCTTCTGTTCAAAGAGGAGAACGATGGACGCGCGCCCGGTATACGACAAGAATTCAATGACTAAGGCGTTCACCTTCGAGGTGCTGGCGACCGACGGCAAAGCGCGGCGCGGCTCCATCACCATGCCGCGCGGAGAAATCCGCACGCCGGCCTTCATGCCGGTCGGCACCGGCGGCACGGTCAAGACCATGTATATGGATCAGGTGCGCGGCGTCGGCTCGGATATCATCCTGGGCAACACCTATCATCTGATGCTGCGGCCCGGCGCCGAACGTGTGGCGCGGCTTGGCGGCCTGCATGAATTCGCCCGCTGGCCGCACCCAATCCTGACCGACAGCGGCGGCTTCCAGGTGATGTCGCTGTCGAAGCTGAGGAAACTGAACGAAAAGGGCGTTACCTTCCGCTCGCATATCGACGGCGCCGCCCATGAGATGTCGCCCGAGCGCTCGATCGAGATCCAAAGGCTGCTCGATTCCGACATCCAGATGCAGCTCGACGAATGCACCGCGCTGCCGGCCATGGAGAAGGAGATCGAGCGGGCCATGGAGCTGTCGCTGCGCTGGGCCGAGCGTTGCAGGACGGCGTTCGGCGACCAGTCCGGGAAGGCAATGTTTGGCATCGTCCAGGGCGGCGACATACCGGCCCTGCGGCTGCGCTCGGCGCAGGCGCTGAAAGCGATGGACCTCAAGGGCTATGCGATCGGCGGGCTGGCGGTCGGCGAGCCGCAAGCGGTGATGCTCGAAATGCTCGACATCACCTGCCCGGAACTGCCCGCTGACAGGCCGCGTTATCTGATGGGTGTCGGCACGCCCGACGACATATTGAAATCGGTGGCGCGCGGCATCGACATGTTCGATTGCGTGATGCCGACGCGCGCCGGCCGCCATGGCCTCGCCTACACTCGGCGCGGCAAGGTCAATCTGCGCAACGCCCGCCATGCCGACGATCCGCGTCCGCTGGACGAGCAAAGCGACTGCCCGGCCGCCAGAGATTATTCACGCGCCTATCTGCATCATCTGGTCCGCTCGCAAGAGGCGCTGGGGGCGATGCTTCTGACCTGGAACAATCTTTCCTACTACCAGAGGCTGATGCAGGACATTCGTGCCGCCATCGACGCCGGCGCCTTCGAGGCGCGGGCGGCGGAAATTTGCGAGGGCTGGGCGCGGGGCGATATCCCAGCGATGTGATGGTGCTCTGGTGCTCAGCGAAGTACCGCGCGCAGGTTGCAGCCAGTGTTTTGCCTGAGCGCCGTCCTGATGCTTGAAAGCCGGGCGGCAGTCTGCCACAAGGGCCGCTTATGCCGTGCAAGCTGAGCAGGACCGGGCAATGAAGGCATTTTTCGTGCAGATAAAGTGCGATCTGGGCAAGTCCTATGACGTTGCCGGCGCGTTGGCCGATGCCGAGATCGCCTCGGAAATCTACTCGACAGCCGGCGACTACGATCTGCTCGCCAAATTCTATGTCGACGACGACGAAGACATCGGCCACTTCGTCAACGAGAAGGTGCAGAGTCTTCCCGGCATCAAGGACACGTTTACGGTGGTCACCTTCCGCGCGTTCTGAGCGACGCCTGCCACCTGCCCGGGCACAAGGCAAAGCCTGACCCAGCCATATCGGCGCTGCCCTAATTTTAGGCAGGTCGCGACATACTGATCGCCAACATCCTCCAAATCACCGATTGCGCTTGATTTTCTCCGGTGACGCCAGTGAAATGGCCTCACAGGGAGTAAGCGATTGGCAGCGTTCGACGAAATGCTTCCGGAAATCTCCGGATTGAGAAAACCGTATTCGGCTTACGATCGCTGGCTGAAGGAGCAGGATCCGGCCAGGCTTACCGAAAAGATGCAGGACGCCGAACGCGTCTTTCGCAAGACCGGCATCACCTTTGCCGTCTATGGCGAGCAGGAAGCCTCCGAGCGCCTTATTCCCTTCGACATCGTTCCGCGCATCATTTCCGGCAATGAATGGCGACGGCTGACGCAAGGCATCGAGCAGCGCGTCCAGGCGCTGAACGCCTTTCTCGACGATATCTACCACCGCCAGGAGATTTTGCGCGCCGGGCGCGTCCCCAAGGAATTGATCGCCAAGAACGAGGCATTCCTGCCGGAGATGATCGGAGTGCGGCCGCCAGCCGGCGTCTACACCCATATCATCGGCGTCGATATCGTTCGCATCAGCGAGAACGAGTTCTACGTGCTGGAGGACAATGCGCGCACGCCGTCCGGCGTCTCCTACATGCTGGAGAACCGCGAGACGATGATGCAGCTCTTTCCCGAACTGTTCCAGCAGATCAAGGTGCGGCCGGTGGAAAACTATCCGCAGCTCTTGCGCCAGTCGCTGGCGGCAGTGCGGCCGCAAGGTACCAAGGGCGCGCCGACCATTGCCGTGCTGACTCCGGGCAGCTTCAACTCCGCCTATTTCGAACATGCCTTCCTTGCCGACCAGATGGGTGTGCAGCTTGTCGAGGGGCAGGATCTGCGCGTCATCGATGGCCACGTCGCGATGCGCACGACCGAAGGCTACAAGCAGATCGACGTTCTTTATCGAAGGGTGGACGATTCTTTCCTCGATCCGCTGACCTTCCGCCCCGACTCGGCACTGGGTGTGCCGGGCATCATGGATGTCTACCGTGCCGGCAACATCACCATCGCCAATGCGCCGGGAACCGGCATCGCCGACGACAAGGCGATCTATTCCTACATGCCCGAGATCGTTGAATTCTACACCGGCCGCAAAGCAATCCTCGGCAACATCCCGACCTGGCGCTGCTCGGAGCCGGACAGCCTGAAATACGTGCTCGAACATATAGACGAGCTGGTGGTGAAGGAGGTGCATGGCTCAGGCGGCTACGGCATGCTGGTCGGGCCGGCCGCGACCAAGAAGGAATGCGAGGATTTTTCCAGGAAACTCGCGGCAAGACCGTCGAACTACATCGCCCAGCCGACGCTGGCGCTGTCGACCTGTCCGATCCTGACCGACAAGGGACTGGCGCCGCGCCATGTCGATCTCAGGCCCTACGTGCTGGTATCTGATCGCATCCAGATCGTGCCGGGCGGGCTGACGCGTGTGGCGCTGAAAGAAGGCTCGCTGGTGGTCAATTCGTCCCAGGGCGGCGGGACGAAGGATACGTGGGTGCTGGATGATTAGAGAGTGAATAGTGAATAGTGAATAGTGAATAGTGAATAGTGAATAGTGAATAGGTAAGGATGACATGTCGTTGATGTTGGTGAAATGCCCTGAAATAAAGCACGCGGCGTCGTGCCCTGGAAAAATTTGGCCATTCACCATTCACCATTCACCATTCACCGTCCGAAGGACCGCGTAGAATGCTTCTCGGCCGCACCGCCAACGGGCTCTACTGGATGAACCGCTACATCGAGCGGGCGGAAAACATGGCGCGGCTGGTCGATGCCGGGCTGCGCATGGCGCTGACCCGCACCCAGAACGCCTCCGAAGAGTGGAATTCGGTGCTGCTCAGTGCCGGTTCGGACGCCGCCTTCACGCAGAAATATTCCGACTATACCGCCGCCAACGTTGCCGATTTCCTGCTGCGCGACACATCCAACCCGTCGAGCACGATGACGTCGATCGAAACGGCCCGTAACAATGCCCGCATGGTGCGCACCGCATTGACGCGCGAGACCTGGGAAAGCATCAACGAAGCCTGGATGTCGCTGAAGCGCATGCTAGCCAAGCCGATCGACGAACGCGACCTGCCCAGCGTGCTCGACGCGATCAAGCGCGAAACGGCACTGATCCGCGGCTCGTTCTACGGCACCATGCTGCGCAACGAGATCTTCGATTTCTCGCAGCTCGGCACTTATGTCGAACGCGCCGACAACACGGCGCGCATCCTGGACGTGAAATACTACGTGCTGTTGCCGTCGATCTCGTGGGTCGGCTCCACGCTCGATAATTACCAGTGGGAATCGATCCTGCGCTCGGTCTCGGCGCATCGCTCTTATCGCTGGGTCTACGAGGCCGACTACAAGCCGACCAACATTGCCGACTATCTGATCCTCAACGTTCGCATGCCGCGTTCGCTGACCTTCTGCTACCGTTTCCTGACGGAGCATCTCAGATTCCTGGGCGACGATTATGGTGAGCGCCATGCCTGTCATGTGACAGCCGGCAAGACCCAGGCGATGCTGGCCGCCGGCTCGATCAAGGACATATTCGATGCCGGCCTGCATGAATTCCTGGCCAATTTCATCCTCGACAACATCAGGCTCGGCGACGAGATCGCGCAGGACTACAGGTTTTATTGAGCATGATCCCGGAAAGTGGAAGCCGGTTTCCGGAAAAAATCATGCTCAGGGGACGAGCATGATCCCGGAAAGTGGAAGCCGGTTTCCGGAAAAGATCATGCTCAGGGGACGAGAGCAATGCGGCTGAAGATCACTCACCGGACCGAGTACCGCTACGATGCGCCGGTGCACTATCTGTTGCAGCGGCTGCGGCTGCTTCCAGTCAGCGGTCCGACACAGACCGTCTTGTCCTGGGCGCTGAAGATCGAAGGGGCGCGCGAAGAGGTGCGCTTCACCGACCATTTCGGCAACGACACGCGGCTTTTGAGCGTCGAAGGCGAGCGCGATTTCATCACCGTCGAGGCATCGGGCGAGGTGGTGACACGCGACACATCAGGCGTCAGCGGGCCGCGTCAGGGTTTCGCGCCGCTGTGGTTGTTTGGCCAGGAAACGCCGTTGACCACGATCGGCGGCGGTATTCGCGAACTCGCGGCGTCGGTCGGCGAGGGGGCCGATATCGAAAGGTTGCACCGGCTGATGGCGGTGATCGGCGAGCGCGTGGCCTATACGATGGGCACCACCAACCCGGCGACCCCGGCCGAGGACGCGCTGGCGCTCAAGACCGGCGTCTGCCAGGACCACAGCCACATCTTTGCCGCCGCCGCGCGGGCCATGGGGTTTCCGGCCCGCTACGTCAGCGGCTATTTGATGATGGATGCGGCGGTCGAGCAGGCGGCGAGCCATGCCTGGGCCGAAGCGCATGTTGCGGGCCTTGGCTGGGTCGCGTTCGACGTCGCCAACGGCATTTCGCCCGACGAACGCTATGTGAAGGTGGCAACCGGCCGTGATTACCGCGATGCCACGCCCGTATCAGGAATTCGACTGGGACAAGCGGAAGAACAGCTTGCGGTGACCGTCACCGTGGAGCAGTAATCCCCGGCAAGATTTGCTGCCAAAGGGATTCGATGACCTATTGCGTCGGCTTGAAGATCGATCGCGGGCTCGTGTTCATGTCGGACACGCGCACCAATGCCGGCATGGATTCGATCTCTACCTTCAAGAAGATGCATGTCTGGGAGCAGCCGGGCGAGCGCGTCATCGTGCTGATGTCGGCCGGCAATCTGGCGACGACGCAAGCTGTCGTCAGCCTGCTCGACGAACGCACGAAGGCGGTGGCCGATCGCCACGCCACGCTGCTTGAAACGCCGTCGATGTACCAGACGGTGCGGCTGGTCGGCGACACCGTCAAGGAAGTCATCGCCAGTTCGTCGCCGGCGGGCGAAAAGGCCGATTCCTACTTCAATGCCTCCTTCATCCTCGGCGGCCAGATCAAGGGCAGCGCGCCGCGGCTGTTCATGATCTATCCGGAAGGCAATTTCATCGAATCGACCGAAGACACGCCGTTCTTCCAGATCGGCGAGACCAAATACGGCAAGCCGATCATCATCCGCGCCTATGAGAAGGCGATGAGTTTCGCCGAGACGGTGAAACTGCTGCTGGTGTCGTTCGACTCGACGCTGAAATCGAACCTGTCGGTCGGTCTGCCGCTCGACCTGCTGTTCTACGAAAAGGACGCCTTCAAGGTCAGCCTGAAGAAGCGGATCGCCCAGGACGACCAATATTATCGGACGATCTCGGACGGCTGGTCGAATGCACTGAAGGCTGCTTTTGCGAGCCTGCCTGACTTTCCCGAGTGAAAGCCTCCGTGTTTCGTGCTCTTTGATCGCTGGGCCCGATGCGACGGAGAGCAAGATGAATAGCAACGAATTCCGGGAATGGTCGCTGCGCGCGGCCGAATGGGGTGCCGACTACAGGAGCACACTTCGCGAAAGGCCGGTGCGGCCGCTCGTCGAGCCGGGCGAAATCTCCAGAAGCATCGAAGTCTCGCCGCCGGAACATGGCGAAACGATGCAGGCAATCTTCGCCGACTTCGAGCGCAAAATCCTGCCCGGCATGACGCATTGGCAGCATCCGCGCTTCTTCGCCTATTTCCCGGCCAATGCCGCACCGGTCTCGGTGGTGGCCGAATATCTGGTCTCGGTTATGGCCGCGCAATGCATGCTCTGGCAAACTTCGCCGGCAGCGACCGAACTCGAGACGCGCGTCGTCGACTGGATGCGTCAGGCGCTTGGCCTGCCGGAAGGGTTTTCCGGCGTCATGCAGGATTCGGCATCGTCGGCGACGCTCGCCGCCGTGCTGACCATGCGCGAGCGCGCGCTCGACTGGCAGGGCAACAAGAAGGGCCTGCAAGGCCAGCCGATATTGCGCGTCTATTCTTCCGATCAGGTCCACACCTCCATCGACCGGGCGATCTGGGTGTCGGGCGTCGGCGAGGACAATCTCGTGCGTATTCCGGTTGCCGGCCGCTTTCGCGCCATGGATGTCGCAGCTCTCGAAGCGGCTGTCGTTGCCGACCGGCAGGCGGGCATGCTGCCGGCCGGCATTATCGCCTGCGTCGGCGGCACCAGCACCGGCGGCACCGATGATATCGCCGGCGTCGCCGCGGTGGCGAAACGGCACGGCCTCTATCTGCATGTCGATGCCGCCTGGGCCGGATCGGCGATGATATGTCCGGAATACCGGCATTTCTGGGCGGGCGTGGAGCAGGCGGATTCCATCGTCTTCAACCCGCACAAATGGCTGGGCGCGCAGTTCGACTGCTCGGTGCAGTTCATCCGCCGGCCGGAAGACCTGGTGCGGACGCTGGCCATCAAACCGGACTACTTGGAGACGCATGGGCGCGACGGCATCATCAACTATTCCGAATGGTCGGTGCCGCTCGGGCGTCGCTTTCGCGCACTGAAACTCTGGTTCCTGCTGCGCGCCCACGGGCTGGAAAGTCTGCGGACCATGATCCGCAACCATGTCGCCTGGAGCGAAGGGCTGGCCGAGCGGCTGGCCAGGGAACCGGATTTCGAGATCGCCTCGGAGCCGATGCTGTCGCTGTTCTCGTTCCGGCATCGGGCGGCCGGCACCGATTCGGACGAACACAACCTGCGGCTGGTCAACGCGATCAACGACGATGGCCGCATCTACCTGACGCAGACACGGGTGGACGGGCAGGTCGCGATCCGCTTTCAGGTCGGCCAGTTCGAGACGACGGCGGCGGATGTCGACACCGCATTCGGGGTCATCACCGAAATCTCCCGCCGGCTGGCCTGAATTGGTCGGCGAAGTTGCGTGGAGGTTTGTCTTTGGACGCACGCATTTTTCGTTAGCCGCCCCCATGCCTTTTCACCGCTTTCGTTTTTCGCTATAGACAAGGAAAACGAAAACGGGAGATCCCCAATGTATCTGTCGCCGCGTCATTCCGAGATCATCCAGATGGCCAAGGACAATGGCCGCGTGCTGGTCGAGGATCTGGCAACGCATTTCAACGTGACGCCGCAGACCATCCGCAAGGACCTCAACGATCTGTGCGACCAGCGCCTGCTTTCCCGTATCCATGGCGGGGCGCTGTTCCCGTCCGGCATCGAAAACATGGAATATGAGGCGAGGCGCAAGATCGCCGCCGACGAGAAGGAGGCGATCGGCCGCGCCGCAGCCAGGCTGATCCCGGACAACGCCTCGCTGTTCATCAATATCGGCACCACGACGGAGTCGGTCAGCAAGGCGCTTCTCGATCATACCGGCCTGATGGTCATCACCAATAATATCAATGTTGCCAACAGGATGCGCATATATCCTTCCATCGAAGTTGTTATTGCCGGCGGCGTCGTGCGGGGTTCCGACGGCGGTGTGGTCGGCGAAGCGGCGGTCGATTTCATCAGGCAGTTCAAAGTCGACTACGCGGTGATCGGCGCCTCGGCGATCGACCATGACGGTGCGTTGCTCGATTTCGATTTTCGCGAGGTGAAGGTGGCGCAGGCGATCATCGCCAATGCCCGGCATGTCATCCTCGTTTCCGACCAGACCAAGTTCGAGCGGACGGCGCCGGTTCGCATCGGCCACCTGTCGCAGGTCAACACTTTCATCACCGATCGCTGCGATATCCCGTCGGTGCGCAAGATCTGCCAGGAAGCAGAGGTTCAGCTGATCGAAACCTCGCTCCCCTAGATGGTGCCGTTGATGGTGCCGTTGCGGCAACTCCTGCTCTTTATATTTCGTTTGACATTCGTTCCTATTTCGAAATAATCCCGACACGGTTTCGTAAAAACCTAAGAATGCTGCAATGCGAAATCCGGGAGGACTTTTTGTGAGCGCATCCCCGATCCATGACATCTTCGTCATCGGTGGCGGTATCAACGGCTGCGGCATTGCCCGCGATGCGGTTGGGCGCGGCTTCTCGGTGTTTCTTGCCGAGATGAACGATCTGGCCAGCGGCACGTCCTCGGGCTCGACCAAACTGATCCATGGCGGCTTGCGCTATCTGGAGTTCTATGAGTTCCGCCTGGTGCGCGAGGCGCTGATGGAGCGCGAGATCCTTTGGAAGAACGCGCCGCACATCATCTGGCCGATGCGCTTCGTGCTGCCCTATGCCAAGGGCCTGCGCCCGGCCTGGCTGATCAGGCTCGGCCTTTTCCTCTACGACCACATTGGCGGGCGCAAATTGCTGCCGGCGACCAGGACGCTGGACATGGCAAACGACCCAGCCGGCAAGCCGCTGAAGCCGTTGTTTCGCAGGGCCTTCGAATATTCCGACGGCTGGGTCAACGATGCGCGGCTGGTGGCGTTGAACGCCCGCGACGCCGCCGATCGCGGCGCAACGATACGAACCCGCACGAAAGTCGTCGACGCACGCCGTGAAGGCGAGTTCTGGACGGTCAGGCTGCAAAACACGCAGACCGGCGACACCGAGGAGGTCAAGGCGCGGCTTTTGGTCAACGCCGCCGGCCCATGGGTCGACCACGTGCTGTCGGCTACGGTCGGGTTGAACGACGTGCACAATGTCCGGCTGGTACAGGGCAGCCATATCGTCATCAGCAATAAATTCGACGATCCGCGCGCCTATTTCTTTCAGAACAAGGATGGCCGCATCATCTTTGCCATCCCCTACGAGGAAGAGTTCACGCTGATCGGCACCACCGACCAGGACTTTTCCGGCGACCCGCGCGACGTGAAGATCAGCGATGCCGAGATCGATTACCTCTGTGCTGCGGCGAGCGAATATTTCGCGCAACCGGTCAAGCGTTCGGACATCGTCTGGACCTATTCCGCCGTGCGCCCGCTTTATGACGACGGCGCCTCGAAGGCGCAGGAAGCGACCCGCGATTATGTGCTGAAGACCGACGGCGGCGAAGGCACGGCGCCGATCGTCAACACCTTCGGCGGCAAGATCACCACCTATCGCCGGCTGTCGGAATCGATGCTCGAGAAAATCGAGGGTTTTCTCGGCAAGCGCGGCAAGCCGTGGACGGCAAACGCGCCGCTGCCGGGCGGCGATTTCCCGGCGCGCGGCTTCGACGCCGAAGTGGCGAAACTGAAAACGGCCTATCCGTTCCTCGATGCGCGTCTGGCGCGGCGCCTGACCCGGCTTTACGGGACTCGCGCAAGGATGCTGCTGGGCCTCGCCAGGTCGAATGCCGACCTTGGCCGCAACTTTGGCGCCGATCTCTACGAGGCCGAGGTACGCTACCTCGTTCAAAATGAATGGGCGATGACGGCCGAAGATGTATTGTGGCGCAGGACAAAGCGCGGCCTGCAACTGAGCCGCGAGCAGGCGGCAGCGCTCGACGAATTCATGCGCGGGATAAGCCGGCGCCATGTCGCGGCTGCCGAATAGTCATGCAGAAAGCCTGGGAGGAGGCATCATGCTGGAACTGAGAAACGTGACGAAGACGGTCGGGGCGACGGAGCATATACGCGACGTCTCGCTGACGCTTCAGCACGGCTCGCTCAACGTCCTGCTCGGGCCGACGCTTTCCGGCAAGACCAGCCTGATGCGGCTGATGGCCGGCCTTGACGTGCCGACATCCGGCTCGGTCTGGTTCGATGGCAAGGATGTCACTGGCATTCCGGTGCAGAAGCGCAACGTCGCCATGGTCTACCAGCAGTTCATCAACTATCCGGCGATGACCGTTTACGAGAATATCGCCTCGCCGCTGAGGGTGGCCGGTGCCGAGCGGGCAAAGATCGACAAGGAGGTGCGCAATGCCGCAGCCCTTCTCAAGCTGACGCCCTTTCTAGACCGCACGCCGCTCAGCCTCTCCGGCGGCCAGCAGCAGCGCACCGCGCTGGCCCGCGCCATCGTCAAGAACGCCAGCCTCGTGCTGCTCGACGAGCCACTCGCCAACCTCGACTACAAGCTGCGCGAGGAGCTGCGCGCGGAATTGCCGAAGATCTTCGCGGCGACCGGCACCATCTTCGTCTACGCCACGACCGAGCCGCACGAAGCCTTGCTGCTCGGCGGCAACACGGCGACGCTTTCCGAAGGCCGCATCACCCAGTTCGGCCCGACGATCGACGTCTTCCGCAGGCCGAACGACCTCGTCACGGCCAGGACGTTCGCCGATCCGCCGCTCAACACGATCGTGCTGAAGAAGAGCGGTTCGAGCTTCCTTCTTGAAGGTGGGGTGAGCCTCCCGGTGCCGGCTGAACTCGTCGGTATTGCCGATACGAGTTACACGATCGGCTTCCAGCCCCACCATCTCTCCCTTGCCCGGCCGAGCCCGTCGGCGGTGGCGGTGAGAGCCAAGGTCTCGGTCACCGAGATCACCGGTTCTGAAAGTTTCGTGCATCTCGATTTCGCCGATGTCCGCTGGGTCATGCTTGAGCACGGCATCCTGGTGTTCGAGCCGGACCAGACCATCGAGGTGTTCATCGACCCGCGGCACATCATGGTGTTCGACGCGAACGGCCGCTCGGCCGCGCCGCCACAGATGCTGGCGGCTTGAGGAGGAGGGCACATGGCGCGCATCGACTGCAATCACATCCGCCACGCCTACGGGCCGCATCCGAAGTCGGACAAGGACTATGCGCTGAAGGAGGTGCATCACGCCTTCGAGGACGGCGGCGCCTATGCGCTGCTGGGGCCGTCGGGCTGCGGCAAGACCACGCTGCTCAACATCATTTCCGGCCTGTTGTATCCGTCGCACGGCGAGCTTCTGTTCGACGGCAAGGACGTCACCAATCTGTCGACGCAGGAGCGCAACATAGCTCAGGTGTTCCAGTTTCCGGTCATCTACGACACCATGACCGTCTACGACAATCTGGCCTTCCCGCTGCGCAACCGCGGCGTTGCGGAACCCGACGTCGACCGCAAGGTGCGTGAAACCCTTGACATGACCGGTCTGGCCGACATGGCCAAGCGAAAGGCGAGGGGGCTGACCGCCGACCAGAAGCAGAAGATCTCGCTCGGACGCGGGCTGGTGCGCTCCGATGTCAACGCGATCCTGTTCGACGAGCCGCTGACCGTCATCGACCCGCATATGAAATGGGTGCTGCGTTCGCAGTTGAAGCAGCTGCACAGGCGCTTCGGCTTCACCATGGTCTATGTCACGCACGACCAGACCGAGGCACTCACCTTCGCCGAAAACGTCGTCGTCATGTATGAAGGCGAGATCGTGCAGATCGGCTCTCCAGCCGAACTGTTCGAGCGCCCCAAGCATACATTCGTCGGCTATTTCATCGGTTCGCCGGGCATGAACGTCATGCCGGTCGCGGTCGAAGGCAGGAGCGCGCGGCTCGGCAGCCAGACGATCGAATTGCCGGGCGCGCCCAAGGCCGGGATCACCGGTGCGATCGAACTCGGCATCCGCCCCGAATATGTCAGGCTTGGCGCCAGCGGCATGCCGGTTTCAATCCGCAAGGTCGAGGATATCGGCCGCCACAAGGTGGTGCGCGCCAGTTTCGAAGGCCGCGACATCGCGGCGATTATCAGCGAGGACGAGGACATTCCCGCCGATCCGAAGATCGCTTTCGACCCGGCCGGCATCAATATCTATGCCGATTCCTGGCGCGTCGAGATGGGAGGCTGAACTCCATGGATAAGACCTGGAACAACAAGGCATGGTTCATGGTGCTGCCGGTGCTGGTGCTGGTGGCGTTCAACGCAATCATCCCGCTGATGACGGTGGTCAACTATTCAGTTCAGGAGACGTTCGGAAACAACCTGTTCTTCTTTGAAGGCGTTAAGTGGTTCCAGGAAGTGCTTAATTCGCCGCGCTTCCACGCATCGCTCCTGCGCCAGTTCGCCTTCACCGGGTTAATCCTGCTGATCGAGGTGCCGCTAGGCGTGGCGGTGGCGCTTGCCATGCCGCGTTCCGGCCCATGGGTCGCGGTCTGCCTGGTGTTGATGTCGCTGCCGTTGCTGATCCCATGGAACGTCGTCGGCGCCATGTGGAACATCTTTGCGCTGCCGGACATCGGGCTGCTCGGCTATGTTATCAACGCGATGGGCATCAGCTACAATTTTACCAGCCAGCCGCTGGCGGCGTGGTTCACCGTCGTCCTGATGGACGTATGGCATTGGACCTCGCTGGTGGTGCTGCTTGCCTATGCAGGCCTCGTCTCGATCCCCGACGCCTACTATCAGGCTGCAAAGATTGACGGTGCATCACGTTGGTCGGTGTTCCGCTTTATCCAGCTGCCCAAGATGAAGCGCGTGCTGACCATTGCCATGCTGCTGCGGTTCATGGATTCCTTCATGGTCTACACTGAACCGTTCGTACTGACAGGCGGGGGACCGGGCAATGCCACGACCTTCCTGTCGATCGATCTTGTCAAGGCAGCGCTCGGCGAATTCAACCTCGGAATCGCGGCGGCCATGAGCATCATCTACTTCCTGATGACGCTGCTGGTGTCGTGGCTCTTCTACACCCTGATGACCCAATCCGAAGCGGAGGGCTGAGATGACATCAGTGAAGGAAGGCCTTGGGGATAAAAGGGGCGACGTTTTGATGCGAGAACAGACAACGCCGCCACCGGCGTCGAATGCGGCGGGTCTCCAGTCGGCGAGCGTAATGAGCGGACGCGGCCGGGAGGCGCGCTTCCTTTGGCTCGTGCCGACGGTCTACATCATCTTTCTGATGCTGCCGATCTACTGGCTGCTCAACATGTCGTTCAAGACGACGAACGAAATCCTCGGCGGCTTTTCATTGTGGCCCCGCAGTTTCACGGTGGCCAGCTATGTCGAGATCCTCACCAACCCCGTTTGGTACAATGGCTACATCAGCTCCATCAGCTATGTATTTATCAACACTGCGATTTCGGTCAGCGTGGCGCTGCCCGCTGCCTATGCCTTCTCGCGCTACCGCTTCCTTGGGGACAAGCACCTGTTCTTCTGGCTGCTGACCAACCGCATGGCGCCGCCGGCGGTTTTCGCGCTGCCGTTTTACCAGCTCTACTCGGCCATCAATCTCTTCGACACGCCATGGGCCGTTGCGCTGGCGCACTGCCTGTTCAACATACCGCTCGCAGTGTGGATTCTCGAAGGCTTCATGTCCGGCGTGCCGAAGGAGATCGACGAGACGGCCTTCATAGACGGCTATTCCTGGCCGCGGTTCTTCGTGAAGATATTCATGCCGCTGATCGCTTCCGGCATCGGTGTCACGGCGTTCTTCTGCTTCATGTTCTCTTGGGTCGAGCTTTTGCTCGCCAAGACGCTGACGTCTGTCGCCGCGAAGCCGATCGCCGCCGTGATGACCCGGACGGCGAGCACATCGGGCTACGAACTCGGATTGCTGGCGGCCGCCGGCGTGCTCACCATCGTGCCGGGCGCGATCGTCATCTGGTTCGTCCGGAACTATATCGCCAAGGGGTTTGCGCTCGGCCGCGTCTAGCGGCGGCGCAGCGAAGGAGTAAAGACGATGGATCTGTCATGGATGGCCTGGACTTGGCAGACCGCCACCTTCTTCGGCGTGATCCTGCTTCTTCTGGTCGGGATGACCGTGTGGGAGTGGGCCAGTCCTGGCGGAGCGCCGCGCCATGGCATTCTCGGCCTCGACACGACGCGTGGCGACCGACTGTTCATTTCGCTGCTAGGCAGCGCCTACATCCATCTCGCTTGGCTGGGTCTTGTCGGACCCAACTTGTGGTGGGCACTCGCCCTCTCGATCGTCTACGCCATCGGCGTTTTTCGATTCGTCTAGGGGGAGAAACTGTTGGAGCGGCCGCGCAACGACCGCTCCGATCGCACTTGAAACCGAAATGGGAGGAACCTCATGCGACGTCACCTACTAACATCGACAACGGCACTAGTCCTGCTGCTCGGGGCCAGTCAGGCCTACGCAGGCATGGACGAAGCCAAGACATTCCTTGACACGGAAATCAATGGCCTTTCGACCCTCGATCGCTCGGCTCAGGAAGCCGAAATGCAATGGTTTGTCGATGCCGCGAAACCCTTCGCCGGCATGGAGGTCAACGTGCTGTCGGAAGGTATCCCGACACACACCTATGAATCGACCGTGCTCACCAAGGCGTTCGAGGCGATCACCGGCATCAAGGTCAACCACCAGATCCTCGGCGAGGGCGAAGTCGTCCAGGCGGTGCAGACACAGATGCAGACCAACCGCAACCTTTATGACGCTTATGTCAACGACAGCGACCTGATCGGCACTCATTCGCGGCTGCAGCTTGCCGTGAATCTCACCGATTTCATGGCCGGCGAAGGCAAGGATGTCACCCTTCCGACGCTCGATCTCGAAGACTTCATTGGCATCAAGTTCACGACCGGCCCGGACGGCAAGCTCTACCAGCTCCCGGACCAGCAGTTCGCCAACCTCTACTGGTTCCGCAAGGACTGGTTCGACAAGCCGGAACTCAAGGAAAAGTTTAAGGCCAAGTATGGCTACGATCTCGGCGTCCCGGTGAACTGGTCCGCCTACGAGGATATCGCCGAATTCTTCTCCAAGGACGTGAAGGAAATCGACGGCGTGCAGGTCTTCGGACACATGGACTACGGCAAGCGCGCACCCGATCTCGGTTGGCGCATGACTGACGCGTGGCTGTCCATGGCCGGCACTGGCAGCCCCGGCGAGCCGAATGGCATCCCGATCGACGAATGGGGCATTCGCATGGAGGCGGGCACCTGCAATCCGGTCGGCGCGAGCGTTTCGCGCGGTGGCGAGGCGAATGGTCCGGCGTCGGTCTATGCCATCGCAAAGTGGGATGAGTGGCTGCGCAACTTTGCGCCTCCCGGAGCAGCGAGCTACGATTTCTACCAGTCGCTGCCCGCGCTGAGCCAAGGCAACGTGGCCCAGCAGATCTTTTGGTACACGGCTTTCCTCGCCGACATGGTGAAGCCCAAGTCGGAAGGCAACAACACGGTCGATGATGAGGGCAATTTGTTGTGGCGCATGGCCCCGTCGCCGCACGGCCCGTACTGGAAGGAAGGGCAGAAGATCGGCTATCAGGACGTGGGCTCTTGGACGATCCTGAAATCGACCCCGGCCGATCGTGCCAAGGCCGCCTGGCTTTATGCGCAGTTCGTCGTGTCTAAGACCGTGTCTTTGAAGAAGTCCCATGTCGGGCTCACTCTGATCCGCGATTCCGACATTCGGCATCAGTCGTTTACCGACCGTGCGCCCAAACTCGGCGGCTGGGTGGAGTTCTACCGCTCTCCAGACCGGGTCGCCTGGTCGCCGACCGGCATCAACGTGCCCGACTACCCGAAGCTCGCCCAGATCTGGTGGCAGCAGATCGGCGACGTGAACTCCGGGGCGTTCACGCCGCAGCAGGCGATGGACCGCCTCGCTGAGGAAATGGACATCACGATGGCCCGCATGCAGGCCGCCGACGAGTCCGCTAAGGTCTATGGCGGCTGTGGTCCGCGACTCAACGAGCCGAAAGATCCGACCGAATGGTTGGGCAAGCCGAACGGTCCTAAGGCCAAACTCGAGAACGAGAAGCCGAAAGGCGAGACCATCGTCTATGAGGAACTGATCAAGCGCTGGACCACCCAGTAGGCTTGCCGAACCGCCAAAGCGGAAAGAGACCACAGGGAGGCGGCGCGAGCCGTCTCCCTTCGTTGTAACTGAGGGGTAGACAGCATGACCGGATACATCTTGTCGATCGACCAGGGCACCACGTCCAGCCGCGCCATCGTGTTCGATGGATCCATGAAGCTCGTGGGCAGCGGACAAAAGGAGTTTGCCCAGCACTATCCGGCCTCCGGCTGGGTCGAGCACGATCCAGAGGAAATCTGGGACACGGTCATTTCGACCTGCAAGGCAGCCTTGGCTGCTGCCGGGCGAAAGGCCGCCGATATCGCGGCCATCGGAATCACCAACCAGCGCGAGACCGTCGTCATCTGGGACAGGGCGACCGGCAGGCCGATCCATAACGCGATTGTCTGGCAGGACCGCCGCACCGCGCCGCTGTGCCAGAAATTGAAGAAGCAGGGGTTGGAGAAGAAGTTCACCAGGAAGACCGGCCTGCTGCTCGATCCCTATTTCTCCGGCACCAAGATCGCCTGGATGCTGGACAAGGTGAAGGGCGCCAGAAATCGTGCCGAGAACGGCGAATTGCTGGCCGGCACCATCGACAGCTTTCTGATCTGGCGGCTGACCGGCGGCAAGGTTCACGCTACCGACGCCACCAACGCCTCGCGCACGCTGGTCTACAACATCGAAAAAAATGCCTGGGACGACGAGCTCCTAGCCATTCTTGGTATACCGGCAAGAATGCTGCCGCAGGTGAAGGATTGCGCCGACGACTATGGAATCACAGAGAAAAGCCTGTTCGGCGCAGAGATAAAGATCCTCGGTGTGGCTGGCGACCAGCACGCGGCGACCATCGGCCAGGCCTGTTTCGAGCCGGGCATGATGAAATCGACCTATGGCACCGGCTGCTTCGCGCTGCTCAACACCGGCAGCGATCTGGTGCGCTCGAAGAACCGTCTGTTGACGACCATTGCCTACAGGCTGAACGGCAAGACCACCTATGCGCTGGAAGGGTCGATCTTCATCGCAGGTGCTGCCGTGCAATGGCTGCGCGACGGCATCAAGGTGATCGGCAAGGCCGAGCAGAGCGGCGTGCTGGCGGCGAGCGCCGACCCGACCCAACAAGTCTACCTGGTGCCGGCTTTCGTCGGGCTTGGCGCGCCGCACTGGGACGCCGAGGCGCGCGGCGCCATCTTCGGGCTGACCCGCAATTCGGGCCCGGCGGAATTTGCCCGTGCCGCACTCGAATCGGTCGCGTTCCAGACGCGCGACCTGCTCGATGCGATGCGCAGGGACTGGAAGAGCGCGTCAGCGAAGACCGTTCTCAGGGTCGATGGCGGCATGGTGGCGTCGGACTGGACGATGCAGCGGCTTGCCGACATCCTCGATGCGCCGGTCGACCGCCCGACCATCCTGGAGACGACGGCGCTCGGCGCGGCATGGCTGGCCGGCTCGAAGGCCGGCGTCTGGCCGAAGACAAGGGAATTCGCCAGGAGCTGGGCGCTGGAGCGACGGTTTCGACCGGACATGGATGCATCGGTCCGTTCCGCAAAGCTGGCGGGTTGGCGCCATGCTGTGCGACGGACACTGAGCACGCTGTAGATTCGCGCTCCGAAAAGAAAAGCCTGCGCCGTTGCCGGCGCAGGCTTTTCAACAAGGTTTATTCAACTCTGCCCTTGGCTTATCAATAGGGCGAGATGCACTGCCGGCGGGGGCCGTAGTAAGGCTTAAACGTGTTGTCGTAGGCCCGGTAAGATCTGTAGCGGCTGTAGCACCACTCCACGTGGGCATCGCCGCGATAGATGCGGCGGCTCTGGTTGTTGATGATCGCGCCGGTGATCAGCGCGCCGGTAGCGAAGGCCGCCAGCGGGAACCAGTAGTCGTTGTAGCGACGATAGCTAGGACGATAATAGCGATAGCCGCGATAGCCGCGATAATACCTGAAATCGTCGTTACCGGCGAAACGACGAAAATCGCGGCGGGAAAAATCGCGGCGGGAGAAATCGCGACGGAACTCGCGGCGAGAAAAATCGCGACGGAAATCACGGCGAGAGAAATCGCGACGTAAATCGCGACGCGAGAAATCCCGGTTCCTCCACCTCCACCGTTCATCCTGAACTGTCTGGACATCCGACGAGACGTTCTGACCCAGCGGCACGTAGATGGGCTGGGCGTTGACGGGCACGATCTGCGCTACAGCGAATGATGCTGACAGCACGGTCGCCAGCAAGCCCGACATGATCCTGTTCATGGCCTTCTCCTTGATAGCGTCGTCCCTTGTAGCGATAAAAACGGGCAGGTTGCGCAATTGTTCCGCGAAGAATAGCAAGCTGCTGATTCGTAATGCGTCTCGGCTTTTGTGCGAGACAGCCACTCCGGTCTTGTCGAGACGGTTTGCGAGGCGTCAGCAGACCGCGAAAAGTCCGGCTCGCGAGGCCTCTTTTTCCGGTTGACCGTTCGAGACACTCTCCCTATGTTCCGCGCAATTTCGAGGGCGGCATCCTGAGCCCGCGGGAGCGCGTAGCTCAGCCGGTAGAGCAACTGACTTTTAATCAGTAGGTCCAGGGTTCGAATCCCTGCGCGCTCACCATTTTTTCCCTGAAAATCAACAGGTTAGCGTTCCTGTTCCCGGTCTAAAGCGAGATGCTTCATGACGCCTTGGGTTTTCCAGCGGTCGAGCCAGGTTCTCTCAAGAATCGTCTCGATCACACCAGCGAGACATTGCCGCCGGCGTGGCGCTCCAGCCGGCCGGCTAAGTCGAGTTCCAGCAGCACCATGAAAACCTGGGCGGGATGCAGGCCGGTGTGGCGGATGATTTCGTCGATCGCCACCGGCGTTGGGCAGAGCGCTTCGATGACGCGGGCGCGGTCGTCTTCGCCGGGTGGCGGTGTTGCCGAAAAGTCGGGCGGCTCTTCGAGCAGCGGCGTTCTTGGCGCCAGTTTGCCGACCAGCGGCGCGATCGCACCGGTAATGTCCGCTGCTTCGGTGACCAGGGTGGCGCCGTCCTTAAGCAAGGCGTTGGCGCCGGCGGCGCGCGGATCGAGCGGCGAGCCGGGGACGGCGAAGACCAGCCGGCCCATCTCGCCGGCAAGCCTGGCGCTGATCAGCGAGCCGGAGCGCAGCGCCGCCTCGACCACGACCAGCCCCAATGCCGCACCGGCGACAAGGCGGTTTCGGCGTGGAAAATCCTGGGCGCGCGGCTGCCAGCCGAACGGCATCTCTGAAATGATGGCACCGCCGCGCTCGGCAATCTCGTTGCACAATGCGGCATTCTCGGGCGGGTAGGGCAGGTCGAGGCCGCCGGCCAGCACACCGATCGTGCCTGACGCAAGGCTGCCCTGATGGGCTGCCGTGTCGATGCCGCGCGCCAGGCCGGAGACGATGCCGAAGCCGTCGCGGCCGAGTTCGGCGGCGAGCGTCCGCGCCATCTTGATGCCGGCCAGCGAGGCGTTTCGGGCGCCGACTATGGCGACCGCCGGCAGCCGGAACACCGCGCCTTCGCCCTTGACCGCGAGCAGCGGCGGCGGATGGTCCATGCTTTTCATCAGCGGCGGATAGTCGGCCTCGCCAATGCCGACGAAGCGGGCGCCGGCGCGCCGTGCGGTCTCCAGTTCCGCCTCGGCCTCGGCCACCGTCGGGATGCGGACGGCCTTTCTGGCGCCGCCCGAAACCATCAGCTCGGGCAGCATCTCGAGCGCCGTCTCGGCCGAGCCGAAGCGGTTGATCAGGTCGCGAAAGGTGGCCGCACCGACATTCGACGTGCGGATCAAACGAAGCCAGCTCAACCGCTGCCGGTCGCTGAGCCGCGTCCCGGCGGCGCGCTGGCTCACTCCCTGGCTCCGATCTTGTTCTCGGTGCCGGCCAGCAGCCGGGTAATGTTGGCCCGGTGTTTTATGATGGCGATCAGGCTCATCAGCGCGAACAGCCCGGCAATCTCGGGCGTGCTGAGGACATAGAGCGCGATCGGCACGACGATTGCTGCCGTCAGCGCCGCCAGCGAGGAATAGCGGAACAGGAAAGCCATGGCCAGCCAGACGACGGCAAAGATCAGCGCCACCTGCCAGCCAAGAGCGATCAGCACGCCGAGATAGGTGGCGACCCCCTTGCCGCCCTTGAAACCGAGCCAGACCGGGAAGAGATGGCCGAAGAAGGCGCCTAAGCCGGCCCAGAGCCCGAGCTCCGGGGCAAAGTAACCGGCGATCAGCACCGCCGCCGTGCCTTTCAGCGCGTCGAGCAGCAGCGTGGCGGCAGCCAGGCCCTTGTTGCCGGTGCGCAGCACATTGGTGGCGCCGATATTGCCGGAGCCGATGTTGCGGACGTCGCCAAGGCCGGCGGCACGGGTGATCAGGAGGCCGAACGGGATGGAGCCGAGCAGATAGCCGAACACCAGCGCCAAGACGATGCCGTAAGCCATTGTTCCCCCGGATATGCCCTAAAGCGCGTCGCGTTTGACCGGCCTGATGCGACGCGCTTTAGGTTGCTGTTTTATGCATGTCGTTATCGCAAAACCGCTGCGCACCCTCGGGTCAGGCCCGAGGGCATGCTTTTGCGCGACATGCATTAGGCCGAAAACACTGTGCGGCCCGCCACCATCGTTTGCAAGACCTTGCCCTGCAGCCGCGCGCCTTCGAAACAGGTGTTTTTCGAGCGCGAACGGATGCCGCTTTCGCTGACGATCCATGGCTCGTCGAGATCGACCAGCGCAAGGTCGGCGACCGCACCCGGCTTCAGCGTGCCGCCGGGCAGGCCGAACAGTCTTGCCGGCGCAGTGGACAACGTCTCAACCAACCTGAGCAGCGTCATATCGCCATTGTGGTAGAGCCGCAGCGCCGCGCCGAGCAGCGTTTCCAGTCCGATGGCACCGGCCGCGGCGTCGGCGAAAGGCAGCCGCTTGGTGTCGACGTCCTGCGGGTCGTGCGAGGATACGATGATGTCGATCGTGCCGTCCTTGACCGCCTCGATCATCGCCAGCCGGTCCTCCTCGGCGCGCAGCGGCGGCGTCAGCCGGAAGAAGGTGCGGTATTCGCCGACATCGTTCTCGTTGAGCGACAGATTGTGGATCGAGACGCCTGCTGTGACTTTGGCGCCGTCGGCCTTGGCCCTCGTTACCGCGTTTGCCGCCATCGCAGTTGAAATCTTGGCCGCGTGATAGGCGCCGCCAGTCAGCCGCGCCAGCGCAAGATCGCGCTCCAGCGGAATGGACTCGGCCTCGCGCGGAATGCCGGCAAGGCCGAGCCAGCTGGCATAGAGGCCTTCGTTCATGACGCCTGACGAAGCGAGGTCGGCGTCCTGGGTTTCATGCGCGATCACGCCGCCGAAATCGCGCGCATAGGTCAGCGCACGGCGCATCACCAGTGCGCTTGATATGGTGTGCCGGCCGTCAGTGAAGGCGATCGCGCCGGCCTCGCGCAGCAGGCCGAATTCGGTCATCTCGCGGCCTTCGAGCCCCTTGGTGATCGCCGCCGCCGGAAAGATATTGACGACGGCAGTGTCCTTGGCGGTGCGCAGCACGAATTCGACCAGCGCGACATTGTCGATCACCGGGTCGGTGTCGGGCATCATGACGATGGAAGTCACGCCGCCGGCCGCCGCCGCCACGCTGGCCGAAGCGATGGTCTCACGGTGCTCGCCGCCCGGTTCGCCGATGAAGACGCGCGCATCGATCAGGCCGGGAATAATTGCCTTGCCGGCGCAGTCGATGACGTTAGCATCTTGCGCAGCGCCCTGGTTCAAGGCCGCCTTGCCGGCAGCGACGATCTTGCGGCCCTCGACAATGACGGTGCCGACCTCGTCAATGCCGCGCGACGGATCGATGATGCGGGCCCGGCTGAACACCGTTGTGCTCATGCGCCGCGGCCTTCATAATTGCGGCGGGGATCGAGCAGCGCTTCCATCACCGCCATGCGAACGGCAACACCCATCTCCACCTGTTCCTGGATGACGCTCTGCGGACCGTCGGCGATTTCCGAGGCGATCTCGACGCCGCGGTTCATCGGGCCGGGGTGCATGACCAGAGCGCCGTCCTTGGCCGCCTTCAGCTTCTCGGCGTCGAGGCCGAAATAGTGGAAATACTCACGCACCGAAGGCACGAAGGCGCCTTCCATGCGCTCGCGCTGCAGCCGCAGCATCATCACCACATCCGCGTCCTTGAGCCCTTCGGCCATCGAACGGGTGACGATCACGCCCATTTTCTCGATGCCGGCGGGCAAAAGCGTCGACGGCGCCACGACGCGCACCTGCGCGCCGAGCGCATTGAGCAGCATGATGTTGGAACGCGCCACGCGCGAATGCAGGATGTCGCCGCAGATCGCCACGATCAGCTTCGACAGCGGGCCCCTGGCGCGGCGGATGGTCAGCGCGTCGAGCAGCGCCTGCGTCGGGTGCTCATGGGCGCCGTCGCCGGCATTGATCACCGAGCAACCGACCTTTTGCGCCAGCAGCGCGGCGGCACCCGCCGACTGATGGCGGATGATCAGGATGTCGGGATGCATGGCGTTCAGCGTCATCGCCGTGTCGATCAGCGTCTCGCCCTTCTTCACCGAAGAACTGGCCACCGACATGTTCATGACGTCGGCGCCGAGCCGTTTTCCGGCCAGTTCGAACGACGATTGCGTACGGGTCGAAGCTTCGTAGAACAGGTTTATCTGGGTGCGGCCACGCAGCGTCGAGGCTTTCTTCTCCGACTGCCGCGAGATCGCGACCGACCGGTCCGCCCTGTCCAGCAAAAGCTCGATGTCGGCGGGGGAAAGATCGCGGATGCCCAGAAGATGGCGGTGGGGGTAGAGTGGCAGGGACGAAGCGTCGGTCATCTCAAGGCGCTGCTATAGGGTGGAGGACCTTTGGCTGCAAGCACCAGCTTTGGATTGCGGCCTTTCTCCCCGGTATTTTCGTCGCGCTCGTTGCGCGGCTTGGGCTATATCTAGCTGATGGCTTCGGATTCGTGGCCTTGTGATGATAAGGACAGCGTGTGACCGACGACGTGACGAACCAGCCGCCGCCGCTGGCCGGCGGCAACGCCTGGCGAGGCGATCCGTTGCTGATCCAGCTTGCCGAGCGTTTTTCCGATCCGGTGCGCAAGGATATCGATGGGCTTGGCCGTTTCGTGCTGACGCAGGAGGCGCAGGAACTGGCCCGCCTCGCCAATGTCGAGACGCCGAAGCTCAGGACCCATGACCGCCAGGGCAGGCGCATCGATCTGGTCGAGTTCCATCCAGCCTATCATGCGCTGATGCGCCGGTCGGTGGCGAACGGGCTGCATTCGTCGGTCTGGGAAAATGGCGATGCCGAGATCGGCCGCCGCCATCAGGTGCGCGCCGCCCGTTTCTACCTGACGGCGCAGCTCGAAACCGGGCATCTCTGTCCTATCACCATGACCAGCGCCTCGCTGGCAGCGCTGATGGCAAGCCCGAAACTGTTTCGCGAATGGGCGCCGCGGGTGACGACACGCAAATACGACCAGAGCCAGAAGCCGCCGGTCGAAAAAGCCGGGCTGACGCTCGGCATGGGCATGACCGAGAAGCAGGGCGGCACCGACGTCCGCGCCAACGTCACCAGGGCCGAGCGCGCCGGCAGCAGCTTTTATCGGCTGACCGGCCACAAATGGTTCATGTCGGCGCCGATGTCGGATGCGTTCCTGGTGCTTGGACAGGCGCCGGAAGGACTGTCGTGCTTTCTCGTTCCCCGCATCCTCGGCGATGGCTCGGGCAACGGCTTCCGCTTCCAGCGGCTGAAGGACAAGCTTGGCAACCGCTCCAACGCCTCGTCCGAAGTCGAGTTCGTCAATGCCATCGGCGAGATCGTCGGCGAACCCGGGGCAGGCGTCAAGACGATCATGGATATGGTGACGCTGACCCGGCTCGACTGCGCGATCGCCTCGTCGGCGATCATGCGAGCCGGGCTGGCCGAAGCCGTCCACCACACCCGTCATCGCCAGGTGTTTGGAACCAATCTGATCGAGCAGCCGCTGATGCAGCGCGTGCTGGCCGACATGGCTCTCGACGTCGCCGCCGCCACCGCGCTGTCATTCCGACTGGCGCGCTCTTTCGACGAGGCGGCCGGCGACCGCGGCGAGGCGGCTTTTGCGCGCGCCATGACGCCGGTCGTCAAATACTGGGTCTGCAAGATCGCACCGCCGCTGCTCTATGAGGCGATGGAGTGCCTCGGCGGCAATGGCTATGTCGAAGAGGCGCCGCTCGCCCGCTACTATCGCGAAGCTCCGGTCAACGCGATCTGGGAGGGATCCGGCAACGTCATGGCGCTCGACGTGCTGCGCGTGCTGGGGCGTGCACCCGGCCTGTTCGAGGAGGTGCTGGCCGGCATCGATCGCGATCTCGGCGCCGGCGGGCGCGGCACCGTCGGTGTGCTCAAGGCAGCAATGCAGGTCGCGGCAACCGATGAGGGCTCGGCGCGTCTGCTCACCGAGCAACTGGCGCTGTCGGCGGCGGCGGCGGAGCTTCGCAGGCTGGGGGCAGGGCGGATCGCCGACGCCTTCGTCGAGACGCGCCTCGCCGGCCAGTGGCGCAACACCTATGGCATGCTCGATTCACGCCATGACGCGCGCATGATCATCGACACGCTGTACCCACCGGTCACCTGAAGCGACTTCGGCAAGGTTTCTCGTCGTTTGTCGCGCCGCTAGATGATTGCGAGAGCACAGGGGCGCCGTTGATCGATGGTACGACTTCGAGCAAAAAGCCACGGAAGAAGCGTTGAAGACCTGGTGCGCGGATAACGACATCAAGTCAGCAGCTGAAGTTGAGGTATCAAGCGTCTGGTGGTGTCAGGATCGTTCCGATGACTGGCCCAGGGCCTATTGGGGAGCGGGCGAAATCCACGTCCAAGCCACGGTATCAGGCGAGATAACGCTCACCGCCGCTGTGGATGACCGTTAACCTTAACAAATGGTTTCCATTGCAGCGGCAGGCCGCAAAGCCCACTGTCCTATCTACGGAAGCAGGAACGCTATGCGGCATATATTGAGCTCCTCGATGGCGAAGGCGGCGGCGCACAACTCGGCGCTCTCGCGCATTTCAGGCAGCCTGGACGCGACCTTGTGGCCGGACACGAACTTGAGGGACCGCTGATGCGCACCTTGTTCGCGCTATGGGCGACGCCGCTCGCCTTATTCTGGGGCTGGTTCTTCCTGTCGCTCAACGACATCAATTTCGGCTACGTCATGCTGAGCCGCCAATTGCATGACCTCGTCTTCCAGCTCTATGGCGAGATGCTTGGCATCGATCCGGCGCTCATTCCGGGCATGGTGGCAAAGGCCTGCATCCTCGACAGCCTGCTGCTCATGGCGTTTTGGGCGTTTCGCCGACGCCGGGTGATCGGTGGCTGGATCAGGATAATGCGCGACCGCTATTTCGACCAGGCGTCGACGCCGAGCGTCTGAAGCCGGTCGAGCGCGCCCTGCAGAATGAAGGCCGCCGCGGCCGAATCGATCTTGCCGGCGCGTTTGCGGCGCGAAAAATCCATCTCGATCAGCGTCCGCTCGGCCGCCACCGTCGACAGCCGCTCGTCCCACAAAACGAAGGGCAGGTCGGTCACACCAGCCATGTTACGGGCGAAGGCGCGGGATTTCTGGGCGCGCGGGCCTTCCGACCCGTCCATGTTGACCGGCAGGCCGAGCACCACGGCCCCGACATTCTCTTTCTCCAGCAAGGCGAGCAGCACTGCGGCATCCAGCGAGAATTTCCTGCGCATGATGACGGGACGCGGGTGGGCGAAGGCAAAGCCCCGGTCGGAAACCGCCACGCCAATCGTCTTGTCGCCAAGGTCGAGCCCGGCCAGCGTCTTGCCGCCGCCGAGCCGCGCCGGCAACTCCTCGATGGTGATGATGCTCAACGGCTTTCCTCGGACCATACGCCGCAAAGGACGCTGTGGGACTTTAATTTCACTGCCGGCGTTCTATCCTTTGGCGAAGCAAAAATCGAGGAAGGCATTCATGAAACTGACCTGGTACGGACATTCCGCGTTTCGCGTCGAAACCGCCGAGGCGAAAATCCTCATCGATCCCTACCTGATCGGCAATCCGTCATGGACGGGCGGCTGGGAAGAGCCGGCGGAAGGGGTCACGCATGTTCTGTTGACCCACGGCCACAGCGACCACATCAGCGGTGCACTCGAAGTGCTCGGGAAAAGCGGCGCCATGCTGGTCGCCAATTTCGAGGTCTGCATGTACCTGGTCGGCAAGGGCGTCAGCGACAAGAAGATCAATCCGGGCAATATCGGCGGCACGATCGATTGCG
The DNA here is from genome assembly GCF_055811735.1 of Mesorhizobium sp. WSM4850. NCBI lineage: Bacteria > Pseudomonadati > Pseudomonadota > Alphaproteobacteria > Hyphomicrobiales > Phyllobacteriaceae > Mesorhizobium > Mesorhizobium sp. WSM4850. The sequence continues at coordinate 37,689 of NZ_JBVVPV010000007.1, read as the reverse complement.
GCGGCTTCACCACCACCTTCGTCCAGGCGCTGCATTCCTCGTCGTTCCCGGGCGATGAAGGCCAGAACACCTATCTCGGCAATCCCGGGGGCCTCGTGCTGCATTTCCAGGAAGACAAGACGCTCTATCATATGGGCGACACCGACATCTTTTCCGACATGGCGCTGATCAACGAACTGCACGAGCCGAAGATCGGCATCGTGCCGATCGGCGACCGCTTCACCATGGGCGGCGCGGTGGCAGCCCTTGCCTGTCGGCGCTTCTTTCAGTTCGAGACGGTCATTCCCAGTCACTTCGGCACGTTTCCGATCATCGACCAGACCGCCGACAAGTTTGTCGCGGGGCTGGAGGGTTCCGGCGTGAAGGTGGCGTTGCCGGAGATCGGCGGGACGATTAGCTTGTAGAAGACGCTAGGTATAAGGCGCCAAAATGGAGTGAAAACATGGTTTTGAGGGGCTTTCTTTTCATTTTTGTTCTTTCTGTGGCCTCCCCGGCTCCCGCCGCGGAGGACTTCATCAAAGGCGTGTATCTCCAGTCCGAGGAGCTTTGTACGCAGGCCAAGAAGTACACACTGGAGGCGCTGATCGACGCCGGCAACATCGTGCTCTCGGCGCGTGGCCTGCAAAGCGTCGAATACGATTGCGAGTTCCTTCAGATCAGCAAGGCGACGCTATCGCCGAGTTGGGCGGTGACAGCCATATGTCAGGAGCCGGGACATGTCTTTCCGGACGTTCTCTCCGTAACGCAATTGAGCCCGAAGCAGATCGATCTGGTTTCGGTCCGACCTGCGGAAGACGAAAGCGAGGCGAGCGGCAACAGCGGCAGCTTTTTCCTCTGCGACGGTGTGGCCCTGCCATAGACCTTCTGGCTGAGTTCTCGGCACGATGCATGTTGCGCGGCACGCGCCGCGCCGCTATAGCGCGGACTGGTTTTCCCGAGGCACAAGCAAATATGTCCGTTGATCTGCAGACAGTGAAGCGCGTCGCGCGTCTCGCCCGCATTGCGGTGAGCGAGGCGGATGCCGAGCGCATGACCGGCGAGTTGAACACCATTCTCGGCTTTGTCGAGCAGTTGAACGAGGTCGACGTCGCCGGCGTCGAGCCGATGACGTCGGTCATTCCGATGGAGATGAAGAAGCGCCCGGACGTCGTCACCGACGGCAGCAAGGCGGCCGACATCGTCGCCAACGCACCGGCGACCGAAGAGAATTTCTTCCTCGTTCCGAAGGTCGTGGAGTAGCGGGCCGATGGCAATCGAGATCGCCATCGAAACGCCGCTGCAGGACGACGTGCGCGGGCTGGTCAAGGAGCTCAACGACACGCTGCTGGAACTGACGCCGCCGGAGCACTGCTCCCACATGACCGTCGAGCAGATGGCCGACAACGACACGACTGTCTTCATCGCTCGTGACAACGGCCTCGCCATCGGCTGCGGCGCGCTGAAACGCCATGACGGCGCCGTCGGCGAGGTCAAGCGCATGTACACGCGGCCTTCGCATCGCGGGCAGAAGATCGGCGCCGGGATCGTCGAGCGAATCGAGGCGCTGGCGCGCAATGAAGGACTGAAGCGTCTGGTGCTGGAAACCGGCGACCGCCATCCGGCTGCGTGGACCGTCTATGAACGCGCCGGATTTTCGCGCTGCGGCCCGGTGCTGGACTATCCCGATTCCGGGTGGTCGGTGTTTTACGAAAAGAGCCTTGCCTGATGAGCGACCTGACCCACCTGACGATTTCGCAGGCCCGCGCCAAGCTGCGCGCCCGGGAAATCACCGCAACCGAGATCACCGAAGCCTATCTCCAGGCAATCGAGCGGGCCAATCCGGCGCTCAATGCCTATGTCGTCGTAACCGATGACAAGGCGCGCGACATGGCCAGGGCCTCGGACGCAAAGCTTGCGAAGGGCGAGGGCGGGTCGCTCGAAGGCATTCCGCTCGGCGTCAAGGACCTGTTCGGCACCGAAGGCATCCACACCCAAGCCTGCAGCCATGTGCTGGACGGCTTCAAGCCGCACTACGAATCGACCGTCACCGCCAATCTGTGGGCCGACGGCGCCGTCATGCTCGGCAAGCTCAACATGGACGAGTTCGCCATGGGCTCGTCCAATGAGAGCTCCTACTACGGCCCGGTCGTCAATCCATGGCGGCGTTCGCGCGTCGACACGATGGTGATGCCGACCACGCATCAGGGCGATGGCGGTTTTGTCTCGGCCGGCGGCACCAGGACCGCGCGTACGCTGGATAACGCCCAGCTCGTGCCGGGCGGCTCGTCGGGTGGCTCGGCCTCCGCCGTTTCGGCGTTCCTGTGTGCCGGCGCCACCGCCACCGACACCGGCGGCTCGATCCGCCAGCCCGCCGCCTTCACCGGCACGGTCGGCATCAAGCCGACCTACGGCCGCTGCTCGCGCTGGGGCATCGTCGCCTTCGCTTCGTCGCTCGACCAGGCCGGTCCGATCGCCCGCGACGTGCGTGACGCCGCGATTCTCTTGAAATCCATGGCCTCGGTCGATCCGAAGGACACCACCTCGGTCGACCGCCCGGTGCCGGATTACGAGGCGGCGATCGGCAAGCCGATCAAGGGCATGAAGGTCGGCATCCCGAGGGAATACCGCGTCGACGGCATGCCAGACGAGATCGAGGCGCTGTGGCAGAAGGGCATTGCCTGGCTGAAAGATGCCGGCGCCGAGATCGTCGACATTTCGCTTCCGCATACCAAATATGCGCTGCCGGCCTATTATATCGTCGCGCCCGCCGAAGCCTCGTCGAACCTAGCCCGCTATGACGGCGTCCGCTACGGGTTGCGCGTGCCGGGCAAGGACATCGTCGACATGTACGAGAAGACCCGCGCCGCCGGCTTCGGCCGCGAGGTCAAGCGCCGCATCATGATCGGCACCTATGTGCTCTCCGCCGGCTACTACGACGCCTACTATCTGCAGGCGCAGAAGGTGCGCAACCTCATCAAGCGGGATTTCGAAAATGCATTCACTGCCGGCGTCGACGTCATCCTGACGCCGGCGACGCCGTCGGCGGCCTTCGGCATCGCCGACGAGGACATGGCCGCCGACCCGGTCAAGATGTACCTCAACGACATCTTCACGGTGACCGTGAACATGGCCGGACTGCCGGGCATCGCCGTGCCCGCAGGGCTCGACGCCAAGGGCCTGCCGCTCGGCCTGCAGCTCATCGGCCGGCCGTTCGACGAGGAAACCTTGTGCCAGACCGCCCATGTCATCGAACAGGCTGCGGGTACGTTCCAGCCGGAAAAGTGGTGGTAGTGTCGTCTCCCACCTGAAGGGGTGAGGGATGTTCTAACATCTTTCCAAGGTCTTCTGGCTCCTCGTCCAGCCGTTGAATCTGGCGATCCGCACCTCCGGCAAGGAAGGCATCGGCCTGTCTCGCGACGATCCCTTCGTTTCGCTGCAGCTACCAGCACGGCGGTCCGCGAATGGACCGGGCTCGTCGCCTACCGGCTGTCGGGCCGCATCGATCGGCTTTTTCCCGGACCGGGTGTCGGCTCGGGCGGCTGACCAATCACGGCTTGCCGCGCCGCCGAGAAGAACTGGCGACGCACCAGAACCGCCAGCAACAGCAGCGTCGACAGCACGAATACTTTTGGGTCGACGAACCAGCCGAGATAGCCGATCGAGAAGAACACGCCGCGCATGCCGGAATTGAAATGTTTTCCGGCCAGCATGTTCATGCGCGCCGCCCGCCATACCGCCGTCTCGCTGACCGGGTTGCGTGAAGCCTCGCCGTGCGGGATCGGCACCGCACCGATCAGAATCGAGCAATAGTTGAACAGCCGGTAGGCCCAGCCGAACTTGAAAAAGGAATAGGCAAGGATCAGCACCAATCCGAACACCTTCATCTGAAAGGCGGAGCGGGACGACGTCGCGCCGAGCGGCAGGTCGCTCAGCACCGAAACAACCTGATCGGAGGCGCCGAGCAGGGCAAAACAGCCGCCGATCGCAATCAGCGAACTGGAGGCGAAGAAGGCGGTTCCCTGTTGAAGGCCGGCCATGATGGCGGTGTCGACAATGCGGACCTCGCGTTCGGCCATGTTCCGCATCCAGGCTTGACGCTGGACGTTCATCGCCGTCGTCAGCGACATGCGCCTGACCAGCTTTCCGTCGGAGGCGAGCGTATGCAGCACCCACACGAAAACGAAGAAGGCAAGCGCAACGAGGTCTGCCGTCGACAAATGGAAGGAATCGCCCATGCAACCCTCTTACCACAAGCGGTGGCGGCGCTTCGATGGCGGAACGCAACGATGTCGCTGCCGGAGCAAACAAGGTCGGCAGGTGCAGCGCCGCAATCTTCGAAAGAGCGGAAACATCACAGGAATTCCTATATATAGATTCCAACAGGAGAGAGCGGCGCGTGTTCCTTTCGGTTTTCGACCTGTTCAAGATCGGCATTGGACCATCGAGTTCGCACACGATGGGACCGATGACGGCTGCGCGGCGTTTTCTCGACGAGGTCGCGGGAGATGACTGGCCACGCCCGGTCGGCGCCAAGGTCGACCGCATCGCCGCCAGCCTGCACGGCTCGCTTGCCTATACCGGCATCGGCCATGGTTCAGATCGCGCCGTCGTGCTCGGGCTTGCCGGCCAGACGCCGCAGACGGTAGACCCCGATCAGGCGGACGGCATCGTCGACCGCATCGCCGCCGAGAAGCGGATTTCGCCGCCCGGCCATCCGTCCTATCGCTTCGACCCGGCGACGGATCTGGTGCTGGATCGCAAGACGCCGCTTTCCGGCCACGCCAACGGCATGGCTTTCTCTGCCTATGATGCCGACGACCGCCTGCTGCTCAAGCGCATCTACTATTCGATCGGCGGCGGCTTCGTGGTTTCCGAAGAAGAGCTGCAGCGGATGAAGGCGAAGGGCTCGGTGACGACGGAAGGCAAAAACGTTCCATACCCCTTCAAGAACGCTGTCGAAATGCTGTCGATGGCCGCGAAAAGCGGTCTTTCCATCGCCGACATGAAGCGCGTCAACGAAGAGACGCAGATGTCGCGCGAAGAGCTCGACGCCGGCCTCGACGGCATCTGGAGCGCGATGAAGAGCTGCATCGAGCGCGGCCTGTCGCAGGACGGCATCATGCCGGGCGGCCTGAAGGTGCGCCGACGCGCGCGACAATTGCATGACAAGCTGCAGGAGCAGTGGCGGCAGAACCGGCCCAATCCGCTGCTCGCCAACGACTGGCTGTCGATCTATGCCATGGCGGTGAACGAGGAGAACGCCGCCGGCGGGCGCGTCGTCACCGCGCCGACCAATGGTGCTGCAGGCACGCTGCCGGCGGTGCTGCGCTACTGGCTGCATTTCCATCCCGAGGCCGACCAGCCGAGCATCCGCGATTTCCTGCTGACCGCAGCAGCGGTCGGCGGCATCATCAAGACCAACGCTTCGATCTCGGGCGCCGAGGTCGGCTGCCAGGGCGAGGTCGGTTCGGCCTCGGCGATGGCGGCAGCGGGGCTGTGCGCCGTGATGGGCGGCACGCCTGAGCAGGTCGAGAACGCCGCCGAGATCGCGCTTGAGCATCATCTCGGCATGACCTGCGATCCGGTCGGCGGGCTGGTGCAGGTGCCTTGCATCGAGCGCAACGCGCTCGGCGCCGTCAAGGCGGTGACTGCCGCGTCGCTGGCCATCAAGGGCGACGGCGTTCATTTCGTGCCGCTCGATGCCGCGATCGAGACCATGCGCCAGACCGGCCTCGACATGAACGAGAAATACAAGGAAACCAGCCTCGGCGGACTGGCCGTCAATATCGTGGAATGCTGAGCCAAACCTTGCACTGTGGATTGGCGCCGTGGAGAACAGCGGCACTGTGGAGAAAGTCGATTGGGCCAGTTGACGCCTTCGCGCGCCGGACTAAACCTTGATCCATGTCCCTCAATCTCATAAAGCTCTGCGTTGGCTGCGACAGCGTCGAAGATCTCGAAGAGTGGATCGCGTTCCGCCTCGACGAACGGCGGCGCGCCGGTGAACCGGTCGAGCACTACCACACCACCCGCATGACGCCGACGCGCAGCGCCGAGGTCACCGATGGCGGTTCCCTCTACTGGGTAATCAAGGGCAACGTGCAGTGCCGCCAGTTGATCACCGAAATCCGTCCTTTCACCGATGACGAGGGTATCGGCCGCTGTCACCTGATCCTCGATCCCGCGGTCGTGCCGACTGAATGGCAGCCGCGCCGCGCCTTTCAAGGCTGGCGCTATTTGAAATCGTCGGACGCACCGGCCGATCTCTCCAAGGGCAAAGCGGGATTGGTCGAAATGCCGCCGAAACTCAGGCGCGAGCTTGCCGATCTCGGCCTTCTCTAGGAAGGCCCCAAAATTCAAAGCTGCGGTGATCGCCGGCCCTCCAGATAGCCTCATGCTGGGCTTGCAAGCTGTGCGACAACGCCACATCTTGAATGTCATGAGCGACAAGAAGCAGCCCGTGCCCGCAAAGGCCAATCCTGCGCCGGTCGAATCCCAATCGAGCACCGGCGAGATCGACGCGTTTATCCGTCAGGCAAGGACGCTGGCTGCGTCCGCGACCGGTACTGGCAGGCTGATCCTTTCCCTCGACGCGACCATGAGCCGCCAGCCGACCTGGGATCTCGCCTGTGCGCTGCAGGGCGAGATGTTCGACGCCGTCGGCAAGGCCGGGGCGCTCAAGGTCCAACTGGTCTATTTTCGCGGTTTTGGCGAGTGCCGCTCATCCGCATTCGTCACCGATACGAACGCGCTGAAGCAGCTGATGACGCGGATCGAATGCCGCAGCGGCCACACCCAGATCGGCAAGGTGCTCGCCCATGCGCTGAAACAGACGGCGGCGGCCAAGGTCAACGCCCTGGTCTATATCGGCGACGCGATGGAGGAAAATATCGACGATCTGGCGGAAAAGGCCGGCAGCCTCGGCCTGCACGGCGTTCCTGTCTTCGTCTTTCAGGAGGGCCATGATGCCGGCGCGGAAAAGGCGTTCAAGGATATTGCGCGGCTGTCCAAAGGCGCCTGGTTCCGATTTGATCGGCGGGCCGCCGCAACCTTGGCCAGCCTGCTATCGGCGGTTGCGGTGTTTGCGACGGGCGGGCTGAAGGCTCTGGAGGCCAGGGGCAGGCCGGAAGACCGGCTGCTGATCGAGCATCTGCGGAGCGGCAGGAAATGATGGGCGCGACTATCGCATTCGTGGCGTTGCTTTTGGTGCTGCTCGGCGTGGCCATGGTGTTTCTGCGCTCCGACCCCGCGAAACTCGCAAGCTGGATGAGGACGCTTGGGCCTGTCCTGCTGGCGCTGATCGGCGTCGCCGCGCTTCTGGTTGGACGCGCAGGCATCGGCGGCTTGATCCTGTCGACGGCGCTCGCCTGGTATGGCTCGATGCGGATGAAGCGGCCGACGGCGAAACTGGAGCCGGGCAAGTATTCGACGGTGCGCACCGCGGCCCTCGAAATGGAGCTTGATCACGATACCGGCAATCTGGAGGGGCTCGTGCTCGCCGGCCGCCATGAAGGCAAGATGCTAGGCACGATGAGCCTTGCGGAATTGCAGCAGCTTTATCGCGAACTCCCCGGCGACCCGGAGAGCCGCCAGCTGCTAGAGACGTATCTTGACGGCAGATTTCCCATCTGGCGCAAAGACGCGGAGGCGAATGGTGGCGACGGGCTGGGTGTTTCGCCAGGTTCGGGCGCCATGACTAAGGAGGAGGCCTACAAGATCCTTGGTCTTGAAGCGGGGGCCGCCGCGGCGGATGTCCGCAAGGCGCACCGCCGCCTGATGCAGCGCCTGCACCCCGATCTCGGCGGCACTTCGTTTCTGGCGGCGCGGATCAACGAAGCCAAGGACGTCTTGCTCTCCAATCACAACTAGTCTCCTTCGACGCAGAATTCTTCCGGGAGATGTTTCGACGCCGCCTACTGGTGGACGGCGTAGCACTCGATTTTCTTTTTCTTCAGGGCGTTGCAGGCTTTCGAGGCGGCAGTCTTCGAGCCAAAGCCGAACCGGGCGCGGTAGTAGGTGACGCCGCCCTTCTCGAAGGCGACGGTGAAGCCCACAGCATCGGCCAGGACCGAAGGCGCCTGTTTGCTCGTCTCGTCCAGGAGAGCCTGGGCTTCGGACTGTTTTGGCGAAGAGGCGACCTGGACTGCCCAGCCGGACGGCACCGATGCCGTGTTGACGGGATCGACCGTTGCCGGTTCGCCATAGGCTGCTGCGACCCGTGCGGTCGCCACATCGTCCGCCGTAGCGGCGGCCACTGTTTCGACCTTCCTGGTCTGGGAGACGGGCCTGGTCTCAACGACGGGGGTGGCTTCTTCAACGACGGGCTCGGTTTCCTCCACCAGGGAGGCAATGGCATCGCCGTCCGGGGCCTCGTTGTACGCCGCATCGTCGTCCGGCCTGCTGTCCGGCGTCGGCGCGTCGCGCTTGGGCAGGAATACTTTCGCCAGCGCGGTGATCGGGTTGCCACCACTGGCCTTGGCGATCAGCATGCCGCTGCCGCGCGACGACGCCTTCGGCAGGTAGGTTTTGATCAATGCGGCCATCTGGTTGTCGCGGCTGCCGCCGGATTTCCCGCCTATGACCACCGCGACGATGCGGCGATCGCCGTCGTCGACCGAGGAAACGAGATTGTAGCCGGAGGCGCGGGTGTAACCAGTCTTGATGCCATCGACGCCCTTGATGCGTCCAAGCAGGCGGTTGTGGCCGTTGATGCGCCTGCGGCCGTAGAGAAAGGAACGCTGCGAGAAATAGCTGTAATACTGGGGAAAATGCTCCCGCAGCGCGATGCCGAGCACCGCCATGTCGCGCGCGGTGGTGAACTGACCGGGATTTGGCAAGCCGTGGGCGTTGCGGAAAACAGTCCCCTTCATGCCCAGGGCCCGCGCCTTGGCCGTCATCATGTGGGCGAAATTGGCTTCATTGCCGCCGAGAAGTTCGCCGATTGCGGTTGCCGAGTCGTTTGCCGACTTGGTCACCATCGACAGGATCGCGGTCTCGACCGTGATCGCGCCGCCCCGTTTGACGCCGAGTTTGGTCGGCGGTTCGGCAGCGGCATTGGGCGAGAAGACGACCCGGGAGTTCTTGCCGATCTTGCCGTTCGCCATGGCCTCGAAGGCCAGGTAAAGCGTCATCATTTTGGTGAGCGAGGCGGGATAGCGTCGGCCATCGGCATTCGAAGAGTAAAGCACCTTGCCGGTCTTGGCGTCGATGACGATGGCCGCCGACCTCGCCGCCATGGACGAAGCAGCTCCGGCAACGACGAATGTCATCGCCAAAGCGAGGATCATGATCGTTTTCAAGGAGGACGCGGATTTGGAGAGAATGCCCGACAACGCCTGACGCACCGATGGTTCCTTTGAATTTTTGTTGCGGTGGAGGCGGCAAAGGGGTCCTGCCTCACTTCAAGCCAAGCTATCGCGGCCAGCGTTACCAATCCGTTTATGGTAACCGCGGCGTTCACCATTTTCTTCGAGCTTGAGCTTTTCTTTATTCGAATCTTAGCCATTTCCCGACGGTTGCGCCGATCTGCTGGCCGGATGGCACTTGGTGAAACCCAGAGTCGGTGAAACCTTGACTTTTGTGCAGTGCACAATATATTACTTGCATTGCACAACGCGGCCCCGAGAAAAGGCCGCGTCCACCGCTCAAGGACAACTGGCAAGGGATTGCGTGAATGACCCAGACCTATGAAGATTTCAGCAAATACGGCAAGGAGTTTGCGGATAGCGGCTTGAAGAGCTTCGCATCCCTTTCCAAGGGCGCGCAGGCCATCGCCACCGAGGCGGGCGAGTACACCAAGAAAAGCTTCGAGGCCGGCAGCGCAGCAGCCGAGAAACTTTTGTCGGCCAAGTCGCTGGAGAAGGCGATCGAGATCCAGTCCGATTTTGCCAGGCAGTCGTACGAAGCCTTCGTCACCGAAGCCACCAAGATCGGTGACCTCTATGCCGAACTCGCCAAGGAAGCCTACAAGCCGTTCGAATCGATCGTCGCAAAGGCGAAATAATCTCGCTACAAGATGTGAACACGGCCCTTGGGCCAGCAAGACGGACCCGGTCGCGAACGTGCGGCCGGGTTTTTTCATGGCAATTAAGTTTCCAGCCGATCGACGCTGATCTAAACAGCTATGAGCCAGCGTGTCGGAGGGCGAATGATGCATGGGTCGATAAATGATGCCGGCGCTCCGCTAACGCTGGAACACATCAGCCGATGCTTCGGCGACACCCAGGCGCTGGATGACGTTTCGCTGTCGATTGCGCCTGGAGAGATCGTCTGCCTGGTCGGCCAGTCCGGTTGCGGCAAATCCTCGCTTTTGCGGATCATTGCAGGCGTCGATACTGCGGACAGCGGAAGAATTCTGCTCAATGGCATTGAGATCGCGGGCGCGAACAGCTTTGTCGAGCCCGAAGACCGCAACATCGGATTCATGTTCCAGGATTATGCCCTGTTCCCGCACCTGACCGTCGAGGAGAACGTGGCCTTCGGCCTCAAGCGGCTGTCGCGGCGCGAGGCGAGCGCCCGTGCGGCCGAGGTGATCGCCCGAATCGGCATCCAGGCGCTTTCCGGCCGTTACCCACACACGCTTTCAGGTGGCGAGCAGCAGCGAGTCGCACTAGCGCGGGCGCTTGCCCCAAAACCCGTCATCCTGCTGATGGACGAGCCTTTCTCGAACCTTGATCGTGGCCTGCGGGAGCGGGTGCGCGAGGAGACCACTTCAACGTTGAGAGCCTTGGGGACGACGGCGATCCTCGTCACGCACGACCCGGAGGAGGCCCTTTCCGTCGGTGACCGGGTTGTGCTGATGCAGGAGGGGCGGGTTGTGCAGGTCGGGACGGGCTACGATATCTACGATCATCCCAACTCACTCTACGCCGCCGAATTCTTGTGCCCGTGCAACAGGGTAGAGGGCATCTACCGCGATGGCCGGGTCGAAACGGTGCTGGGCACCTTTCCAGCCCGGCTCGATCTTCCGGAAGGCGGCAAGGCGTTTGCCTGCATCCGCCCGCAGGCTGTCTGCCTTTCAGGTTCCGACGAAGGTCTGCCGGCGCTTGTCGTCAACCGCTCTTTTCTAGGTGAGATCGAACAATTGCTGGTCAGGATCGAGGGCGTTGCTGACCTCTTGCGCTTGCGCACCACCAGCCGGATCGATGTAAAGCCGGGTGAGCCGATCCATCTGACCATAGATCCAGGCGGCGTGCTGATATTCGCTGCGGCATAAGTCGCAAGCGCTTTGGTCGCAAAGTAACTTGACTAAATTACTCACATATGATCGAGCAATTCCCGGGCTGTCAACCAATGCCGGCCGCACCAATCAATTAATGGAGGACCGCTTCATGAAGAGCCTTTCCACATTGCGACTCGCCCTGGTGGGCGGCGTCTTCGCCCTCGCTGGCGAGGCCAGGGCCATGGCGGCCGAACTGAACATCTACACCACGCGTGAGCCTGGGCTGATCCAGCCGCTGCTTGACGCCTTCACCGCCTCGAGCGGCGTCAAGGTCAATACAGTCTTCATGAAAGATGGTCTGGCGGAGCGTGTGGCCTCGGAAGGGGAAAGCTCACCTGCCGATATTCTCATGACGGTCGATGTCGGCAACCTAGCTGACCTGGCCGAAAAAGGCCTGACGCAGCCGGTCGAGTCCGATGTTCTGAAAGCCGCGGTCCCGGAGAACCTGCGTGACCCGGCCAACAACTGGTTTGCTCTGTCGATGCGGGCCCGCGTACTCTACGCGGCCAAGGATCTCGATCTTGCCGCGTTCAACTACGAGGACCTGTCCGATCCAAAATGGAAGGGCAAGGTCTGCATCCGGTCCGGCCAGCATCCCTACAACACCGCTCTTTTTGCCGATTACATCGCACATAACGGCGCCGAGGCGACGGAAGCATGGCTTGCCGCCGTCAAGGGGAATCTCGCCCGCAAGGCGGGCGGCGGCGACCGCGATGTGGCCAAGGACATCCTCGGCGGCATTTGCCAGATAGGCATCGCCAATTCCTACTACGTCGGACTGATGCGCTCCGGCAAGGGCGGTGAGGAGCAGGTCGCCTGGGGCGACGCGATCAAGGTCGTCCTGACAACGTTCAAGGATGGCGGCACGCAGGTCAACGTCAGCGGCGCGGCCGTCGCAAAGCATGCGCCGAACAAGGGTGAGGCGGTCAAGCTGCTGGAATATCTGGTTTCCGACGACGCCCAGACACTCTATGCCAAGGCAAATTTCGAATACCCGGTCAAGGCCGGTGCTCCGATCGACCCGATCATCGCCTCGTTCGGCGCGTTGAAAGTCGATCCAGTGCCGATGACGGAAATCGTCAAGCATCGCAAGCAGGCAAGCGAACTGGCCGAGAAGGTCGGCTTCGACAACTGATGGGCGATCCGGGCGTGGGCAGTGCTGCGCCCGGTGATCTCCCGATGTCGGATGTCGACCTGCGAAGAGCCTCCACTGTGAAGGTCGCCCGGTACTGGTCCGGGCGACTGTGGTTCATGGCGACCGTGCTTGTCGCTGTGCTGGTGGCGACTCCGGTTCTCGCCCTTATCTGGCAGGCGCTGCGGGGATCGAGCGGGCTCTGGCCGCATCTCCTCGCCTATGTGCTGCCACAGGCCTTCCAGCAGACCACGGCGCTACTCATCGGCGTCGGTGTCCTCGTCACGCTTCTTGGCACCTCGACGGCCTGGCTTGTCACCGCCTATGACTTTCCCGGCCGCAGGTTTCTCGAATGGGCGCTGCTCCTCCCGCTCGCGGTGCCGACCTACATAATCGCCTACGTCTATCTCGATCTTCTCCATCCGATCGGCTTGGTCCAGGGTGCGCTCAGAGTGGCACTTGGCTTCACCAGCCCACACGAATTCCGCCTTCCCGACATCCGGTCGATGGCCGGCTGCATCGTGCTGCTCGGCTTCGTGCTCTATCCCTATGTGTACCTGACGACGCGGGCAATGTTTCTCACCCAGGCGGCCAATCTAGTCGAGGTGTCGCGCACGCTTGGAAGTGGCAAAGGCGGCGTCTTCTGGCGCGTTGCGCTGCCGCTGGCACGTCCGGCGATCGCCGTCGGCGTCAGCCTCGCGCTGATGGAGGCGCTGAACGACATCGGTGCCTCGGAGTTCCTGGGCGTGAAGACACTGACGGTCTCGGTCTACACGACATGGGTGACGCGGTCCGACCTGCCGGGCGCGGCGCAGATTGCGCTCGCCATGCTGTCATTGGTGGTCGCGCTCGTCACCATCGAGCGTTGGGCGCGCCGTCGTCAGCGTTATTGGTCGAGCGCACAAAAGGCGCGGAGTTTCACACCGCATCGTCTCGGCACCGTTTCGGGTCTGGTGGTTTTTGCGCTCGGCCTTCTGCCGGTGTTCATCGGGTTCATCGCCCCGGCGAGCTATCTTGTCGTCGAGGCGTGGAAGCGCGTCCGTTTCGCAGGGCTGTCGCCCCGGCTCTTGTCGGAAACGCTCAACACCGTCACCCTGTCGGCCATGGCCACGCTCGCAATCCTGCTCTTCGGCGTGATCATCGCCTATACGGCGCGCTCGCTTCCCGGCCGCGTCACGGCGGCTTTGCAGAGGGTTTCCACGGTCGGCTATGCGATGCCTGGCACCGTGGTGGCCATCGGAATATTGTTGCCCGTCGCGGCCCTCGATCAGATGATCGACCGAACCGCGCTAGCATGGCTGGGCGCGCCAACCGGCCTGCTGCTGATCGGGTCAGGAGCAGCGCTCGGCTACGCCTATGTCGCACGCTTCCTGGCGATTGCGGTCGGTTCGGTCGAGGCGGGCTTCAGCCGCATTCCGCGCTCGTTCGATCACGCCGCGCGCAGCCTCGGCCAGAATGTGACTGGCACATTCCGGCATATTCTTCTGCCGCTTTCGAAACCGTCGCTCGTCGCTGCGGGCTTGCTCGTGTTTGTCGATTGCATGAAGGAGTTGCCGGCGACGCTTCTGTTGAGGCCGCTTAATTTCGAGACCCTGGCGACGCATCTCTACGGCGAGGCGGCGCGCGGGACCTACGAGGAAGCCTCGATCGCGGCACTTGCCATAGTCCTCGTCGGCACCTTGCCTGTCGCTGTTCTCGCTCGTGTTGGACGATGGAAATCCTAAGTGTGTCCGGCCTAAACAGACTCGCTGGCACCTAAAGCGCGTCTGAAGGGATCATGCGACTCCAGGTTCGTTATTCAGATGCATGTTGTTTCGTTAGCTGACGCATCTACGATAAATCGTAAGTGCTCCACGCCTATCGGATCGTGCCGCCAAAGCGACGGGTCGGAAAACCGCTCAACCTATCGACCGAAGCAGTGGGCAGCATGACAGAGTTCAGGCTTCGTTTTCCCTTGCCGTTGACTAGCGTACTTTCGATGCGATGCCCTCAATTTGAAATCAGGGGCTCTGTTGCCTTCACGATTTCGAAAAATCGGTCAAGTTTGGCCACCTAGCCATATTGTCAGCTAAACAGAAGGGCTTAAAATCGTTCATCGAAGACCTACATGTCGAACTCATATGGGGATTCGAAAAGGCAGGGTTACGTGACGACAGGTTTGACTGCCACAACAGATGTGGTGCGGATGCAAAACGGCAGCGACGGCAACGAGACCGGTCGCGGCACGGCCGTCATCACGCGCACCAAAACCAAGACCAAGAAGCCTAGCCTTTATCGGGTCCTCATTCTCAACGACGACTACACACCCATGGAATTCGTGGTTCACGTGCTGGAGCGCTTTTTCCAGAAGGACCGTGAAGCCGCCACACGCATCATGCTTCATGTTCACAATCATGGAGTGGGCGAGTGCGGGGTCTATACATTCGAGGTGGCCGAGACCAAAGTGTCTCAGGTCATGGATTTCGCCCGACAGAATCAGCATCCGCTGCAATGCGTGATGGAGAAGAAGTGAGGTAACATGCCGGCTTTCTCCCAAGGCCTGGAAAAGGCGCTTCACCAGGCGCTGACGCTCGCCAATGAGCGGCACCACGAATACGCAACCCTTGAGCATTTGCTGCTCGCGCTCATCGACGACACCGAGGCGGCCGCGGTCATGCGCGCCTGCAACGTCGATCTCGACGAGTTGAAGCACACGGTTCTCACCTACATCGATACCGAGCTTGACAATCTCGTTACCGGCTATGACGAGGATTCCAAGCCGACGGCCGGTTTCCAGCGCGTCATCCAGCGCGCGGTGATCCATGTGCAGTCGTCCGGCCGCGAGGAAGTCTCCGGCGCCAACGTGCTCGTTGCCATCTTCGCCGAGCGCGAGAGCCATGCCGCCTATTTCCTGCAAGAACAGCAGATGACCCGCTACGACGCGGTCAACTACATCTCGCATGGCATCGCCAAGCGGCCCGGCGCGTCCGAGACGCGGTCGCCGCGTGGCGCCGATGACGAGCAGGGCCAGAGCGGCGCCGAGCCGCAAGAGGACAGCGGCAAGAAAAAGCAGCAGCAGGACGCGCTGACCGCCTATTGCGTCAATCTGAACAACAAGGCCAAGGCCGGCAAGATCGATCCGCTGATCGGCCGCGAGTCCGAGATCAACCGCACCATCCAGGTGCTGTGCCGCCGCTCCAAGAACAATCCGCTCTATGTCGGCGACCCCGGCGTCGGCAAGACGGCGATCGCCGAGGGCCTCGCCAAGCGCATCGTCGAGGGCGACGTGCCGGAAGTGCTGCACAACGCCACCATCTTCGCGCTCGACATGGGAACATTGCTGGCCGGCACCCGCTATCGCGGTGATTTCGAGGAGCGGCTGAAGCAGGTCGTCAAGGAGCTTGAGGATTATCCGGGCGCGGTTCTGTTCATCGACGAGATCCACACCGTGATCGGGGCAGGAGCGACGTCTGGCGGCGCCATGGATGCATCGAACCTGTTGAAGCCGGCGCTGTCGTCCGGAACGATCCGCTGCATCGGCTCAACCACCTACAAGGAGTTCCGCCAGTTCTTCGAGAAGGACCGCGCCTTGGTGCGGCGCTTCCAGAAGATCGACGTCAACGAACCGACCATCGAGGACGCTATCGAGATCATGAAGGGTCTCAAGCCCTATTTCGAGGAGTTCCACAAGGTTCGCTACACGGCTGAGGCGATCAAGGCTTCGGTTGAACTGTCGGCGCGCTACATCAACGACCGCAAGCTGCCGGACAAGGCGATCGACGTGATCGACGAGACCGGCGCCTCGCAGATGCTGGTGCCGGAGGCCAAGCGCAAGAAGACCATCGGCATCAAGGAGATCGAAGCGACGATCGCCACCATCGCCCGCATTCCGCCGAAGACGGTTTCCGCCGACGACGAGAAGGTGCTGGCCGGTCTCGACATCGAGCTGAAGCGCGTCGTCTACGGTCAGGACACCGCGATTACGGCTTTGACCTCGGCGATCAAGCTGGCGCGGGCCGGCCTGCGCGAACCGGAGAAGCCGATCGGCTCCTATCTGTTCTCGGGACCGACTGGCGTTGGCAAGACCGAAGTGGCAAAGCAGCTCGCCGCCTCGCTCGGTGTCGAGCTGATCCGCTTCGACATGTCCGAATATATGGAACGCCACACCGTCTCACGGCTGATCGGTGCGCCTCCCGGCTATGTCGGCTTCGACCAGGGCGGCCTGTTGACCGACGGCGTCGACCAGCATCCGCATTGCGTGCTGTTGCTGGACGAGGTCGAGAAGGCGCATCCGGATCTGTTCAACATCCTGTTGCAGGTCATGGACCATGGCAAGCTGACCGACCACAACGGCAAGCAGATCGACTTCCGCAATGTCATCCTGATCATGACCACCAATGCGGGCGCCTCGGATGCGCAGCGCGCGGCTATCGGTTTCGGCTCGACCAAGCGTGAAGGCGACGATGTCGAGGCGATCAACCGGCTGTTCACGCCGGAGTTCCGCAACCGTCTCGATGCGATCATCCCGTTCGGCTCGCTGCCGGTGCCGGTCATCCACCAGGTGGTGCAGAAGTTCGTCATGCAGCTCGAGGCCCAGCTCTCCGAGCGTGGCGTCACCTTCGACCTGTCGCAGGAGGCGATCGCCTGGCTGGCCGAGAAGGGCTATGACGAGCGCATGGGAGCACGGCCGCTCGGCCGCGTCATCCAGGAGCACATCAAGAAGCCGCTGGCCGACGAGGTGCTGTTCGGCAAGCTCAAGAAGGGCGGCACGGTGCGTGTCACCGTCGACAAGAAAGAGACCGGCGAAACCGGGCTGAAGCTCGAGTCGCTCGCCGACGAGGCGCCGGTCAAGCCGAAGAAGGAAGAACCGGACGACACGCCGAAGCCCAGGAAAGCTGCCGGCAAGAAGCCGGCCGCGAAAAAGGCGGTCGCGCAGAAGGCGGAGCCCAAGGGCAAGGACGGCAGCAAGCGCAGCCTGGTGCCGCAACTCCCCCGCAAGGGATGATGGCCTGAAAGCTAAAAAAGGCCCCGGAAACGGGGCTTTTTTACTTCGAGGGGCTGGTGGGCGGCCGGACGTGCGACGCCCGGCATCAGTTTGTCAGCGCCGTCCGTATCTTGCCAGCGTTCTCCGCCAACACTTCCGGCTTCTCCATCTGCCCACTATGCGGCTTCAAAGGGATGCCCTCGAAGCGTGGAATGACATGGACATGGAGGTGGTAGACGGTCTGGCCCGAAGCAGGCTCGTTGAACTGCAGGATGGTGACGCCATCGGCGCCGAAGGCCTTCTTCACCGCCACCGCCACCTTTTGCACGACGGCGAAGAGTGGGCCGAATGTTGCCGGATCCGCGTCAAGCAGGTTGCGCGACGGTGCCTTCGGCACAACCAGCGTATGACCCGGCCCTTGCGGCATCACATCCATAAAGGCGACAACCGCGTCATCTTCATAGACGCGATGCGACGGGATTTCACCGCGCAGGATTTTCGCGAAGATATTGTTGCTGTCGTAGGTGGTTTGTTCGGCCATGGCGTGCGCTCCGGATTGTGCCTTGCTCCTACCCCATCGACCCGACAATCGGAATCGATCTTCGGAAAGTACGATGCTTTCGAGCGTACTTTGTGCGTCCAATTGGACGCATGTCGCTCTAATCGTCCGCCAGATCCTTGCGGAACGGGGTGTGCTCTTCGAGATAGCCGGCCATCCGCTCCACTTCGCGGCGCTCGCGCCTTAGATAGTCGGCGACCGCGTTACGCAAGCCGGGATGCGCGATGTAATGCGCCGAATGCGTGGTCACCGGCCTGTAGCCGCGCGCCAGCTTGTGCTCGCCTTGCGCGCCGGCTTCGACCACTTTCAGCTTACGGTCGATGGCGAAGTCGATCGCCTGGTGATAGCAGACCTCGAAATGCAGGAAGGGGTGGTCCTCGATGCAGCCCCAGTTGCGCCCGTAGAGCGCATCGGAGCCGATGAAATTGATAGCGCCGGCAATGTAGCGTCCATTGCGCTTGGCCATCACCAGCAGGATGTCGTCGGCCATGCGCTCGCCGATCATCGAGAAAAACGCGCGGCTGAGATAGGGCCGCCCCCATTTCCTGCTGCCGGTATCCATGTAGAAGGCAAAGAAGTCGTCCCAGACCCTTTCGGTCAGGTCCTTGCCGATCAGCCAGTCGATCGAGATGCCGTGACCGAGCGCCTCGCGCCGCTCCTTCTTCATCGCCTTGCGCTTGCGCGATGCCAGAGTGGCGAGAAAATCGTCGTAGGTCGAATAACCTTCATTGAAGAAGTGGAACTGCTGGTCGGTGCGGTGCAAAAACCCCGCCGCTTCCAGCGCTTCGACATCCCTCAGCTGCGCGAAAGTCACATGCGCGGAGGAAACGCCGAGTTTTTCCGTCACCGCCTTCAGGCCGGCTGCCAGGCCGGCCTTCACGGCGCGACTGTCCTCGCCCTTGTTGACCAGCAGGCGAGGGCCGGTGACCGGCGTGAACGGCACGGCGCATTGCAGTTTTGGATAGTAACGCCCGCCAGCGCGCTCGAACGCGTCCGACCAGCCGTGATCGAATACATATTCGCCCTGGCTGTGCGATTTCAGGTAGCAGGGAATGGCACCGAGCAGCTTTCCCTGCGCTGTCTCGAGCCTGAGATGATGGCCCTGCCAGCCGGTGCGCCGCACGGCGCAGCCGGAATCCTCAAGAGCGCTCAAAAAAGCGAACGAAACAAGTGGGTTGTATCCGTTTTCTGTATCGCCGCGTGAGGTTCCGCCGAGGCCATCCCATTCGGCGCAGGTGAAGGCTCCGATGCCGGAGGCAACCCGGATCGCATACTCTCCATTCGCCGTTTGCCCGTCGCCTTCATCGCCTTGATCCATGAGGCCTATTTAAGCTCCGTGCCGGTCCATGCAAGCTCAGTTCAAGCGACCTGCACAAGATCCGGCTCAAATCCTTCGAACGTCATCTGGTCGGCATATCTGAAGGTCAGGTCGACCGCCGGTTGGTCGAGCACGGTCCACGTGATGACCGGCATTTTGAGCCTTTCGCGCACGAAACTGACAAACTGGTTCGGCAGGTCGCCGGCGGCGTAGGAGGCGAAGGCGATGTCGTGCGCCAGCATGGCGAAATGCGCCTCGATCAGCTTGACTTCGTTGCCATAAGCGGTCAGTCCGCCCGGAATGCCGGGCGCGTGTTTTGGGAAGTCGCGGATCAGCCAGTGGTCGAACGACATGATCGCCGCCTTGCCCCTGTAGTTCTTGAGCATCTTGCCGACGCTTTCCACCAAGCCTTCGTCACGGCCGGGAACCCCTTTCAACTCGACGACCACCGGCACGCGACCATCGACCAGGTCGAGGGCCTGCTGCAGCGTCGGCAGACGATCTGATGTGCCGCCGATCTTGAGGGCCGTCATTTCTGCTGCCGTGCGCTGCCAGACGAAACCGTCCTGGCCGGTCAGCCGCTTCAGATCGCCATCGTGGATGATCACCGGGATGCGGTCTGACGACAGATGCACATCGCATTCGATCGCATAGCCGCGTTCAGCCGCAGCGGCAAAGGCGGAAAGCGTGTTCTCCCAGCGCGTCTTGTTCATGTCGTGGAGGCCGCGATGGGCAATGGGTCGGGCGGTCAGCCATGAAAGGTCGGTCATGCCGGGCTCATTCGACTTCGAAGATGGCTTCGATTTCCACTGCGGCATTAAGCGGCAGGGAGGCGGCACCGACGGCGGCGCGAGCATGCTTGCCGGGATCGCCGAGCACTGCAACCAGTAGATCCGAGGCGCCGTTGGCAACCAGGTGCTGCTCGAAAAAATCCGGCGCCGAGGCGACGAAGACGGTGATCTTCACCACGCGGCGGATTTTCTCGAGATCGCCAAGTGCTGCCTTGGCCTGCGCCAATATGTTGATCGCGCAGTATTTTGCCGCTTGCTGGCCGGTTGCGATGTCGACATCACGGCCGAGCAGGCCGCTCGCCTGCAGCTTGCCCTCGCTGAGCGGCAGCTGTCCGGCGATGAACAGCAGATTGCCTGATCTGCAATAGGGCACGTAGTTGGCGGCGGGCGCGGCAGCGACCGGAAGCGTCACGCCGAGATCGCATAGCCGCTTTTCGATTGTTTCAGTCATGGTATTTCCCTATTGCTTGATGACGCTGCGCAGGCCGGGCCGAAATTGCAATTTTTGCCTCGCTTCCGCCACGACTTTTTTTAAGCTGGACCTCTTTCCCTGCGGCCTGCCATCAGGCGCGATGATCGGAGCCCCTCATGCGCGCAACACGCCTCGCATTCCACGCTGTCCTGCTGCCAGCGGTGTTCTCGATGGCGCCGGCTTTTGCCGTGCCGGCGCTGCAGGCGCATCGCGCGGTTTACGATCTGACCCTGGACAAGGCCTCCGACCGCTCCGGCATCACCGGCATTTCCGGCCGCATGGTCTACGAGTTCAACGGCTCGCCTTGCGAAGGCTATACGGTGAAGTTCCGTTTCGTCACCCAGATCGTCACCAACGAGAATACAAGGCTGACCGACCAGCAGACGACCACTTTCGAGGACGCCGAAGGCAAGACCTTCTCGTTCGTGACAAAATCCTTCGTCGACCAGACTCTCGACAAGGAGGTCAAGGGCACCGCGACTAAGGAAACGAAGGGCCTCAAGGTCGACATCGACAAGCCGGAGCAGAGCAGCGTCGAACTGCCGGCCACCCAGTTTCCGACACAGCATCTGGTCGAACTGATCGACAAGGCCGAAAAGGGCGAAAATTTCTACGAAACCAACCTGTTCGACGGTTCGGAAGATGCCAACAAGGTGATGACCACCACCGTCGTCGTCGGCAAGAAAACCGATGCCGACAAGACCGATCCGGAAGTGCCGGCACTGGCAAAACTCGCCACCGACAAATACTGGCCAGTCGACATCGCCTATTTCGACAGCACCGACAAGTCAGGCGAGGAGGTGCCGGAATACCGGATCAGCTTCAAGCTGCATGAGAACGGCATCACGCGCGACCTGCTCATGGACTACAACGACTTCTCGATGACCGGCAAGCTGGTCAATCTTTCGCTGTTCGATCAGACGAAACCCTGTCCGCCGAAATAGAGCCTTGGGTTAGCCACGCCCGCAAGGCGGCGGCGAATGACTTGAACACGCCGCAATTGCATTTCAACCTCTACGCCGAGGGATCGATCGGGGGGTGGGTTGAGCAAAATCGATGTGTTCGTGGCGCCGACGCCCAATCCGGCGCTGATCAGGATCATGACTGTCGTCAACCGGGTCGTCATGCTGCGTGGCATTCCCGGGTTTCGCGACCTGTTGCCGTTCAACCGCGTGGCCGGATTGCGCGGTGTCGCCAATGTCCGCCATATCGACTTTCCCGACGAGGACCGGCAGCGGCTGAAGGCCTGTTGCGGCGCAGGCAAGGCAACGTTCATCACGCCCAACCATCCGGAATTCTTCACCGACTGGATGATCGACAAGGAGATCGTCTCGAGGGTCAGTCCGCTCGCGGCATCCTGGGCCACGCATGGCGTCGTCAACGGCCTCGGCCGGATCATGCAGAAATTCTGGCTGGCCAACAATCTGATCGCCCAGATACCCGGCAACAGCGGCGCTGCCAAGGAACACTCGATCGCCTGGGCGCTGAAAGGGCATGGCGTTCTCTTGCATCCCGAAGGCGGCGTCGGCTGGCATGGCAATGTCGTCGCTCCGCTTCTTCCGGGGGCGGTCGAGATGGGGTTCGAAGCGCTCAAGCGCGGTCGCGTCACGGATCAGGATTTCAAAGTCTGGATCGCGCCGGTCGTCTGGAAGCTCGCCTTCACCAAAAATGTCGAGCCGGCGCTGGCGCAGGAATGCGCCTATGTCGAGAAAAGCCTGAAGATTGAGCGCCGTGCCGCCGATACGCTGCCGGAGCGCGTCCACCATATCTATGCGACGCTGCTGTCGCGCGATGAGATTGCCTGCGCCAGGGCGCCCGACGAACGGGCTTCGTATGCTGCGCGGCACAAGCAATTGCTGCTCGAATTGAGCCGGCGCCTGGGGGAGGGTATTTCGGTCGATCCCGGCGCCAGCGAGATCGCCGAGCTTTTGCGCCGGGCGCGCCGCTGGCTGCGGGAAGGCACCGGCGACGCCGAGCGACAAAAACAGATCCGCTCGCTGGCGGACACGATCCAGCGTCTCCAACGCGTCGGACCGTGGGCCTCAGCCAATCCGCGCATTGCGCAAGAGGAGATCGCAGAGCATCTGAAGCGTATCCGCAACGATTATTGCAAGGGCACGCTGCGCGACACGATCAATTGCTTCGTACCGCAACCGGCCGGGCCGCGCTGCGCGCATATCCGGGTGCCGGAGCCGTTGGGATTGCACGCCTTTCCGGGCTCTATCGACGATGCCTTCGCCGAACTGCACCGGCGCATGCAGGCGGCCGTCACCACGACCGTGGCCGAACTCGAAGCCGCCGGCAGCTTCATTTTCTATCCGAATCCCTTCTATCATCGCTAGGATTGGCATCTCTAGCATTGGCATCGCTGACGTTGGATCTCGGCTGCGGGTGAACTGCGGCTCCGCTGGTCGGCCCAAGATGAAGGAGTGCGGCAAGCCTCATGGCGGTCTATGTCGACGCGGCGATCTGGAAATGGGTCGGCCACCGCTGGTGTCACCTGCTGGCCGACGACACCGACGAGCTGCATCGTTTTGCAGCACAGCTCGGCGTCAAGCGCTCGTCCTATCAGGGGCCGCCGAAGACATCGGCGCCGCATTATGACATAACCGGCTTCGAGCGCGACCGTGCGGTGCGGCTAGGCGCCGTCGAATGCAGCCGCGAGGAGATCGTTGCTGTTTTCCGGCGGGTCCGCGTGCCGAAGGGGAAGATACGACCATGACGTTGACGGCATTTCTGGCTTACTGCGCTGCGATCACATTCGCCGCCGCCACGCCTGGCCCGGCGGTATTCACGGTCATTGCCAACGGCGTTTCGCGCGGGTTCGTTCGCGCGTTCCTGGCTGGCCTCGGTATCGCCGCCGGCGACGCGGTGCTGGTGACTTTGGCGCTGCTCGGTCTCGTGGCACTGGCACAGACCTTCGAATGGGTTTTTCTCATCTTGAAATATGCGGGTGCAGCCTATCTGATGTTTCTTGGCGTCAGGATGTGGAGATCGGCTTCCGCGCGATCGAATGGACTGGAGGTTACGCAGGCAAGACTGTCTCGATCGTTTTACCTCGGCATCTCCATCGCATTGGGCAATCCCAAGGCGATCCTGTTCCACGCCTCCATCATGCCGTTGATCCTCGATCTCAATGCAATGAACTTCGCTGAGGGGCTGCTCGTGGTTACGGTCGTGATCGGCGTCAACATTATCACTATGGGCGTCTATGCGGTGCTTGCCGGGCAGGCTTCGGGCTGGTTCAAGACGCCAAGGCGGATGCGCTTGATGAACAGGTTTGCCGGCGGCGCCATGATCGGCACCGGTGCGCTGATCGCCGCACGCTGAGCCGCAAGATACCGCAGCGCTTGCGTTTGCCGCGCATCCCCTCTATATGCGCGCTCATTCCACACACGGACTTTGGTGTCTGCCCGGGAGAAATCCGGCTGAAACCTCCGGTGGCGTTCGAGGACAAAGTCCAGAAATGCCTGTGTCCGTGGAGGCTAACCGGAAAAGGACATAACAATGGCTCTGCCTGATTTCAGCATGCGCCAGCTTTTGGAAGCTGGCATTCACTTCGGCCACCAGACCCACCGCTGGAACCCGAAGATGGCGCCCTATATCTATGGCGCCCGCAACAACATCCACATCATCGACCTCTCGCAGACGGTGCCGCTGCTGCACCAGGCGCTGAAGCAGGTTTCCGACACCGTCGCCAAGGGTGGCCGCGTGCTGTTCGTCGGCACCAAGCGCCAGGCGTCCGACATCGTCGCCGACGCCGCACAGCGCTCGGCCCAGTACTATGTCAACTCCCGCTGGCTCGGCGGCATGATGACCAACTGGAAGACGATCTCGAACTCCATCCAGCGCCTGCGCAAGCTTGACGAGATGCTGGCTGGCGAGGCCCAGGGGCTCACCAAGAAGGAGCGCCTCAACCTCGACCGCGAGCGCGAAAAGCTCGACAAGGCGCTGGGCGGCATCAAGGACATGGGCTCGACGCCAGACCTGATGTTCGTGATCGACACCAACAAGGAAGCGATCGCCATCCTCGAGGCCAAGCGTCTCGGCATCCCGGTCGTCGCCATCATCGATTCCAACTGCGACCCGGACAAGATCGACTTCCCGATTCCGGGCAATGACGACGCGGCCCGCGCCATCCAGCTCTATTGTGATCTGATCGCCAAGGCTGCAATCGACGGCATTGCTCGCCAGCAGGGCGCGCTTGGCATCGACGTCGGCGCTTTGGCCGAGGCTCCGATCGAGCCGGCACTCGAGCCGACGCCGGCCGCCGAGACACCGGCCGCCCAGACACCGGAAGCGTAACAGCGAAGGCCGGTTTCGGCCTTCATTTCTCATATTTTGGCGCGCTGAGCGCTGGCGCCAGGCGCATCATCGAGGACCGGTGGTGCGTCGGTGCATTTTAAACGAAGAGGCGACAATGAGCATTTCGGCTGCACAGGTCAAAGAACTCCGCGACTTGACCGGCGCGGGCATGATGGACTGCAAGATGGCGTTGAACGAGACCAACGGCAACATGGAAGAGGCCGTCGACTGGCTGCGCAAGAAGGGCATCTCCAAGGCCGACAAGAAGGCCGGCCGTACCGCGGCCGAAGGGCTCATCGGCGTCGATTCCGGCGTGCGTGAGGCGGCGATCGTCGAGGTCAATTCCGAGACCGACTTCGTTGCCCGCAACGCTGCCTTCCAGGAGATCGTCGCCAATGTCGCCAAGGTGGCGCTCGCCTATGGCGGCAAGACCGAGGCCGTTGCAGCCGCCCCGTATCCGGGTTCCGACAAGTCGGTTGCCGACACCATCAAGGACGCTGTCGGCACCATTGGCGAGAATCTTGGCTTCCGCCGTTCGGCCAAGCTCATCGTCGAGCAGGGCGCCGTCGCAACCTACGTCCACAATGCGGTTGCCGACGGCCTTGGCAAGCTCGGCGTGCTGGTCGCCATCGAGACGTCAGGCAACGCGCAGGCCGCCAACGCCTTTGCGCGTCAGGTCGCCATGCATGTAGCCGCCACCAACCCGATGGCGCTGACCGCGGAAGAACTCGACCCGGCGGCGGTCGAGCGCGAGAAGGCGATCTTCGCCGACCAGGCGCGCCAGTCCGGCAAGCCGGAAGCGATTATCGAGAAGATGGTCGAGGGCCGCCTGCGCAAGTTCTACGAAGAGGTCGTGCTGCTCAAGCAGGCTTTCGTGCTCAATCCTGACATCACCGTCGAGAAGGCGCTGCAGGATGCCGAGAAGGAAATCGGCGCACCGGCCAAGATCACTGCCTATCTGCGCTTCGCGCTCGGCGAGGGCATCGAGAAGGACGAGACCGACTTTGCGGCGGAAGTCGCGGCGGCGGTCAAGAAGTAAAACGCACTCCATCTTTCTGAAAAGACTTTACGGCCGGGTGTTCGCGAGGATGCCCGGCCGATTTGTTGCGCGGTATCGATGAACGCCATGCGTCGGCGACAGGCCGGCTGACTATCTGCTCATGCCCGGATCTGCTCATGCCCGGATCTGATCATGCCCGGGTCTGCTCGTGCAAGTTGCATTTGCCGGTGTAAGCCAATGGCTGGAAGAGCGTTTGCCGGTTCCGGCGCCGCGTGACATCGCAGCGCCCTTCGTGTATCGGAACGCCAATGTTTCGGGGCAGCGCCTGAGCGGGGAAGCCGCCCCGGGCGCGTCACACGCATAATGATGAGGACCAGATGACGGTGAAGCCCCTCTACCGACGTGTCTTGCTGAAAGCGTCGGGCGAAGCGCTGATGGGTGAGCAGCATTTCGGCATCGACGTGTCGGTGGTCGATCGCATCGCCGCCGACATCGCCGAGGCCCGTACCCTGGGCATCGAGGTTGGGGTTGTCATTGGCGGCGGCAACATCTTTCGCGGCGTCGCCGTTGCCTCCAAGGGCGGCGATCGCGTCACCGGCGACCACATGGGCATGCTCGCCACCGTCATCAATTCGCTGGCGCTGCGCACCTCGCTGAACAAGATCGGGGTCGACGCGGTGGTGCTGTCTGCAATCGCCATGCCTGAGCTTTGCGAGAGCTTTTCGCAGCGCCAGGCGACCGCCTACATGAACCAGGGCAAGGTCGTCATCTTTGCCGGCGGCACCGGCAATCCGTTCTTCACCACCGATTCGGCCGCGGCGCTGCGCGCGGCGGAAATCGGCGCCGACGCGCTGTTCAAGGGCACCCAGGTCGATGGCGTCTATTCCGCCGATCCCAAGAAGGACCCGCATGCGACCCGCTTCGAGCGGATCAGCCATGGCGAAGTCATAAAACGCGGTCTTTCGATCATGGATACGGCCGCGATTGCACTTGCGCGCGAAAACAACATCCCGATAATCGTCTATTCGATCCACGAGAAGGGTGGTTTCGGTGATATTCTGAGGGGCGGCGGACGTTGCACGGTCGTCACGGACGACTGATCGGGAGCCCGATGCCGAACCGAAGGTTTTCCGTAGGCGAAAAACGGGAACCGGTTTTCGGATCGAGGCTTGAATACGGGTTACCCTGAAGTGAATCCGGCTAACGGGTCGAGGAGACGATGATGAGTGGCGAATACGATGATCTCAAACGGCGCATGGACGGGGCGATCGCTGCGTTCAAGCACGATCTGGCTTCGCTGCGGACCGGCCGCGCGTCTAGCAACCTGCTCGACGCGATCCAGGTGCAGGCCTACGGCACCACCATGCCGATCAACCAGGTGGCAAACGTGTCGGTGCCGGAGCCGCGCATGATTTCGGTTTCGGTCTGGGACAAGTCGATGGTCGGTGCGGTCGATCGCGCCATCCGTGAATCCAATCTCGGCTTCAATCCGATCGTCGACGGCACCAATCTCAGGATTCCGCTGCCCGAGCTCAACGAACAGCGCCGCAAGGAGCTGGTCAAGATCTCGCATGGTTATGCCGAGAATGCGCGCATCGCCGTGCGCCACGTGCGCCGGGACGGCATGGAATTCCTCAAAAAGGCGGAAAAGGACGGCGATATCAGCGAGGACGATCATCGCAAGCGGTCCGACCAGGTCCAGAAGCTCACCGACGAGATGATCGGCACCATCGACCATCTGCTTTCCGATAAGGAAGCTGAAATCATGCAGGTTTAGGGTCTGGCCACTGCTGGCTCGAAAGCGAGAACATGACAAGCCCCGCGCATGTCGCAATCATCATGGACGGAAACGGACGCTGGGCCAAGGCGCGTGGCTTGCCACGGCTTGCTGGGCATCGTGCCGGCGTCGAGGCGCTGCGCAACACGGTGCGCGCCGCTCCTGGCCTTGGCATCTCGTTCCTCACCGTCTACGCCTTCTCGTCGGAAAACTGGTCGCGGCCGAAGTCCGAAGTCAGCGACCTGATGGGCCTGTTGAAAATCTTCATCCGCCGCGACCTCGCCGAACTGCACCAAAATGGCGTGCGGGTCAGGATCATCGGCGACAGGGCAGGGCTGCAACCTGACATCAGGAGCCTGCTTGAAGAGGCCGAAACGCTGACCGTCCGCAACGACGCTCTGACCCTGGTCATCGCTTTCAACTATGGCGGACGCGACGAGATCGTGCGCACCGCGCGCAAGCTTGCCTGGGCGGTGGCGCGCGGCGAGCTCGACAGCGAGGAGATTACGGCCGAATCCTTTGCCGGCTCTCTCGACACCCAGGGTATTCCGGATCCGGAACTGGTCATCCGCACCAGCGGTGAGCTCAGGCTGTCGAATTTCCTTCTGTGGCAAGCGGCTTACAGCGAACTTGTCTTCCTGCCTTGCTACTGGCCCGATTTCAGCCGCGAGCATTTGGCTGACGCATTGCGCGACTTTGCCGGTCGCGAGCGCCGTTTCGGCGGGCTTGGCGCTGAAGGCGTCGCCGTGACAGCCAAGGGATGAGCAACCTCCAGCTTCGCGTTATTTCTGGCGTCGTGCTTGCGGTCGTCACGCTCGGCCTGACCTGGCTCGGCGGACTGCCCTTCCGAATGCTTTGCGCCGCCATGACGATCCTGATCTTCTACGAATGGACGCGAATGTGCCGCCCGGTCGCCGCCACGGGTCTTGGTCTTCTGCCGGAAGCGCTGCTTCTGGTTTTCGTCGGCGCCTTGGTCGCCGGCCTGCCGGCGTCCTGGCTGCTGCTTCTTGTGGCGGTGATGGTCGTTGTCACCGTGGTCGTGGCTTCGATGCACCAGACTTCGATGCATCAAACGGGACAGTGGGACGCGTCCGGCCTTGCCTATGCCGCCATTTCCGGACTGTCACTTGCTCTTTTGCGTGACGGCGACCATTCCGGCCTCGTCGCCATTCTCTTCCTGTTCGCGGTGGTTTGGGCGACCGACATAGCAGCTTATTTCGTCGGCCGCGCTGTCGGCGGGCCGAAGCTGGCGCCATCGATCTCGCCCGGCAAGACGCAGAGCGGTGCGCTCGGCGGCGCCGTCGGCGGCGTGGTTGCCGGGCTGCTTCTGGCCGCTGCGGCCGGAGCCGGCAATCTCGCAGTGCTCGGCGTCGTCGCGCTGGTGCTTTCGCTCGTCTCCCAGGCCGGCGACCTTTTCGAATCATGGGTGAAGCGGCGCCACAACCGCAAGGATTCGGGCACGCTGATACCGGGCCATGGCGGCGTCATGGACCGGGTCGACGGGCTTGTCGCGGCGGCTTTCGCCCTGTACGTCATCGGCTGGATTTCGGCGACCGCCGACCATCCGGCACAGTGGCTGTTTCCAGCTTGATCGGCATTGGCTCTTTATCG
This sequence comes from Mesorhizobium sp. WSM4850, assembly GCF_055811735.1. Classification (NCBI taxonomy): domain Bacteria; kingdom Pseudomonadati; phylum Pseudomonadota; class Alphaproteobacteria; order Hyphomicrobiales; family Phyllobacteriaceae; genus Mesorhizobium; species Mesorhizobium sp. WSM4850. The sequence continues at coordinate 8,561 of NZ_JBVVPV010000007.1, read as the reverse complement.
GCATTGATTCGGGGGCCTGGTTTCTTGACCTGCGCAGGATGCGCCATGGATTCGCCTGGATTGATGCCACAGTCGCGGTACCACCGTGCTGCGGACGAATTTTGAGGACATGAATTGAACGAGATTCTTCACGCGGTTTTCAGCACGGAGGGCTTTGTCCTCGGCACGCTGGTGCCTTTCCTGTTCGTGCTGACCGTCGTCGTGTTCGTTCACGAGATGGGCCATTATCTCGTCGGCCGCTGGTGCGGCATCGGCGTGAAGGTCTTTTCGATCGGCTTCGGCCCGGAACTCTTCGGCTTTAATGACAGCCATGGCACGCGCTGGAAACTCTGCGCCATTCCACTCGGCGGCTACGTCAAATTCGTCGGCGACATGAATGCCACCTCGAGCCAGCCCAGTTCGGAGGAGATCGAAACGCTGACGGCTGCCGAACGCAAGATCGCTTTTCACACGCAGCCGGTCTGGAAGCGCGCGGCAACTGTGGTGGCTGGCCCGCTGTTCAATTTTCTGCTGACGATCGCCGTCTTCGCGGTGCTGTTTTCCGCCTATGGCCGGCCCGTGCTGGAGCCAATGGTGGCTGAAGTCACCGCGGGCAGCCCAGCGGCCAGGGCCGGCATCCTGCCCGGAGACCGCTTCGTCAGCGTCGACGGCAGCAAGGTCCAGACCTTCGCCGACGTCCAGCGCCGGGTCTCGGGCCGCGGTGGCGACCCCATCACCTTCGTCATGCTGCGCGACGGCAAGGAGATCACCGTTACGGCGACGCCGGAATTGATGGAGCAGCAAGACGGGCTGGGCAACAAGGTCAAGGTGGCGGTGATCGGCGTCGTCAACAACCAGGAATTCGGCCAGCCCCGGCTGATCACTTACAGCCCGGTCGGAGCGGTAGGGGCGGCGGTCGAGGAGACCGGATACATCATTCAGCGCACCGGTCAGTTCCTGCAGCGTTTCGTTGTCGGTCGCGAAGACAAATGCCAGCTGGGCGGCCCAATCAAGATCGCAAAGATGTCGGGGCAGGCGGCAAAACTCGGCTTCGACTGGCTTGTGCAACTTGTCGCGCTGCTGTCGGTCGGGATCGGTATTCTGAACCTTTTGCCGATTCCTCCGCTCGACGGAGGCCATCTCCTGTTCTACGGCGTGGAGGCCGTCATTCGGCGACCGGTGTCGGAACGGATGATGGAGTTGGGCTACAGGGCTGGCCTGCTTCTCGTCTTGGGCTTCATGGGGTTTGTTTTCTGGAACGACCTGTTTGGATGCTGAAATCATGAAGAAATTTGGCTTCAGCACAGCCAATGTTGAGACGCCGTTTACCATGCGTGGGGATATGCGTGACGCGAAAGCCACGCAATTGGGTTAAGTAAATACAAATTAACCAGGAGCCTTGCGTGTAGGGAAAATCCGGTTAATACGGTAGGGGAAATTACCGCACGTCCGGTTTTCTCGCCGTGGGGACTTCGAGAAAAGGTACAAAAGCCCGATGAAGGCAGCATCCAAGTTTCTGAGCGCCGCGTCCGCGGTGGCCCTGTCCGCCGCCCTGGTCGTACCAGGTGCGCTCGCAGTGCAGTTCGTTGCCACATCGGCGGCCGAGGCCGCAGTTGTTTCAAGAGTTGAAGTCAGCGGCAATCAGCGTGTCGACGCCGAGACGATCCGCAACTACGTCACGATCAAGCCCGGCAGGCCGTTTTCCAGCGCCGATATCGACGAGGCGGTCAAGGCGCTGTTCGGCACCGGGCTGTTCTCGGACGTCCAGATCAACCAGGTCGGTTCGACGCTGGTCATCAAGGTTTCCGAATATCAGGTCGTGAACCAGGTGCTGTTCCAGGGCAACAAGAAGCTCAAGGACAACGCGCTGGCGGCCGCGGTCCAGTTGAAGCCGCGTGGAACGTTCTCGCAGCAGGCGCTCGATGCCGATGTCGAGGCGGTCAAGGCTGCCTACAGGCGTATCGGCCGCGACGACGCCGCCGTGACCACCCAGATCATGGATCTCGGCGACAACCGCGTGAACGTGGTGTTCAACATCAACGAAGGCGGCCGCACACAGATCGCGGCGATCAATTTCGTCGGCAACAGCGCCTATTCGAGCCGTCGCCTGTCCGATGTCATTTCGACCAAGCGCTCGACCATCCTTTCGTTCGTGCTGCGCGACGACGTCTATGACGAAGACAAGCTCAACGCTGACCAGGAGTTGCTGCGCCGTTTTTACTACAATCACGGCTATGCCGACTTCCAGGTGATTTCCGCGGTCGGCGAGCTCGACGAAACCACCAATAAATACACGGTAACCATCACCGTGCAGGAGGGCGAGCGCTACACCTTCGGCGACGTCAGCGTCGAGAGCACGATTCCCGAGGTCGACGGCGCATCGCTGCAGTCGGTGGTCGAAACCCACAAGGGCGATGTCTACAACGCCGAGAACGTCGAAGACACCATCATTGCATTGACCGAGAGGGTCGCCGGTTCCGGCTATCCCTTCGCCCAGGTCACGCCGCGCGGCGATCGCAATTTCGAGAACCACACCATTTCAGTGGTCTATACGATCGACCAGGGCACCAAGGCCTATGTCGAGCGCATCGAGATTCGCGGCAACGACCGGACACGCGACTATGTCATTCGCCGAGAATTCGACGTGAGTGAGGGCGATGCCTTCAACCAGGTTCTCATCCAGCGCGCGAAGAAACGGCTGGAAGCGCTCGATTTTTTTGAGAAAGTCGAGGTTTCGACCGTGCCCGGCTCTGAGCCTGACCAGGTGGTGCTGGTGGTCGACGTGGTCGAGAAGTCGACCGGCGAGTTCTCGGTCGGCGCTGGCTATTCGAGCGGTGGCGACACCGAAGGCCCAACCGTCGAAGGATCGATCAGCGAACGCAACTTCCTCGGACGCGGCCAGTTCATCAGGCTTTCGGCGGGCGGCGGCAAGAATTCGCGCGACTACAGCTTCTCCTTCACCGAGCCCTATTTCCTCGGGCGGCGCATTGCCGCCGGTTTCGATGTCTTCAACCGGACCAGGGAATACGACGACTACAAGAGCGAGACGCTAGGCGCGACAGTGCGTTTCGGCCTGCCGATCACCGACGACATCTCGACGCAGCTGGCGTATAATATCTCGCAGGAGAAGTACAAGCTCGACGATGATTGCGATCTCCCTGGCTGCACCGTCTCTACGGCTATCCTAAATGGCATTGCGGAAAGCCCGTGGCTCAAGTCGTCGGTCAGTCTCGGCCTGGTCTACAACACCATCGACGACATGAAGAACCCGCATGAAGGCATCTTCGCCAATGTCACCACGGAATTCGCCGGCCTCGGCGGCGACGCCAAATTCGTCAAGGTGACAACGCGCGGCAGCGTCTATCAGACGTTGTCGGAGCAGCTTGATCTGGTTGGTTTGATTTCGGGCGGGGCTGGCCATATCCAGGGCTTCGGCAACGACGACCTGCGCATCTTCGATCATTTCCAGAGCAGCGACCGCATGATCCGCGGCTTCGCCTATGGCGGCATCGGTCCTGTCGACAACCAGGGCTTTGACGACCATCTCGGCGGCACCACCTATTTCAACGCCTCGGCGGAAGCTCAGTTTCCGATGCCGATCATTCCGGAGAGCTTCGGCCTGCGCGGCGCGGTCTTTGCCGATGCGGCGACACTTTATGGCAACGATGTGGCGGGTGTTGATCCATCGACAACCAGCATGGAATGGCGTGCCTCGGCCGGCGTCGGCTTGATGTGGGCGTCGCCTTTTGGCCCGATCCGCATCGACTATGCGATCCCGGTCCTCAAGGAGGACACCGACGACGTGCAGGAATTCAACTTCGGCATATCGTCCCGGTTCTGATCGGCGGGCAACGATACGTCCGGGCCGTAGCGGTCCGGAAGAAAGTAATTCGACACTACGGCGCCGAGTGTCCTCCTGGACGCGCAAAGGACGCTGCAGGACTTTGATTTTGCGCATTATCCTTTCCGAAAATCGATTCCGATTTTCGGGGTCATGCGCTAGCTGGATATAGCTTCTGGAATGACCGATCCGGTGTTCTTCGCGCCATCACGCCGGTATACGGCTGGCGAAGTCGCGAATCTGACCGGCTCGGTGCTTGTCGATTCCGACCTCTCCGAAAGATCGATCGAAGCCTTGGCGCCGGCAAGCGAAGGCGGCGAGCACGCGCTTGTCTTTGTCGATGGCAGACGCAACTTCGCGCTGATGCAATCGCTGCGAGCAGCGGCGGTTCTATGCCCCGCCGAATTTGCCGGCAAGGCGCCGGCGGGTATCGCGGTTCTGATCCATCCGCGCCCGCAACAGGCGTTCGCGATGGTCGGCCGCCTGCTTTTCCCGGCGGCTGCGACACCGGCGCCGATGACCGGCGAAACCGGTATCTCGCCACATGCCCATATCGATCCATCGGCGCGCGTCGAGGCCGGCGCGATCGTCGAGGCCGGCGCGATCATCGGCCCTCGCGCTTCTATCGGCAGCGGAACCGTCATTGCTCCTCATGCCGTTATCGGTCCCTCCTGCCAGTTCGGCCGCGACGGCTATGTCGGCCCAGGCGCCAGCATCCAGTACGCGCTGATCGGCAACCGCGTCATCATTCATGGCGGCGCCCGCATCGGCCAGGACGGTTTTGGCTTCGTGGCCGGCGCCAAGGGCCCGGAGCGCGTGCCGCAAATCGGCCGGGTCGTCATCCAGGACGACGTCGAGATCGGCTCCAATACCACGGTCGATCGCGGCGCCATGTCCGACACGATTATCGGTCAAGGCACCAAGATCGACAATCTGGTCCAGATCGCTCATAACGTCCGCATCGGCCGCAATTGCATAATCGCCGGCCTTTCGGGTATTTCCGGTTCCGTAACGGTGGGCGACAACGTCACCATGGGTGGCGGTGTCGGTCTTGCGGATCACCTGACGGTAGGGACAGGGGCCAAGCTTGCTGCAAGAAGCGGGTTCATGAGCAACGTCCCCGCAGGCGAGATTTGGGGAGGGTACCCGGCGCAGCCGATGGCGGAAGCCATGCGGGAGATCGCAGCTCTGCGAAGACTGGCCAGGGCGCGCAAATCGGGCGACGGAGGGAAGAGCTGAGATGGTTGCGGCGACAACGCTCGAGGCGGTCGACATATTGGGGCTGATGAAGCTCCTGCCGCATCGCTATCCGTTCCTGATGATCGACCGCATCATCGATATCGATGGCGACGAGTCCGCCACCGGCATCAAGAACGTGACCATAAACGAGCCGCATTTCCAAGGTCATTTCCCGGATCAGCCGGTCATGCCCGGCGTGCTGATCGTCGAGGCGATGGCGCAGACGGCCGGCGCCATCTGCATCCGCAGCCTAGGCACCGAAAAACCGTCGCTGGTCTATTTCCTGACCATCGACAACGCCAAATTCCGTAAACCGGTCGTTCCCGGCGACCAGTTGAAGATCCATGTGAAGAAAATCAAGAAACGCGGCAACCTTCTCAAATTCGCCTGCGAGGCTCTCGTCGACGGCGTCAAGGCCGCGGAAGCCGAGATCTCGGCGATGATGGTCGCGAGCGACTGACGATCGAATGCTTATGAAAATCCAGACAGTCATCCATCCATCGTCGGTCATCGAGGCCGGCGCAAAAATCGGCGAAGGCGTCCGCATCGGGCCATTCTGCCACATCAGCGCCGACGCGGTGCTCGGCGACCGCGTCGAACTGGTCAGCCACATCTCGGTGATGGGCGCGACCACCATCGGTGCGTCGACCAAGGTGTATCCGATGGCGACACTGGGCGCGCCGCCGCAGAATAACAAGCACAAGGGCGGCCGCACCACGCTGGTCGTCGGCGAGAACTGCACGATCCGCGAAGGCGTGACCATGCACCTCGGCACCGATTCCAGCCGCGGCGAGACGACGATCGGTGACAACGGCAACTTCCTTGCCTACGCCCACATCGCCCATGATTGCATCGTCGGCAAGAACGCCACCTTCGCCAATCAGGCGACGTTGGGCGGCCATTGCGAGATCGGCGACAACGTCTATATCGGTGGTCTCAGCGCCGTTCATCAGTTTGTCCGCGTCGGCGACAACGCCTTTCTCGGCGGTTGCTCGGCATTCGTCGGCGATGTCATTCCCTACGCCATCGCGGTCGGCAATCGCGCCAGCCTTCGCGGCCTCAACATCATCGGCCTGAAGCGCGCCGGCCTGCCGCGCTCCGAGATCCACACGCTGCGCAAGGCCTACAAGACCATCTTCGATCGCTCCCGAACCGTCGGCGAAAACATCGAGTTCGCCAAGGCGGAATTCGCCTCGTCACCGACCGCCATGAAGATCATCGATTTCATCGTCAGTCGCGGTAAGCGGCACTATGCCGTCCCGTCGCTCAAGGCTGGCGGCGGCGACGATGCAGATGACGAAGATTGAGGGCACCCGGACGGGCCTTGATCTCGCGCCAGACGCCAGGGTCGGCATCATCGCCGGCGGCGGCAGTTTGCCGGTCGAAGTCGCCAAGGCGCTTGCTGGGCAAGGCAAGTCTCCCTTCGTGGTAATAGTGGCGGGCGAGGTCGACCGGATAGCCGACTTCGACGCCTATGAGCAGGCGACGTTGAGGCTGGAGGATGTCGGCTCACTGCTGCCGACGCTCAAAAATAGTCATGTTACCCATTTGGTGACAGCGGGCCATATCACACGCCGCCCCAGGCTGAGCGCCATGCGCCTCAATCTCGGCCTGCTCGCCTGGGTGCCCAGCCTTCTTGTCGGCGTAACCCAAGGCGACGACACCGTGTTGAAACTGTTCGTGCGAAGGGTCGAGCGCAGCGGCATCAAGGTGGTCGGCGCCCATGAGATCGTGCCGGAACTGGTCGCCGCCGAAGGCGCGCTGACCAAGGCAGCGCCGCGGAAATCCGACTGGCGCGACATCAAAGCGGCCCACGCAGCGGCAATGGCCATCGGCGCGCTGGATATCGGCCAGGCGGCTGTTGCGATCGGCGGCCGCGCCATCGCGCTGGAAGGCATCGAGGGTACCGACGGATTGCTCGATCGAACACGGCAGTTGCGCGGCCATGGCAGGCTGGCCGGCAGAACGCGCGGCGTCCTGGTCAAATGCGCCAAGCCTGGCCAGGAGTTGCGCGCCGATCTGCCCTCCATCGGCCCGCAGACGATCGAGGCGGCGCATGCCGCCGGACTTGCCGGCATTGCCGTCGAAGCCGGCCGCTCGCTGGTTCTCGAAGGCCCGACAGTCGTCGCTCGCGCCAACGCGCTCGGCCTGTTCGTGATCGGCCTGCCTGCTGCGGAGCCGGTGCATGGCGACTGAGCGACCGCTGAAGATCGCCATCGTCGCCGGCGAGGAATCCGGCGACCTGCTTGGCGCCGACATCGTAGAGGCGCTCAAGCGCGTGACCGGCCGCGAGGTCCGGCTCGTCGGCATCGGCGGCCGGCATTTGCAGGCGCTCGGCCTCATGCCGCTGTTCGACGGCGGCGAGATCGCGCTGATGGGATTGAGCGCCATCCTGCGCGATCTGCCGCGCCTGATACGACGGATCAGCCAGACGGCCGGTGCGGTCGCCAATGAAAAGCCGGACTGCCTCATCACCATAGACAGCCCGGATTTTTCGCTGCGCGTGGCGAAAAAGGTGCGTGCCGCCGATCCGGCAATCCCGATCGTCCACTATGTCTGCCCGAGCGTCTGGGCATGGCGGCCGGGCAGGGCGGTGGCGATGAAACCGTATGTCGACCACATCCTCTGCATCCTGCCTTTCGAAGTGAGGGAACTCGCCCGCCTCGGCGGTCCGACCGGCACCTATGTCGGCCATCGCCTTACCCACGATCCGGGCGTGCTCGGCGCCGCCAAGGCGCAAAGCCTGCCGCGCGACCTGTCCGACGATCGTGTGAAGACACTGCTTGTGCTGCCCGGCTCGCGTCGCGGCGAGGTGCGACGGCTGGCCGGCCCGTTCGGCAAGACGATCTCGATCCTGCGTGCGCGCGGACACCGCTTGCGCCTGCTGTTGCCGACGGTGCCGCATGTCGCCGACCTGGTCAGGGCTTCGGTGGCAAGCTGGGACGAGAAGCCGGAGATCATCCTTGATCCCGAGCGCAAATGGCAGGCCTTCGGCAAGGCCGACGCAGCGCTGATCGCATCGGGAACGGTGTCGCTGGAACTGGCGCTGTCGGGTGTGCCGATGATCTCCTGCTACCGGCTCGATCCGGTCATGCGGATGGCCCAACGCCTGGTCACCGTATGGAGCGCCTCCTTGCCCAATCTCATCGCCGACCGCCCGATCGTGCCGGAAAGCTACAACGAATATGTGCGACCGCACTACCTGGCGCGGCAGTTGGAGGCGCTGTTTTCCGATACCGCCTATCGCGCATGGCAGAAGGACGGTTTTGCCGAGGTGGCCAGACGCATGGCTGTCGACAGACCGTCTGGCGACATCGCTGCAGGGGTCGTGATGAGGTGTATCAAGCGGTGAATGGTGAAGTGGTGAATAGTGAATGGTGAATGGTCAAAATCGTGCTTGACCATAGGCCACAAAGAGACCCTGCTTCACTATTCACTATTCACTATTCACTATTCACTATTCACTATTCACTATTCACTATTCACTATTCACTATTCACTA